>JBILVB010000102.1:0-14143 GCA_044370695.1 Acidimicrobiales bacterium | reverse complement strand
AGCCGGATCGACGGCACCCTGCGGTCGCGGATCGAGGCGGTGCCCGGGGTCGCCCGGACCGGCGGGATCGGGATCGTGCAGCTCGGTGCCCGACTCCCCGATGCCGGCCCGCGGGACCTCGTCGACACCGTGCTGTTCGGCTACGAGGTCGCACCCCGCGGCTTGCCCGACACACCACCGGCCGACGGCGAGGTGATCGCCGACGACACCCTGCGCGACCAGGGCGTCGAGCAGGGCATGGTGTTGCGGCTCGGCCCCGCCCGGAGCCCGGTCACGGTGATCGGCTTCGTCGAGCAGACCAACTACCTGGGTCAGGGTGCCCTGTGGGGCTCCCCGGTGACCTGGCGCACCGTGCTCACGGCCAACCGGCCCGACGAGATCCTGCCGGCCGGCACGTTCCAGTCGCTCGTGGTGGTCGGGGCGCCGTCCGGTCCGGGCGGACTGGCCGGCGCCATCGACGCCGCCACCGGCGGCGCCACCCGAACCCTCACCGTGGAAGCCGCCGCCGACGCACTCCCCGGGGTGAAGGAGCAACGCGCCACCTTCGGCCAGATCATCAACACCATCGTGTTCGTCGCGCTCGTGGTCGTCGGGCTGTTCTTCGCCCTGCTCACCGTGGAGCGCATGGGCCTCTACGGGGTGCTCAAGGCGATCGGTGCGTCGTCGCGCACGCTGTTCGCAGGTCTCGTCGTGCAGGCCGCCGTCGTCACGCTGTCGGCCTGCGCGATCGCCGGAGCGCTCGCCGTGCTGGTCGACGCGACCGTGCCGGCCGGATCGTTGCCGTTCGCCATCTCGGCCGGGCGCTTCGCCACCTCGACCGTCACCCTGCTCGTGGCCGCCGTCGCCGGCTGCGCGTTCTCGCTGCGCCGGGTCCTCCGGGTGGATCCCGCCAGCGCCATCGGAGGTTCGCTGTGACCCACCCCGACCCGATCCCTGCGCTGCAGATGACGGCGGTCCGCAAGGTGTACCCGATGGGGGACAGCGAGGTCGTCGCGCTCGACCACGCCACGCTCACGGTCGGCGCCGACGAGATCGTCGCCCTGGTCGGCCCCTCGGGCTCGGGGAAGACCACCCTGTGCACGATCGCCGGCGGGATCCTGTCGCCCACGTCGGGCCAGGTGGTCGTCGGCGGCCGTGACATCACCGGGTACTCCGCCAAGCAGCTCACCGAGTTCCGCCGGACCACGGTCGGTTTCGTGTTCCAGTCGGTGAACCTGATCCCGTTCCTCACCGCCCGGGAGAATCTCCTCGTCGTCGACGAGATGGGCCGCCGCACCGGAGCGGCGGCCCGCCGCCGTGCGGACCAGCTTCTCGGCGAGCTCGACCTGACGGACCGGGCGGGCAACCTGCCCTCCCAGCTGTCGGGGGGCCAGCGCCAGCGTGTCGCGATCGGGCGGGCGCTCATGAACGAACCCACGCTCGTGCTGTTCGACGAGCCGACCTCGGCGCTCGACACTGCGCTCGGCGATCAGGTCATGGCGCTGATTCGGCACGAGATGAAGAGCCGGGGCACCGCAGCGATCGTCGTCACCCACGACGAGCGGATCCTCCACTACGCCGATCGAGTCGTCCACATCACCGACGGTCACCTCGACGCTTGAGCCTCGGGCGTTCACACGCCCGTGCTTGACATTCTGTAAAAGGGGCACCAAGGTCGGCCCGTGCCTCGGATCGTCACCGTCGGTGCGGCTCAGCTCGGACCGGTCCAACGCAGCGACACGCGCGCCGACGTCGTCGAGCGGCTGCTCGCCCTGCTGCGCGACGGCGCTCGGCACGGATGCGACCTCGTCGTCTACCCCGAGTTGGCGCTGACGACGTTCTTCCCCCGCTGGTTCGTCGCCGACATCACCGAGGCCGACCACTTCTACGAACGCTCGATGCCGAACCCGGACACCCAGCCGCTCTTCGACGAAGCGCGCCGGCTCGGCGTCGGGTTCTGCCTCGGGTACGCACATCTCACCGAGCCCGACGAGCACGGTGTGCGGCACCGGTACAACGTGCAGACCCTCGTCGAACGCGACGGCTCCATCGTCGGCACGTTCCGCAAGGTCCACATCCCCGGGCACGAGCACAACGAACCCGATCGCCCGTTCCAGCACGCCGAGCGCTACTACTTCGAGCCCGGGCCCGAGGGCTTCGGGGTCTGGCGGGCCTTCGGCGGGATCGTCGGGATGATGATCTGCAACGACCGCCGCTGGCCCGAGAGCTACCGGGTGATGGGCCTACAGGGTGTCGAGTTGATCCTGTGCGGGTACAACACGCCGATCCACTACGTGCCCGACCCCAGCCAGGACATCCTCCAGGGGTTCCACAACGCGCTCGTGATGCAGTCGGGCGCCTACCAGAACGGCACCTGGGTCGTCGGGGTCGCCAAGGGCGGGGTCGAAGAAGGCGTCGACTCACTCGGCCAGTCCTGCATCATCGCCCCATCGGGCCAGATCGTTGCCCAGGCGTTCTCGACCGGCGACGAGCTGGTGGTGGCCCGCTGCGATCTCGACTGGTGCGAGAAGTACAAGGGCACGCTGTTCGACTTCGACCGGTACCGCCGGCCGGAGGTGTACACCCGCATCACCGCCCAGCGAGGAGTGGAGCTGCCATGAGCACCGCGTTCCGTGTCAACGGCACCCCGGTCGAGGTGGCCGACGACCATCCGCACCTGTTGTCGGCCCTGCGCGAGGAACTCGGCGTCACCTCGCCCAAGGACGGCTGCTCGCCTTCGGGACAGTGCGGCTGTTGCACCGTGCTCATCGACGGCAAGGCGGTGGTGTCCTGCCAGCAGCCACTGGCCAAGGTCGCCGGCAAGTCGGTGGTCACCCTCGAAGGGGTCGACCCCGACGAACGGGCCCGTTACGCCGAGGCCTTCGCGGCCTGCGGCGGGCTGCAGTGCGGGTTCTGCATCCCCGGGATCGTCGTGCGGGCCAAGGCCCAGATCGATCGGAAGGGCGCCGACCTCGCACGCGAGGACATGGCCCGCCATCTCGGCGCCCACCTGTGCCGGTGCACGGGGTACGTGAAGATTCTCGACGCCATCGAGGCGGTCGCGAAGGGCAAGCGGTTCGAGACGGCCCTCGCCGGCACGGTTGGCGGCAGCGGCGTGAAGTACGAGGCCGAGGCGCTCGCCCTCGGCGACCGCGGCTACGTCGACGACCTGCGCGTGCCCGGCATGCTCCACGGCGCGTTGCGACTGACCGATCACGCCCGCGCCGACATCGTCCGCATCGACACCGAACGTGCCCTTGCCGCCCCGGGGGTGGTGGCGGTCTTCACCGCCGCCGACGTGCCGGGAGCGCGCAAGGTCGGCATCATCTACAAGGACTGGCCCACGTTCATCGGCGAGGGCGAACGCACCTCCTACGCCGGTGACGTGCTCGCGATCGTGGTCGCCGACACCCGGCGCGCCGCGCGGGCCGCCGCCGAGCTGATCGAGGTCGACTACGTCGTGCATCGACCGCTGACCGACCCGGTCGCAGCGATCGACGACCCCGAGCCCGCCGTGTGGGGCACGACGTCGAACGTGCTCAGCGTGTCGCAGTACGCCCGGGGCGACGTGGACGCCGCCCTCGCCGGCAGCGCGCACGTCGTGCACGAGGTGTTCCAGACCCAACGCATCGAGCATGCCTTCCTCGAGCCCGAGTCGACGCTCGCCGTTCCGACGGTGGGGGAGGACGGCGCCGTCGAGCACCTCCACGTCTATTCCGGCGGCCAGGGTGTCTGGGACGACCGCGACCAGATCGCCGCGACGCTCGGCGTGATGAAGGACCTCGTGACCGTCGAGCTGGTCTCCAACGGTGGGGCGTTCGGCGGCAAGGAGGACATGTCCAACCAGGGTCAGACCGCGTTGGCGGCCTGGCTGCTCGGACGGCCGGTCAAGTGCACCCTGTCGCGCGAGGAGAGCTTCCGCATCCATGCCAAGCGCCATCCGATCCGCATGGAGTACTGGGCGGGCTGCGACGCCGACGGGCACCTGACGGCGCTGAAGGTGCGGGGGATCGGCGATTCCGGTTCGTACGCCAGCGTCGGCATGAAAGTGCTCGAACGGGCCGCCGGCCATGCGTCGGGCCCGTACCGGTTGCCGACCATCGACGTGCGCAACGTGGCGGTGCGCACCAACAACCCGGTGTGTGGCGCGTTCCGCGGGTTCGGCGCCAACCAGGCGCAGTTCGCAATGGAAGGGGTGCTCGACCGGCTCGCCGAGCGGGTGGGCATCTCCGGCTGGGAGATCCGCAAGCGCAACGTGATCCGGCCCGGAGAGGTGTGGGGCCCGGGGCAGATCATGGACGACGGCGCCGCAGGTGCCGAGGCCTGCCTCGACGCGATCAGGGGCCGGTACGAGGCGGCCCGGGCGGCCGGCAAGGCGGTCGGCCTCGGGCTCGGGTTGAAGAATTCGGGGCTTGGCAACGGCTTTCGTGAGCTGACCCGTGCCGTCGTGCGGTTCCGGTCCGACACGGGTCGGGTCGAGGTCCGCCATGGCTGGACCGAGATGGGCCAGGGGGTGCACACCGTGGCCCTGCAGGTGGCGTGCCACGAACTCGGGCTCGATCCGGCCCGGGTCGACGTCATCGTCGACACCACCCGGGAGCTCGGCTTCGGCCAGACGACGGGCAGCCGCGGCACCCTGATGGCGGCGGGCAGCGTGCGGTCGGCGTGCGAGAAGGCCAAGGCCGCCGGCTGCGCCCCCGATGTCGACCATGTCGGCGAGCACGTCGTGGACTGGACCCAGCTGCTCGGTGATCCGGACCATCCGAATCCGACGATCCACGCTGCGTTCGGATACGCCGCGCAGCTCGTCGTGATGGACCCGGCCAGCCAGGCGATCGAGCGGGTGGTGGCCGTGCACGACGTCGGCCGGGCGGTGAACCCGTTGCTGTGCGAAGGCCAGATCGAAGGCTCGGTGCACATGGGTCTCGGCTACGCCCTCACCGAGGACTTCCCCCACGATCCCGACACCGGCTTCCCGACCACGATGACGTTGCGGGGGTTGGGGATCCTGCGGGCCAAGGACGTCCCCCCGATCGAGGTGGAACTCGTCGAGGTCCCCCAACCCCGCTCGCCGTACGGGATCAAGGGGGTCGGCGAGATCGGTCTCGTGCCGACGGCGCCGGCCGTCGCAGCGGCGCTCCACGAGGCCGACGGGCGGTGGCGCTCGACGTTGCCGCTCAAGCCGAAGGCTGCGGCCGCCGCCGGCGACGACTGACCCGATGGGCGCCGTCACCCCCGGCCTGGTCTGCGGGCACCACCACCTGTACTCGGCCCTCGCGCGCGGGATGCCGGCCCCGCCCCGTCAGCCGACCGACTTCCTGTCGATCCTCGATCAGATCTGGTGGCGCCTCGACGTGGCGCTCGACCACGACATGCTCCGTGCCTCCGCGCTGCTCGGCGCCACCGAAGCACTGCTGTGCGGCACGACGGCGATCGTCGACCACCACGAGTCGCCGTCGTGCATCGAGGGCAGCTTGTCGGTGATCGCCGACGCATGCGCGACGGTCGGGGTGCGCCTCGACGTGGCCTACGGCGTCACCGACCGCTGGGCCGACGACGGAACGCTCGTGACCGGGGCGGAGGGTCCGCCCGGGCGCATGACCGATGGGGCGCGGCGCGGTCTGGCCGAATGCGAACGGTTCCTTCGGGCCGGGGGCCGCGGGATGGTCGGGGTGCACGCCGCGTTCACCTGCAGCGACGAGACGCTCGAGGCCGCCGCGGGCCTGGCGAACGACCTCGGGGTCGGCGTCCACGTCCACGTCGCTGAGGGACCCGTCGATCGGGACGCCGGGGTACGGCTCGCGCGCCTGGCGACCGACGACTGGCTGCTCGTGCACTGCGTGCACCTGGGTCAGGACCTTCCCGGCACGATCGCCCACAACCCGCGGTCGAACATGAACAACGGCGTCGGCTACGCACGGCCGACGTCGCGCCCGAACCCGGTGGTGCTCGGCACCGACGGCATCGGCGCCGACATGCTCGAGGAGTTCCGCCTCGCCTACGTGCGCCTGCGAGAGCACGACGTGCTCGCCTCGCCCGACACGCCCTGGGGGTGGTTGGCGAACGGGGCGGAGCGATTCTTCCCCGCGGTGGCGCAGGACCGGGTGACGTGGAACTACGACCATGCCGAATCGGCGTGGCACGTCGCGTTCAGTCCGGGGGTGCGCGCCCTCGAGGTGGTCGTCGACGGCGAGGTGCTCGTCGCCGACGGCCGCCCGACCCGGGTCGACCTCGACGAGGTCCGGGCCAAAGCGGCCGAGCAGGCCGTGCGGTTGTTCTCGAAGCTGTAGCCGTCTGCGAAGGAGTCCCCGATGCCCGTTCCCGTCGCGTTGTACCTGCAGGACGCCCACACCGTGCGTCAGGGCATGGGCTTCGCCCAGTACGCCGAGGCGAAGGGATTCGACGCCGTGTGGCAGGCCGAGAGCCGCCTCGTGCGCGAAGCGACCGTGCCGCTCGCGGCGTTCGCGTCGGTCACCGAGCGGATCAAGGTGGGGTCCGGGGTGGTCGACTGCTGGAGCCGCAACCCGGCCCGGCTCGCCGCCACCTTCTCGACCCTCGACGACCTGGCGCCGGGCCGGGTGATCCTGGGCATCGGTGCGTGGTGGGATCCGTTGGCCGCCAAGGTGGGGATCAGCCGAGCCAAGCCGCTGCGGGCGATGCGGGAGATCGTCACTGCGGTCCGGGCGTTGCTGCACAACGAGACCGTGACCATGCACGGCGAGTTCGTGCACCTCGACGGCGTCGAGCTCGACTACGTCTACCAGGAGCGCCGACCCAAGGACGTGCCGATCTACCTCGGTGCGACGGGTATGCAGATGATGGAGCTGGCCGGGGAGATCTGCGACGGGGTGGTGCTGAACTACCTGGTGTCACCCGACTACAACCGGGTCGCCATGGAACACCTGGCCGCCGGCGCGGCCAAGGCGGGGCGCTCGGTCGACGACATCGACCGCCCGCAGCTCGTCGTGTGCTCGGTCCACGAGGATCGAGCCACTGCGCTCGACATGGCCCGGCTGATGGTGACGCAGTACCTCGGCCAGCAGCCTCACATCATGAAGGCCTCCGGCGTGCCGCAGTCGCTGCTCGACAAGGTGGGGGAGGTACTCACCTGGCCGGCGACCCACGAGCAGGTGGAAGCGGCGTCCAAGCTGGTGCCCGATGAGATCGTGCAGATGCTGACGGCCTCAGGGACGCCGGCCGAGGCGCGGGCGAAGGTGGCCGACTACCTGCGCGACGGCGCCACCTGCCCGATCCTGTACCCGCTCGGCGACGTCCACGCGATGATCGACGCCTTCGCGGGCTGGGAGCCGTAGCCTCCGAGCGCATGGGGCTCGTGCGCACACTGGTCGCGTTCAACACCGCGACCGACAGCGACAACAAGATCCACGACGACGCCGTGGCGTCCCGGTTCGGGTTCACCGGCGGACTCGTCCCGGGGGTCGACGTGCACGCGTACCTGACGGCTGCGCCCCTCGAGCGGTGGGGGCTCGACTGGCTCGACCACGGCACGATCGCCTGCCGGTTCGGCTCACCGACCTACGACGGCGACACGGTGGAGGTGTGGGCGTCGCAGGAAGCGGACGGATCGCTCACGCTCGAGCTGCGCCGGCCGGCCGACGGAGCGACGTTGGCGACCGGCGCCGCCTCCTTGCCCGACCGCGCGCCCCTCGTCGACCCCATGCGGTGGCCGGCACCTGCACCACCTCGCCCACGCCCGGTGGCCTCCGCGGCGGCGCTTGGGGTCGAGGCGCTCGGCGCGGTCCCGTTCCCGCTCGCGGCGGAGGTCGGACGCGAGTACCTCACCGCCGTCCGGGAGACCGATCCGGTCTACCTCGACCGGCGACTGGTCCATCCCGGTTGGCTGGTCCGGGCCGCGAACGACATCCTCGTACGCAACGTGGTGCTCGGGCCGTGGATCCACGTCGGGTCGCAGGTGCAACACCTCGGCCTCGCCCATCTCGACGAGCCGCTCACCGTGCGGGCGCTCGTCATGGGCGTGCGCGAGCACAAGGGCCACGGTTTCGTCGATCTCGACGTCCTCGTGCTCGGCGATGCGGACCGGCCGGTGGCCCGTGTCGCCCACACTGCGATCTACGAGCCCCGCCAGGTGCGGGAGACGTCGCGGGCCGCCGGGGGGCAGCCGTGAGCGGCGACGCGCTGCGAGCGCGCCTGGCCCGCCCCGAGCCGCTCCTGCTGCCGGGGGTCTGGGACGGGTTGTCCGCCCGGCTCGCCGTACAGGCTGGGTTCGAGGCGCTGTTCGTGTCGGGCTACGCGGTCGCCGGCACACTGCTCGGGGTGCCCGATGTCGGTCTCCTCACCCAGACCGAGGTGGCCGACGCGGCCCGCCGGATCGCGGCGGTCGCAACCGGTACACCGATCGTCGTCGACGCCGACACCGGGTACGGGAACCCGATCTCGGTGCGGCGCACGGTCGAGTTGTGGGAGGCGGCCGGCGCTTCGGGGATGTTCCTCGAGGACCAGGTCTGGCCGAAGCGGTGCGGCCACATGGCCGGCAAGCAGGTGGTCGAGCGGGGGGAGTGGCTGGCCAAACTGCGCGCTGCGTGCGACCGCCGCAGCCATCTGCACGTCACGGCGCGCACCGACGCCCGGGCACCGATCGGACTGGCGGAGGCGATCGAGCGGGCGCGCATGGCGCGCGACTGCGGCGTCGACGCCCTGTTCGTCGAGGCCCCGCAGAGCCTCGACGAACTCGACGCCATCGCCGCCGCCCTGCCCGACATCCCGCTGGTGGCCAACATGGTCGAAGCCGGCCGCACCCCATTGCTCACCCCGGCCGAGCTGGCCGCCCGAGGGTTCCGGTTCGTGATCACCCCGGTCGGAGGGTTGTTCGCCGCAACCCGGGCCCTGCGCGATGCCTTCGGGGTGCTGCACGAGGAGGGGACCCTGCGCAACCACCTCGACCGCCTCGTCCCGTTCGACGAATTCACGGCGATCGTCGGCCTGCCGGAGATCGCCGAGCTCGAATCTCGCTACGCGACCTGAGCCGATCCCACTACACTCGTTGCGCTGCATCCGGAGCGACCCTCCCTCGTGGAGGGTCCGGCAACCTGGGCCGGACGTCCCAAGGTGCCTTCCCGTCTCGGCGGGAGATGTGGCCGGCTACCGGTGCCCCCGGTGCGCCGGCAACGAAGCGTCCGGTCCGGGTGCGTGCACGAGTCGAGTCGGGTGCGAGCGCACGAGGAGGGACGATGCAACGACCGCCGCTGCCGGTGAGCGGAGCCTGGCGCGTCGGCGATCCCGTCGCCCAGCGGAAGTTCGTGACGATGGCGACCGACCGTCCGCTGATGCTCGAAGGCGGCGGCCGTCTGCGCGACGTGACGCTGGCGTACGAGACGTGGGGCCGGCTCGCTGACGACGGGTCGAACGCGATCCTGCTCTGCCACGCGTGGACCGGCGACGCGCACGTCGTGGGTCCGATGGGTCCGGGACAACCGACGGCCGGATGGTGGGAGGGGATCGTCGGACCCGGCTGCCCCATCGACACCGACCGATGGTTCGTGGTGTGCGCGAACGTGCTCGGCGGCTGCCAGGGCTCGAGCGGACCGGCGTCGCTCGACCCGGCCACGGGACGACCGTTCGGATCGGCGTTCCCGGTCGTGACGATCCGGGACATGGTCCGCACGCAGGCGGTGCTCGCCGACCGACTCGGCGTGCGCCGGTGGGCCAGCGTCGTGGGTGGCTCGATGGGCGGCATGCAGGTGCTCGAGTGGGCGGTCACGTTCCCGGATCGGGTGCGTTCGATCCTGCCGATCGCCACCTGTGCACAGTCCACCGCGCAACAGATCGGCTGGGGGGCGATCGGCCGTCGGGCCATCAAGCTCGATCCCGGGTTCCACGGTGGTGACTACTACGACGCGGCGTCGGGCGAGGGCCCGCACACGGGGCTGATGATCGCCCGGATGATCGCCCAGATCACGTTCCGGTCCGACGACGTGTTCACCGACCGGTTCGGCCGCCAGCTCGCCGACGGCGGGTCGGCACCGGAACGGTTCGACCTGTGGCAGCGCTTCGAGATCGAGCGCTACCTCGACTACCACGGTGAGAAGCTCGTGCGGCGCTTCGACGCGAACAGCTACTGCGTGATCGGCAAGGCGATGGACCTGCACGACGTCGGCCGGGGCCGCGGGGGGCTCCAGTCGGCGATGGCCCGGATCCGCGTGCCGACGATGTCGATCGGGATCCACAGCGACGTGCTCTACCCGAGCTACCAGCAACGCCAGATCGTGCAGCTGCTGCGAGACGCCGGCACGCCGGCGGAATACGTCGAGATCGACTCGCCGCACGGCCACGACAGCTTCCTCATCGACCTCGATCAGGTCGGGGCCGCCATCACCCGCTTCCTGGAGCACCTCGCATGAGCGCGCATCCCGAATCGCCCGCACCGCACCCGGACACCGTCGCCATCCAGGCGGGGCGCTCGGCGAACGGCACCTCGATGGCCACCCCGCTGTGGGCCAGCTCGGTGTGGCGCAACCCGACGCTCGACGACGCCCGGCGATCCTCCACCCGGTTGCGCGCGCAACAGTTCTACAGCCGGTACGCGAACCCCACGGTGACCGCCTTCGAGGAGGCGGTGGCGGCACTCGAGCGGGCGGAATCGGCGATGGCGTTCGGCTCGGGGATGGGCGCGATCGCCACGGTGGTGATGGCACTGTGCTCCCCGGGCGACCACATCGTCGCCCAGCGGCACATCTACTCGGGCACGCAGCTGTTCCTGCAGGGGGTGTGCACCCGGTTCGGGATGGAGGTCACCTTCGTCGACGGGTCGCGGCCGGGGGCGTTCGCCGAGGCGGTGCGGCCGGGCCGCACGATGCTGGTAATGGCCGAGACCCCGGCCAACCCGCAGCTCTCGCTCGTCGATCTCGACGAGTTGGGCTCGCTGCAGGGTCCGTTCACGGTGGTCGATTCCACGTTCGCGACCCCGGCCGCACAGCAGCCGCTCGTCCACGGGGTGAGCCTGGTGGTGCACTCGGCCACGAAGGGGATCAGCGGCCACAACGACGCGACGCTCGGGGTGGTCGCCGGCGAGAAGGACCTGATCGACGCCATCTGGAGCTACGGGGTGCTCCACGGCGCGACGGCGTCGCCGTTCGATGCACTCAACGGGCTGCGCGGTATTCGAACGCTGCCGGTTCGCCTCGCCCGTCAGTCCGACACGGCGGCGCGGCTCGCCGAGTTCCTCGCCGGGCATCCGGCGGTGGCCGCGGTGAACTACCCCGGCCTGGCCACGCACCCGCAGCACGATCTCGCCCGCCGGCAGATGCGGCACTTCGGCGGAATGCTGTCGGTGGACCTGGCCGGCGGGTTGGCAGCCGGGCGGCGCCTGGTGGAGGGCGTTCGGATCGCCCAGATGGCGTCGTCGCTCGGCGGGCCCGAGACGCTCGTGTCGAGCCCGGCGAACTCGACCCATGTCGGCCTCACCCCCGAGGAGCGGGCGCTCGCGGGGATCTCCGACGGGTTGGTGCGGATCTCGGTCGGGCTCGAGCACCCCGACGACCTGATCGACGACCTCGCGCAGGCCCTCGGCTGACCGGGCGGACCCCCTCCCGCCCTCGCCGGCCCGAGACGGTCAGCGTTCGTCGGGTACTCCGCCGGGTACTCCGGCGTCGGTGACCGTGCCGGCGCCGACCGCAGCCGTCGCCGCCGTTCGGTAGTGCGCCGTCAGCGCGTCCTCGATGCGGGCTCGATGCTCGGCGATGATGTGCCACAGGGGATGGGCCTCGGTCGGCGCGCTGGTCAGCTCGTCGAGGCGGGTGGCGATGGCGTCGACGCGCGTGGACGCCACAGAGGCGTTCGGCGCGGTGAGTGCCGCTCGCATCTCGCCGATGATCATCCGATCCGCGGCGACGGACAGCGCCTGGGCGAGGTGGAACTTTGCCGTGCGGAGCTGGTCGAACGCGTCGTCGTCGTGGCCGGCCTGGTCCTTCGCGAGCAGCGAATGGGAGCCCGCTGCCGGTGCACCGGGTGTGGCTTCGGCGATCTCGTCGCGGGTCTCGCGCTCCATGCGTTCCGCGACCGACCGCAGCAGCGCGACCCCGTCCCTGCTGACCAGGAGCTCGAGCGCCAAGCCGGAGACGGCGCCGTCCCCGAACAGACGCGCACCGGAGAGCGCACCTGCGGCAACCCCGGAACCGTCGTCATGTTCCGAGTACGAGCCCAACGTGCCGCCGACGGCGCCCGACACTGCGCCGGTCACGAAGCCGATCGCGCTCCCGGCCCCCGCGGCGAGGGCCCCGGCCCAGGTGGCCGGACCGTCGCCGTCGACGGCGTGTCCGGCGGCGGATCCGCCTTCGAGCCACCCGGTCCCGGCCCCGACGACCGCTCCGCCGATGAGGCCGCCGAGCGCGCCGAGCCCGCCGGCCAGGCCGCCGCCGAGGGTCCGCAACAGCGCGTTGTTGCGCGGGTCGTCGGCGCCCAACCACGCACGCAGCCCTCCCGTCACGGCGCCGCCGGTGACGGCTCCGGCGAGGGCGGGGTCCTGGGCCAGGGCCTCGAAGGGGCCGCGCTGGCGGGCGGCTCGGTAGAGGTGTCCGAAACGTCCGGTCTCGTCGTGCTCGGACTCGTGTGCCGGCAGTGCCAGATCGCCGGCTCGCACGTCCGCTGGCGACGGGAGGGCACCGCGTCCGCTCAGGTGGCGAAGGAGCGGCAGTTCGGCGTCGATCTCGTCGGCCAGCCCACGGACCTTGTGGGCGATGGCATGCGACGCGTCCGTCTGACCGAACGTCGCTGTCGTGAGGCCCTCGTTGCGTTCGAGATCGGCGAGATCGTTGTTGAAGCGGGCCTCGCCGATCGCCATCTCGATGAAGTTCGAATGCGACCAGAAGTCCTCCAGGGCATGGGAAGCCCGGCCGAGCCGCTCGAACGCAGCGGGCGGAGCGCCCGAGGGGGCCGTCGAGGTGTCGGGATGGGCGGTGCGCACGTGCGCGGCGGTCTCGGCGGCGACCGGCGCCGAGTCGCCGCCCGGTGCGATCGAGGAGCCCTCGAGACGGTCGGCCTCGGGTCGGATGACCGCCAGCCGAGCCCGCGACGCTGCTGCGGCGTCGGCGGCGGCCCCGGTCAGCGGCGTGTCCGGGAACACGAGAGCCACGGCGTCGACGAGCATCTGCTTGATGTACTCACGGGAGATGAACAGGTGGGGATGGGTGACGTCGGCCGGGATCGTGAGCTCGACTCGCCGCTGCTCGACGAACTGCACCAGCTCGTTGGTGCTGTCGCCCGGGTTGTCCATGTGCTCCCAGAAGGCATATCCCCCGAACGAGCGGGTGTTCTTGAAGCCCTCGACCCCCGTGGCCTGCACCTGATCGAGCAGCGCAGCGCACACGCCCATGAAATCCTGCTCGGCGGCCGTCACGGCCCGCTCGCGATCCGGGCCGGGCGTTGCGGGCTCGGCGGCGGCGAGCTTCACCCGCTTCCAGGACGAGATCACGTTGGCGAGCGCCGGATGGACCTGCGAGAGGTCCCGCTCCCAGTTGGCCTGGTAGATCATGCCGATCTCCTCGGCCGTGAACCCCCCGCCCGACGGGCCGGCCAAGGCGTTCACCACCGAGGCGCGATGGAACCGAGGATCGAAGTAGTGCGGCGTCCGCAACGCCGTCGCCGACGGGCGGGCCGACCACGACGTGCGCTCACTCGTCTGCGCGAGTGCTCGGCGTCCGGCCGCGTCGGCATCGCGCTCGCGTTCGGCACGAGACGTTGCGCTTGGCTCCCCGAGCGCGACGTGGGCGAGTTCGTGCGCCGCGACGTGGCGCTCGTCCACCGTGTCGAGGCCACCCCGCAACGCCACCTCGCCGCCGCGGGCCACGCCGAGCATGGGCGACGGGACCTCCGGGGAACGGACGCGCACTGGCACGTCCGTCACGTCCACGCCAGTGGCGTTGCTGACACGGACGCGAAGGTCGTCGAGCCGGTACTCGGGATCGACGAGCCGTTGCACCGCACGGTTCCCGGCCTGACGTTGCAGGAGCAACAGTCGACTCGCCGACGAACCGACTCGGTCGCTCGCACGAAGCTGCGCGGCGGTGCGGGCACGCCGGTCCGTGTGAGCGCTCGCCCGTGCCGAGACCGACCGCATGCCTCGACGGTACTCGCAGCGCTCGGGTCGGGAGCCGACCGGGCTCAGGCCCTCGGCTGAGCGAGCAGACCC
>JBILVB010000101.1:0-14146 GCA_044370695.1 Acidimicrobiales bacterium | reverse complement strand
GTCGTGCGAGGTGAGGTCGATGTCGACGACGTTCCACACGTTCGACCAGTTCGGGTGATGGTCGAACTTCTCGGCCAGCAACGCCACCCGGGTCATGAACGCGAACGCAGCCGAGAAGTCGGCGAAGGCGAACCGGCGACGTAGCCGGCCGTCGACGTGGCTCCAACCGTCGGGGATGTCCATGTCGGCACGTTACGGTCCGCCGCCATGGCCGTTCCCTCCCCGGAGGCCCGCGAGTCGATGCTGGCCGAGCTCACCGACGCAGAACTCGTGGCGCTCGTCGCCGGCGCCGACAACTGGCACACGGCCGCGGTCGGCCGGCTCGGCATCCCGGCGCTGCGGGTCTCCGACGGGCCCAACGGCGTGCGGGGAACCGCCTTCGGCGGCGTGCGGTCCGCCTGCTTCCCCTGCGGCGAGGCGCTGGCCGCGACGTGGGACGTCGACCTCGTCGGCACCGTCGGCACCCACCTGGCCGCCGAGGCCCGGGCCAAGGGCGCAGCGGTCGTGCTGGCGCCCACCGTGAACCTGGCCCGCACCCCCGTCGGCGGGCGCAACTTCGAGTGCTACGGCGAGGACCCGTGGCTGTCGGCCCGGGTCGCCGTGGCGTGGATCGGTGCATTGCAGGCCGCCGGTATCGCCGCCTGCGTCAAGCACTTCGCCGTCAACGACACCGAGCACGAGCGGATGACCGTGTCGGTCGAGGTCGACGAGCGGACGCTGCGCGAGGTGTACCTCCGGCCGTTCGAAGCAGCCGTGCGCGAGGCCGGCTCCCGCTGCGTGATGTCGTCGTACAACAAGCTCGACGGTGTCCACGCCGCCGACCACCGCTGGTTGCTCACCGAGGTGCTGCGCGACGAGTGGGGCTTCGCCGGTCTCGTGATGTCCGACTGGTTCGGTCTGCACTCGACCGCCGCCGGGCTGCGCGCCGGACTCGACCTCGAGATGCCCGGCCCGCCCATCCATCGCGGCGCACGGCTGGCCGGCGCGCTCGAGGCCGGCGAGGTGACCCGGGACGAGGTGGTCACCTCGGCCCGCCGGGTGCTCGACCTCGCCGCTTGGTGCGGTTGGCCCGAGCCGCCGGGCCCCGAGCTGACCCGGAACGACCCGGCGACCCGAGCGGTGCTGCGCACCGCGGCAGCACGCTCACTGGTGTTGTGCCGCAACGACGGCACGCTCCCGTTGCAGCCGACCGAGCTGACCCGCGTCGCGGTGGTCGGTCCGCTCGCGGCCGACGGCGCGATCCATGGCGGCGGCTCGGCCCAGGTCCGGGCCGAGCACCGCGTCGGCCCCCTGGCCGGGCTGCGCGCCGCACTCGAACCGCACGGGGTGAGCGTCGTGCACGAGCCAGCCTGCAGCATCCACGAGCTGCTGCCGGCTCTGCCCGGCGCCGGGACCGGATTCACCGCCACCTGGACCGACCGTGACGGTCGCTCGAGCGGCAGCCAGACCGTCCGACGCGCCTCCCTGCTCGTCAGCGACCGGCCCCGCGACGGCTCGGTGCTCACCCTCGTAGGACAGGCCGAGTTGCCCGCGGGCACCTCGACGTTCTCGCTCGTCGGCACCGGCGCCACCCGGCTGTGGATCGACGACGCCCTCGTCATCGACAACACCGACTGGATCCCCGGTCGGGTGTGGTTCGGCTACGGCTCCACCGAGGTACGGGCCCGCCTCGACCACCCGGGCGGGACCGCCGTCGTGCGGGCCGAGTTGCACCCGACGATCGGCCCCGGCGTCACTGCGGTGCAGGTCGGCTGGCTCGCCCCCGAGCCGCCGGACGCGTTCGATCGCGCCGTCGCAGCCGCTGCGGCCGCCGACGTCGCCGTCGTCGTCGTCGGCACCACCCACGAGTGGGAGACCGAGGGCCACGACCGCGACTCGATGGACCTCCCTGGCCGTCAGGACGAACTCGTGCGGGCCGTCGCCGCCGCGAATCCGCGCACGGTCGTCGTCGTCAACAGCGGCAGCCCGGTCACGATGGACTGGTCCGACGACGTCGCGGCGTTGGTCCAGGCCTTCTTCCCGGGTCAGGAGTTCGGCGACGCGCTCGCCGACGTCGTCTGCGGTGCCGCCGACGCCTCCGGACGGCTCCCGATGACGGTGCCCTACCGCCTCGCCGACACGCCCGCCTACCTCGACCATCCCGGTCGCGGCGGCGTGCTGCGCTACGCCGAAGGGGTGTTCATCGGCCACCGCTGGTACTCGGCCCGGTCGGTTCCCAGTCGGTTCCCGTTCGGGCACGGTCTGTCGTACACGACGTTCTCCTGGAACGACATCTCGGTCGTCGGCGCCGACCGGGCAGGCCCGGCCGCAGCGCGGCTCACCGTCGTCAACACCGGAGTGCGCGCCGGGCACGAGGTGGTCCAGGTGTACGTGACACCGCCGAACCGCTGGCAGCCCCGGGTACTCGCCGGGTTCACCACCGTCGACCTCGCGCCGGGCGCGTCGGCCGTCGTGACCGTCGCGCTCGACCCCCGGGCGACGCAGACCTGGCGTGACACGGGTTGGGTGACGGTGCCGGGCACAAATCGCGTCGAGGTGTGCCGGTCAGCGACCGATGTCGTCGCCACCGTCGAGGTGGCGGTCACCGCCGAGCCGTAGCAGCTGCGCCAACTGCTCGTCGGACTGCGGCCCGGCGCCGGGCCGGTGCCGGCGCACGAGCACGAGCGCGTCGTCGAGGCCGGCGCCGAGCCGGCCGAGCGCCAGCACGGCGAGCTGCCCCGTGCGCCCGAGGCCGGCACCGCAGTGGAGCACCACCCCGTGGCCGGCCTGCAGGTCGTCGGCGAGCTCGGCCGCCCACACCTCGGTGGTGGCGTCGTCCGCGACGCCGTGGTCCTCGATCGGCCACCATCGGGCCCGATGGGGTTCGGGCGCGGCCAGCCAGCCGGCGAAGCGGTCCGACCGGCGCTCGATCTCGGGCCGTTCCAGCAGGCACACGAGGGTGTCGGCCCCGATCACACCGAGCGCGTCGGCCGGGTCGTGCACCACGACGCTGAACCCGCACGCCCACAGACGTCCGGGTACACCGGCCGGCAACGGGATCTCGTGCACCCCACCGGCGGCGGCGAATCGGGCGAGCGGCGACACGTCTGCAACCATGCCCGTCCGTGCGTGCGTTGGTCCAGCGGGTGAGCCGGGCGTCGGTGACCGTCGGCGGCGAGGTGGTCGGTGCCATCGGGCCCGGGTTGTGCGTGCTCGTCGGAGTCACCCACGCCGACGACGAGGCGACCGCCCGAAAGCTGGCCGCCAAGCTGTGGAACCTGCGCGTGATGGACGACGACGCCGGGGTGATGAACCGCTCCGTGGCCGACACCACCGGCGAGGTGCTGGTCGTGAGCCAGTTCACCCTCTACGGCGACACCTCCGCTGGCCGCCGACCGAGCTGGCTCGCCGCCGCCCGACCCGAGCACGCCGAACCGCTCGTGGCGCTCGTCGGCGAGGAACTTCGCCGGCTCGGAGCGACGGTGGCGACGGGCCGGTTCCGAACCACGATGGCCGTCGAGCTGGTCAACGACGGGCCCGTCACCGTCCTCGTCGAGCTCTGATCAGCCCGCCTCGGACGCCTGCGGGGCGTCCGTCGGCGGCCGCGGCGCCGCCTTCGCCGGGCGTCGCGTCAGCCACCACGCCGCCGCCAGTGCAGCCACGGCCGCGGCGACGACCGGCCGGTCACCGAAGCGCACGTACGGCGTCGACCCGGTACGCAACTCGACCTCGTGCACCCGTACCGCCTGCTCGCGCTGGCCGGTGCGTTCGACCACGGTGCCGTCGGGTGCCACGAACGCGGAGAACCCGGTCGGCGCCACCTGGACGACCCACCGGCCGGTCTCCCGGGCTCGCAGGCGCGACGACGCCACCTGCTGGGATTGCAGGATCGTGCCTTCGTAACTGGCGCCGTTGGTCGGGTTGAGCACCAATTGCCCACCGTGGCCGACGCCGTCGCGGGCGCGGCCACCGAAGAACACCTCCCACGAGATCACCACCCCGATCCGGCCGATCCCGGGTACCTCGACGAACCCGGGACCGGGACCGGCGGTCGCGTCGCGGGGAACGAGCTGCCGGGTCGGGGCGCCGAGCGACTCCACCAGGCCCCGCAGCGGGACGTACTCGCCGAACGGCACGCGGCGGACCTTGTCGTAGCGGCCGGTCTGGGTGCCGTCGGGCTGGACGACGACCTGGGCGTTGGTGAAGCGGTCGGCACCGTCGTCCTCGGTGATCCCCACGGCGTACGGCGCGCCGGTCCGCGCGGCCAGCGCCGCCACCTCGGTCAGCTCCTTCGAGTTGGAGAACAGGCAGGCCCCGTCGACCTCGTCGGCCGGCGCGCACGTCGGGATGATCACGTTCTCCGGCCAGACGACGAGATCGACCCCCGCCGGCACGGCGGCCGAGGCGGCTTCGTGCCGTTCGAGGACGAGACGCTTCGGGGTGGAGATGGCGCGGGTGCCCTGCTCACCGCCTCCCTGCACGAGGGCCACGCGCCGGGTACCGACCACGTCGGTGTCGACGACGCCACCCGCGACCACGAGTGCACCGACCACCCCTGCCGTTGCCACCAGCGGCTGCCACCGCAGCCGTCGCCGGACTCCCGGCACCGCACCGACCACCGCCCCGAGCCCGGCGCCCAGTGCGGCGCCCAGTGCGGCGCCCAGTGCGAACGTCGCCCACGTGATGCCGAGCGCGCCGACGAGCGGGGCGATCGCGCCCAACGGACCGGCGACCTGACCGACGGCCAGGCTGGCGAGCGGTACGCCGCCGAAGGGGAACGCGAAGCGCACCAGTTCGGCCAGGGTGAGGGCCGCGGGCAAGCCCAGCCACCGCCACGACCCGGCGGGCGCGACCGCAGCAGCCAGGCCGAGATAGGCCGCGTAGGCCGCCACGGCGACCACGTAGCCCGGCATCGAGAAGGCCCACATCCAGCCCATCCCGGGAGCCAGCCAGGCAACGCCGAACAGCCAGGTCGTGGCGAACCGGCCCCGGCGGGACCGGCCGGCGCCGAGGCGTTCGAGCACGGCGATGCCGATGAAGGCCAACGGCCACCAGCCCCACGGCGGGAGCGACGCCGCGACCAGCGCCCCGGCACCCAAGGAGGCGGCCGCCGCCGGCAGCTGTCGGATCACGGCCATGTCGGTGGACGATTCTGCCCGGCGCCGAGCCCCTCCGGACGGTCGGGCCGAGCCCGACCCCTAGGGTGCAGCCCATGGAGCTCGGGGTCTGCATCGCCGCCAAGATCGACGACATCGACTATGCCGTGCTGGCCGAGGACCTCGGCTACACGCACCTCTGGGTGGCCGACAGCCAGATGCTGTGGTCCGACCCGTTCGCCACGCTCGCGCTCGTCGCGGACCGCACGGCCCGGGTGCGCATCGGCACCGGCGTCAACGTCGCCGGCACCCGACCGCCCGCCGTCCTCGCGTCGGGCATGGCGACGATCAACCGGATCGCTCCCGGTCGGGTCTTCTGCGGGATCGGCACCGGCAACACCGCCATGCGGGTGATGGGCCACAAGCCGATGTCGATGGCCGAGTTCGAGCGGTACCTGCGCGAGCTCCGGCCGTTGCTACGCGGCGAGGAGGCCGAGCTGTCGTGGCGGGGCCGCACGGCGCCCACCCGGCACCTGATGCCCGACGCCGGGTTCGTGGCGTTCGAACCGGAGATCCCGCTCTACGTGTCGTCGTTCGGTCCGAAGTCGTTGGCGATCGCCGGCGCCTACGGCGACGGGGCCGTGCTGTCGGTTCCGCCGAACCCTGCAGCGGTGGCCGGGGTGCGGGCCCGGCTCGCCGCCGCGGCAGCGTCGGCCGGGCGCACGATCGACCGCAGCAGCTTCCCGATCGCATCGCTCACGACGATGGTCGTGCTCGAACCCGGCGAGACCGCCGGCAGCGAGCGGGTGCGGGCCGAGGCCGGCGCGTTCGCCATCGCCGCGCTGCACTACTCCTACGAGCAGTGGCGCCAGTACGGCCGGGCACCGGGCCCGCACCTGCAGGGGCTGTGGGACGAGTACGTGGCCTCCATGGCGAGCGAGCCCGACGAGCGCGTCCACCTGCGGATCCACCGGGGCCACAACTGCTGGGTGGAGCCCGACGAGGAACGGTTCGTCACCCGCGAGCTGATCGAGGCCACCTGTCTGGTCGGCACCGCCGACCGACTCGTCGACCGGCTGCGAGCGCTCGACGAGGCCGGTCTGGATCAGGTGATGATCCTCCCGCCGTTGGCGTGCAAGGAAAAGGTGCTCCGCGACGTCGCCGAACGGGTGATGCCGCACCTCGGCTGACGCGTTCGGCTCCGGCTTCAGGGGACGAGGTCGAGCCGCACGACGTACCGGTAACGCGTCGAACCGGGTGGGTGGCAGGCGAACAGCGTGGCGGTCGGCGTCGAGGTGGGGTTGATGATGTCGACCCGGTCGGGGGTGACGATCTCGTGGCCGGACATCACGTACCGGTGCTGCACCCCGTCCACGTCGAACAGCACCTCGTCACCGGGTTCGAGCTGGTCGATGTAGCGGAACGGTTTGGTGTGGCTCGTGCGATGCCCGGCGACGACGAGGTTGCCGTTGCGACCGGGCAGTGCCGAGCCGGGCCAGTACCCCGGGCCGAGATCGAGCGTGGTCATGTCGACGCCCTCCCGCATCGGCGCATCGATCCCGAGCTTGGGGATGACGATGCGCCCGACGAGCGAGCCGGCCCAGCGAGGCCGGGTCTGCAGGGGTGGCGGTTGCGGAACCGGGGGCGGTTCGGGCTCGGTGGTCGTCGGCGCCTCGGCCGTCGTCGGCACCGTCGTCGGCGCCTCGGCCGTCGTCGGCACCGTCGTCGGCGTCTCGGTCGTCGTGGACACGGCGGCGGCGCGAGCGATCGCCGCACTGACCGCCGGCGGGAGGCTGGTCGCCGACGTCGGCGACGGGACCACGGCCTCGGGCGGCAGTTCGGTCGGACGCGGCGGGCTCGCCGGCACGGCACCCTCGGCGGAACCGCATGCCGCGAGGAGCATCAGGGCCACCGCGATGCGTCGCATCACCTCAGCCTAGGGAACCCGGAGGAGTGCCCGCACCGCAAGCGCCTCAGCCATCGAGCCGCCGCAGGACTGCAGCGGCCGCCTGCTGACCCTGGTTGATACACGCCGGGATGCCGACCCCGCGGTAGGCAGCTCCCGCGACCGTCACTCCCGGCGCGTCGTGCTCGAGCGCCTGCTCGATCGCAGCGACACGCCCGGCGTGGCCCGGCTCGTACTGGGGGAACGACTTCGGCCACCGGGTGATCCGCACTGCGGTCGGTTCGGCATCGATCCCGAGCTGCTCGTAGAGGTCGCCCGACACCGCAGCGAGGACCTCGGCATCGGGCAGGTCCACGGCGTGTTCGTCCCCGAACCGACCGACCGACACCCGGAACAGCACCTGACCCGGCGCCCGCCAGTGCGCCCACTTGGTCGACGCCCAGGACGCCGCGGTGACGTGCCGTTGCACGGGCTTCGGCACGAGGTGCCCCGACGCATCGAGCGCTCGGGGCACCGCAGCCGCCGGATAGGCGACCGTCACCATCACGACCGAGGCGTGCTCGATGGCGCCCGCCAGCCGAGCGGCCGCCGGACTCACCGTC
This sequence comes from Acidimicrobiales bacterium, assembly GCA_044370695.1. Taxonomy (GTDB): domain Bacteria; phylum Actinomycetota; class Acidimicrobiia; order Acidimicrobiales; family Ilumatobacteraceae; genus JBEIFW01. The sequence continues at coordinate 6,563 of JBILVB010000101.1, read as the reverse complement.
GCGAGCAGCGGGGCCGCCGCATGCGCCGGTGTCGCGAGGAGCACGGCGTCGAACAGGGATGCGAACGCCGCGCCGTGCGGTCCGACCCCGGTGAGCCGCCACGCGCCCGACCCAGCGGGTTCGAGCGCCGTCACCCCGGTGGCGGTACGCACGTCGCCGCCGGCGGCGACGATGCGGCCCGAGAGCGCATCGACGAGCGCACCGAGCCCGGCGCGCGGTGTCACGAACACCGGGTGGTCCGGACCCCGGGGGGCGACCGGCTGGGCGCGCAGCCCGACCAGCACGCTCCGGCTGCGGGCGGCCACCGCCGCGATCTGGGGGACGGAGGCGAGCGACAGCCGGTCGGCGTCGCCGGCGTTGATACCGCCGACCAGGGGGTCGACGAGCCGTTCGGCCACTTCGTCGCCGAACCGGGAGCGGATCAGCCGGCCCAGGCTGTCGCCGACGTCGCGGCGGGGCAGGGCGGGTTCGAGCGCAGCACGGAGCTTGCCCGGCCACGACAGCAGCGGGCTGCGGGCGAGACCGAACAACCCGGCCGGAACGCCGAGCACGAGCCCGTCCGGAATCGGGTGGAGCCGGCCGCCCCACCAGACGTAGGCCTTCCCGACGGCAGGGCTCACGAGGTCGTCACCGAGCCCGACCTCACGCAGGAGATCCACCGCCCACGGCACCCGTGCGAGCACGGCGTCAGGACCCTCCTCGACGGCGGGCAGGCCGGCGAAGGGCGAGCTGCGGATCTTGCCGCCGAGCCGGTCGTCACGCTCGAGCACCACCACCTCGTGCCCGGTACCGGCGAGGCGATGGGCGGCCGCGAGCCCGGTGATGCCGCCGCCGACGACGGCGACGCGTCTCACGCGGGCCCGACGCCGTTGCGTTCGATCACCAGCCCGGCCAGCGCAGCGAAGGTGGCCGGGTCGTCGTTGAGCGCCGGGGTACGCCCGAAGGCGACACCGAGCCGTTCGGCGTGGCCGGCCGCTTCGAGGTCGAGGTCGTAGAGCACCTCGAGGTGGTCCGCGACGAAGCCGCACGCGCACACCAGCACCCCGGCCCAGCCGTTCGGCGCACCGATCACCTCGAGCACGTCCGGTCCGATCCACGGTTCGGGGGTGCGACCGGCGGACTGCCAGGCCACCGACCACCGATCGGGTCCGAGGCCGACCCGGTCGGCCACGGCCTCGGCGGTGGCCCGGAGCTGCTCGGGGTACGGGTCGCCCGCGTCGATGATCCGTTGCGGCAACGAGTGCGCCGTGAACAGCACCCGGGAGTCGGCCGGCAGCTCGGCGAGTCCGGCCCGGACGCCGGCGGCGAGGAACTCCACGTAGGCCGGCAACAGGTGCCAGGACTCGATGCCGAGCACCTCGATCCCGTGCGGACCAGCGGCTTGCGCCGCACGCCCGAGGTACTGGCCGATCGAGAACGACGAGAAATGGGGTGCGAGCACGAGCCCGACGATCCGTCGGAACCCGCGCCTGGCGAGGTCGCCGACGGCTTCTTCGATCGACGGGTGTGCGTGCTTGAGGCCGAGCACCACTTCGAACGCGCCCGGCATCCGGTCGTCGAGCGCCGCTTGCAGCCGGTCCCGCTGCGCTTCGGTCCGCTGCGCCAGCGGCGAGATCCCCCCGATCGCGTCGTAGCGGGCGACGAGCTCGGCGAGCAGTTCCGGGGTCGGGGGCCGCCCGCGCCGGATGTCGGTGTAGTACGGCTCGATCTCGGCGGGGGTGCGCGGCGTGCCGTACGCCATCAACAGCACCGCGGTACGGGGGTCGGCCTGGGGGATTGCGGTCATCGACGGGTCCTCTCGTGGACGTAGCCCACCAGTTCGGTCAGCACGCCGGGGTCGGTCTCGGGCAGCACGCCGTGACCGAGGTTGAACACGTGGCCCGCTCGGCCACCGTTGGCTGCGAGCACCGCATCGGCTTTGGCCCGGCACGCCGGCCAGCCCGCGACGACGGCGGCGGGATCCAGATTGCCCTGCACCCCGACCCCGATCGGGAGCCGGGCCCGGGCATCGTCGAGGCGGGTCCGCCAGTCGACCCCGATCACGTCCGCACCCGCTGCCGCCATCGACCCGAGCAACTCACCGGTGTTCACCCCGTAGTGCACCTTCGGCGCCGACGGATGGGATGCGGCCACGCCGGCGAGCACCCGGGCCGAATGCGGTCGGACGTACCGCTCGTAGTCGTCACGGTCGAGCGCTCCGGCCCACGAGTCGAATAGCTGGACGGCCTGCGCCCCGGCGTCGAGCTGCGACCGCAACGACACGAGGGCCAGATCGGCGAGGCGCTCCATGAGTCGGTGCCAGAGGCTCTCGTCGCCGTACATGAGCGCCTTGGTGCGGGTGTAGGTCCGCGACGGCCGGCCCTCCACGAGGTAGCTCGCCACCGTGAACGGGGCACCGGCGAATCCGAGCAGCGGCACGGTCAGCTCCCGCGCCAGGATGCGACACGTCTCGAGTACGTACGGGGTGTCCACCTCGGGCTCGAGGGGACGGAGTCGCCCGAGGTCCGCCGCGCTCCGGAACGGGTCGGCCACCACCGGGCCCGTCCCGGGCGCGACGTCGACTCCGAACCCGATCGCTGCGACCGGCACCACGATGTCGCTGTAGAGCACCGCGGCATCGACGCCGTGCCGGCGGACGGGTTGCAGGGTGATCTCCGCGGACAGCTCCGGGTTGGCGATGGCATCGAGGATCGAGCCGGGCCCGCGGACGGCTCGATACTCGGGCAGGCTGCGTCCAGCCTGTCGCATGAACCACACCGGCGTGAGCGCCACGGGTTCGCTCCGACAGGCGGCCAGGAAGGGGGAGTCGATGGGCGCAGTCATGGGGTCGTTGCGGACGCTAACGGTGCGCAGCACACTCCGGCACGCCGAGATGGGTACCCTTTGCGCTCCGTGACCACTGCCCCGGCGGCCGACCACCACCCGGCTCCCACTCGGTTCGCCCTCGTCGGGCTCGCGCTCGGGGCATTGGGCATCGTCTACGGCGACATCGGTACCAGCCCGCTCTACGCCTTCCGAGAGGCATTCGAAGGTCACGACCTCGCAGTGAACGAGGCCGGTGCGATCGGTGCGGCATCGCTCGCCGTGTGGGCGTTGATCATCGTCATCTCGATCAAGTACCTGGCGCTCGTGATGCGAGCCGACAACAAGGGAGAGGGCGGCATCCTCGCCCTCACCTCGCTGCTCCAGCGATCGGTGGCCGGGCGCACGACCGTCGTGCTCACCGCGCTCGGCATCTTCGGCACCGCGCTGCTCTACGGCGACGGGATGATCACGCCGGCGATCTCGGTGCTCAGCGCGGTCGAAGGCCTCAACGTGGCAACCGACGCCTTCCGCTCGGTCGTGATCGAGATCGCGATCGTGATCCTCGCGGCGTTGTTCGTGATCCAGCGGCGGGGAACCGGCGGCATCGGCCGCGTGTTCGGACCGATCATGCTGATCTGGTTCATCGTCCTCGGTGTGCTCGGTCTCAAGCAGATCGTGGCCAACCCCGGGGTGCTCGTGGCCATCAACCCGCTCCGGGCGATCGACTTCTTCACCGAGTACCGCTGGAGCGCGCTGTGGGCGCTCGGCTCGGTCTTCCTCGTCGTCACCGGCGGCGAGGCGCTCTACGCCGACATGGGCCATTTCGGACGCCGGCCGATCAAGCTCGGCTGGTTCACCCTCGTGTTCCCGGCGCTGATGCTCAACTACCTCGGGCAGGGTGCGCTGCTCGCCGGCCATCCCGAGGCGATCGAGAGCCCGTTCTTCCTGATGGCACCGAACTGGGCGATCTGGCCGCTCGTCGTTCTCGCGACCACGGCGACGGTCATCGCGTCCCAGGCGCTCATCTCGGGCGCGTTCTCGTTGACGACACAGGCGATGCGGCTCGACTACCTCCCCCGCGTCAAGGTCGTACAGACCTCCGCCCATCAGATGGGGCAGGTCTACGTGCCGATCGTCAACTGGATACTCATGGTCTCCTGCATCGGCCTCGTGATCGGATTCCAGACGTCGAGCTCGCTCGCAGCCGCGTACGGCATCGCCGTGACCGGCACGATGGCGATCACCACACTGCTGTACATGGGCGTCGCGACACACCGATGGTCGTGGCCGCGCTGGCGGGTCCTCGCGGTCGGTCTCCCGCTGCTCGGCATCGACCTTGCGTTCCTGGTCGCACAGGTCGTCAAGATCCCCCACGGAGGCTGGTTCGCGCTCGGTGTCGGCGTGGTGCAGTTCACGCTGATGACCACGTGGCGTACCGGCCGCCGCATCGTCGCCTCGGAGATCAAGCGGGGTCAGACGCTCATCGAGCCGTTCGTCGAGACGCTCCCCGACCGGCTGTGGGAGCGGGTGCCGGGGACGGCGGCCTTCCTGTTCAAGGACGCCGGAGCCGTACCTCCGGCACTGCTCGCCAACCTGCAGCACAACCGGGTCCTGCACGAACGCGTCCTGCTGCTGTCCATCGAAACCGCCGACCGGCCATCGGTGCCGGTACCCGAGCGCGCCGAGTACCAACGCGTCGGGCCGGGCATCTGGCAGGTCCAGCTCACGTTCGGCTTCATGGACACCCCGGACGTGCCGACCGAGCTCGGCCGGCTCGTGCTCGCCGGTCAACCGATCGACCCGTCCACCATCACGTACTTCCTCGGCCGCGAGACGGTGGTGACTGCGCCGGTTCACCACATGAATCCGCTACGGGAGCAGATCTTCGTACTCCAGAACCGCACGGCCGCGAGCGCCGCCCGGTTCTTCAGCCTCCCGGCCCGCCAGGTGTTCGAGGTCGGGACCACGATCGAGATCTAGGCATCGTCCGAGGACCGCCGGTCTAGCGTGCGGGCATGACCCTGGTCCTGCGCCACGACGATGGCGGCGTGTGCACGCTCACCCTGAACCGTCCCGAGAAGTTGAACGCGCTGACCCCGGCGTCGTTCGTCGAACTGCGCGCCCACCTCGACGCGATCGCCACGGACGACTCGGTGCGCGTGGTGGTGCTGACGGGAGCGGGCCGGGCGTTCTGTGCCGGGAACGACCTGGCCGCCATCTCGGCCGGCGAACGGGCACCGACGCCCACCTACCAGGCCGACACGATCGACGCCCTCGAGGCCCTTCCCGTTCCCACCATCGCCCGCATCCAGGGGCACTGCTACACCGGCGGGCTCGAACTCGCGCTCGGTTGCGACCTCCTCGTCGCGTCGAGCTCCGCTCGCCTCGGCGATACCCACGGGCAGTGGGGTCTGGTCCCGGTCTGGGGGTTGTCGGTACGCCTGCCCGAACGCGTCGGGCGCAGCCGGGCCAAGGAGCTCTCCTTCACCGCCCGGCGGATCGACGGCGAGACGGCGGCGGCCCTCGGTCTGGTCGACCATTGCGTGGCCGACGACGCACTCGACCCCACGATCGCCTCGCTGTGCGCCGAGATCGTCGCCGCGTCCCGGGGGTCGAATCGCATCTACAAACGGCTGTACGCCGACAGCGCGCGTCTGTCGCGGCCCGAGGCGCTTGCGAACGAGCGCCGCAACCCCCACGGGGTCCCCGAAGACATGGCCGAACGGCTCGCCGCGTTCGGCCGGTGACGGCTGCGCCTCCGGCGGGTGGACCTTCACGTCACCTGCGGTGGACCGATAGGGTTGACTCCCTTCCCGAAACGCCGACCGCACGATGCAGCACCACCCGGACCTCGCCGCCGAACAAGCCCACCTGGATCGGGCCTACGCGTGTCTCGAGCGTGACCGCGCCGAGGCGTGGCGGCTGCGGGAACTGACCGAGGTCGGCAGCGGCGGCACCCACCAGGCCCGCTACGAGGCCGAGGTGATCGAGGAGGCGATCTCCACCCGCCTCAGCCAGCTCGACCTGCACCGGCACGCCCTGGTGTTCGGCCGGATCGACCGCACCGATGCCGACGGTGCCGTCGAGAGCTTCCACATCGGCCGCCTGGCCGTCTCCGACGAGCAACGCGAGCCCGTCGTCGTCGACTGGCGTGCACCGGTCGCGGAACCGTTCTACCGCGCCACCGGCCGTCAGCCGATGGGCCTGGTCCGACGCCGGCACTTCGCCTCGGTCGAGCGGCGCATCGTCGGCATCGAGGACGAGTTGTTCGGTGAGGGGCACCTCGGCATCGGGGCCGACGCGCCCGAAGGCATCCGTGGGTGGTCCACCCTGCTCGCCGCGCTCGAGCGCGGGCGCACCGGCCAACTCGGCGACATCGTCGCCACCATCCAGGCCGAGCAGGACGAGATCATCCGGTCCCCGCAGGCCGGAGTGCTCGTCGTCCAGGGCGGACCGGGCACCGGCAAGACGGTCGTTGCGCTCCATCGGGCTGCGTACCTGCTGTACACCTACCGGTTCCCCCTCGAGGACCAGGGCGTGCTCGTGATCGGCCCCAACCGGCTGTTCCTGCGCTACATCGAGCGGGTCCTGCCCTCCCTCGGCGAGTCCGGCGTGGAGCAAGTCGTGCTCACCGACCTCGTGCCCGACGTTCGCTTCGGCGGTCGCGACGACGTCCGGGTCTCGTGGGTGAAGGGTGACGGGCGGATGTCCGAGGTGATCGGCAAGGCGGTGCGCGACCGCCAACGTCCGCTCCGGGA
>JBILVB010000243.1:0-4028 GCA_044370695.1 Acidimicrobiales bacterium | reverse complement strand
GCCACCGCCGCGGCACTCCGGCGGGCCCGACCGGGTCGCATCGCCAGCACGGCCGTCACGACGAGCACCGCAGCGATCAACGCCGCGACGACGAGCAACGGCCAGGTCTCGGCGAGGGTCACCTGACCGAACGCGAGCGCACCGAGCAGCGCGGCGATCGCCACGACGTAGAAGGTGCGCTGAGCGAACCACTCGCTGAACCCCAGCACCAGCACGGCGTGCTCCCGGGAACGTCCTCGGCGCCGCAACTCCCGTTCGGCGAGGACCAGACCCTCGGCCGGTGCGGCCGGGGTGACGGCACCGAGCCCGTAGAGGGTGAGCGCCACGCCCGCTGCCGCGGGGAACCGCCCCCGATCGAGCAGCCGGACCTGTGTCGCGTACGCGCCCACCCGGGCCAGCACGGCGAACCCGGCCACCAGCAACCACGACGCGTCGAGGCGCTCGACCGCCCCGAGCGCCTCGGCGAGACCACCAGCGGCTTGCACGACGGCGACCGACGCCCCGACACCGACCGCAGCGCCGAGCACGAACCGCCACCACGACCGGCGCGCCACCGCATCGATCGGTACCGCCGCATCGACCGCCACGATCGACGCAGCCTCACCGGCCCCGACGGCAGTGGGTCCACGGCGCACCCCCGAACACTGCCCGACCGGGGCGTCGCGCACCAGGGACGATCGTCCTCGCAGCGTTCACGCCGGTGCGCGTCACGTTGGCCACGCAACGCAGCGTTCGCTCCCACCACAGGTCGCCGAGGTCGAACCGTGGGATCCCGTCGAGGTGGATCGCATTGACGACCTCGCCCGGGCCGGGCTCGGGGGTGGGTCGATCGCATGCCACCAGCGGGTGCGATCCGACCGGACCGGGCTGCCGCAATTCCATCGTCAGCACCTACCCACCGTGGCGCGGGACGACCGGCCCTGGCAGGCCCCCCGAGCCCGTGTCATGACCACGCCGTGGACCGCAACGCCCTCGACCGCGCCCCGCTGCTGGCCGCGACGCACATCTCCCGCCTCGTCACCGTCGACGGGCGCGTCTACAAGCGCAAACTGCCGCAGGCCTTCGGCTTCGTGGACCAGCGCAGCCTCGCCGACCGGCGTCGCCTCTGTGAGCACGAGGTCATGCTCAACCGGCGGATCTGTCCGGACGTCTACCTCGGCCTCGAGGCGGTCACCGACCCGGACGGCACCGTCGTCGACTGGGCCGTCGTGATGCGTCTCCTCCCGGCATCACGCTCGCTGGCGGCGCTGCTCGATCACCGCGTGGACGTAACGCCGTGCCTCGACCGCCTGGCCCGGATCGTCGCGTCGTTCCACGCCCGGGCAGCCCGGTCACCGGCGATCGACGCCGCCGCCACGCCCGCAGCGGTCGCCTCGCTGTGGGACGACAGCCTCGACGATCTCGCCCGGCTCGGCGCCCCGGCGAACGACCTCGACGCGATCCGAGCGGCAGCCCACACCTACCTCGACGGCCGGCACCCCCTGCTGGCCGAACGGGCCGCCCGCGGGCTCGCGGTCGACGGCCACGGCGACCTGCTGTGCGCCGACATCTACTGCCTCGACGACGGCCCCCGGGTGCTCGACTGCCTCGAGTTCGACGAACGGTTCCGCTACGGCGACGTACTGCTCGACGTCGCGTTCCTGCTCATGGACCTGCGCCACCGGGGCCGGCCGGATCTCGCTGCGCGGTTCCTCAGCCGCTATCAGGAGCACTCCGGCGAGCACCACCCGGGGAGCCTGGCCGAGCACTTCACCGCATACCGGGCCCTCGTGCGGGCGAAGGTGGCCCGGTACCGGGCGGGCGGCGATCCAGCCGCGCAGGACGAGAGCGAACGACTACTCACGCTCTGCCGGGACCGCCTGCACGCCGGCACCGTCCGGCTCGTCCTCGTCGGCGGCCTACCCGGCACCGGCAAGTCGACGATCGCCGACGCCCTGGGGGACCGCCGCGGCTGGGTGGTCCTCGGGACCGACCGCCTGCGCCGGGAAGGCCTCGGCGAGCCTGCCCCAGCCGCCTGGGGGCGAGGCGCCTACGACCCGGCGGCGACCGCGGCGGTGTACCGGGACCTGTCGGCACGCGCTGCGATCGCGCTGGCGCGCGGCGAATCCGTCGTCGTCGACGGTTCGTTCCACGACACGTTGCGGCGCAACGAGTTCCGCGCCCTCGCTCGGAAGGCATCCGCAGCACTGGTCGAGCTGCGGTGTGTCGCAGCGGTCGGTGTCGCCGATGCCCGCCTGCGCAGCCGTGACCCGGCGACCCACCCGAGCGACGCCACCCCCGCTGTCGCCGCCGCCATGGCCGCACGGTTCGCGCCCTGGCCCGAGGCCCTCGAGCTGGACACGGGCGGCACGCTCCCGGCCACCCTCGAGCGGCTCGACGCCCTCGTGGACGCCATCCCGTGACGGCGCCGGTCAGATCCGCTTCGCGTGCCCTTCCCAGTAGCGGTCACGCAGCAGTCGCTTGTACAGCTTCCCGGTCGGCAGCCGAGGCAACTCGGCGGCGAAGTCGACGCTGCGTGGGCACTTGATCGTTGCGAGGTGCTCCCGGCAGAACGCGATCAGCTCACGCTCCAGATCCGGCCCGGGCTCGATGCCGGGCATCACCTGCACGACCGCCTTCACCTCCTCGCCGAGATCCTCGTTGGGGACCCCGAACACCGCGGCGTCGGCCACCTTGGGGTGGGTGATGAGCAGGTTCTCGCACTCCTGCGGGTACACGTTCACGCCGCCGGAGATGATCATGTAGGTCTTGCGATCGGTGAGGTAGACGTAGCCGTCCTCGTCGAGGTAGCCGACGTCGTTGACCGTCGTCATCGTGCCGTCGGGTGAGGTGGCCTCCCGGGTCTTGGCCTCGTCGTTGAAGTAGGAGAACGGCGTCGCCGTCTCGAACCACAACGTCCCCGACGTCCCCGTCGGGCACTCCCGGCCCTCGTCGTCGAGGACGTGGAGATCACCGAGGATCACCCGGCCAACGGTGCCCTTGTGCGCCAACCACTCCTGCGAATCGCAGGCGGTGAACCCGAGACCTTCGGTGGCGCCGTAGTACTCGTGGATGATCGGCCCCCACCACTCGATCATCTGCTCCTTGACCGGCACCGGGCACGGCGCCGCCGCGTGCACGACGACCTCGAGCGAGCTGAGGTCGTAGCGTTCGCGCACCTCGGGCGGCAGCTTCAGCATGCGGCTGAACATCGTCGGCACCAACTGGCTGTGGGTGACCCGATGGCGCTCGACCAGCGCGAGGTACTGCTCGGGGTCGAAGCGTTCCATCACGATCACCGTGCCGCCGTTGGACAGTGTGAGGCCCACGGCGGCCTGGGGAGCCGAGTGGTAGAGCGGCGCCGGCGACAGGTACGTCATGCCGGGCCGGTAGTGCCACAGGTCGTTCAGGAAGACGAACAGCGGTGTCTGCTCGGCGGGGCTCTGGTCGGGCAACGGGCGCAGGATGCCCTTGGGCCGACCGGTCGTGCCCGACGAGTACAGCATGGCCACCCCGAGCCGCTCGTCGGCGATGGGGGTCGCCGGGTAGGCGGCCACAGCCGTCTCGTAGTCGACGAACCGGTCGTCGCCACCGGTACCACCGACACACAGGGCGAGCGTCACGCCCGGGCATTGCGCAAGCGCTTCTGCCGCAACGGCCCGGGTGGCTGCCGAGACGACGAGCACCGTGGACATGCTGTCGTTGACGATGAACGCCAACTCGTCGGCCGTCAGGTGGCTGTTGACCGGCGTGTAGTAGAGGCCGGCGCGCTGCCCGGCGCTGCACGCCTCGAGGTACCGGTCGTTGTTCTCCATGAAGATGGCGAAGTGGCCCAGGCGCTGCAGACCCTGCGCCCGCAACAGGTGGGCGAGACGGTTCGAACGGGCCTCGAACTCGCCGTAGGTGACGATCCGGCCGGAGGCCGCCATGACGAAACACGTGCGGTCCGGATGTTCTTGGGCGTATGCGCCGGGATACATCGCATCCTCCTCGTCGGGTGCGGACCGTAGTGCCCGGGCGCTCGGCTCCCGGTCGACCCGCTACCGGCG
>JBILVB010000242.1:0-4044 GCA_044370695.1 Acidimicrobiales bacterium | reverse complement strand
CCGACGAACGCAAGGATTTCGAGCGGCGTACCCAGGCGAGCCTTGCGTCGGCGGATGTCACCAACGGCCCGGCCGGGGACACCTAACCGCCCAGTTCGTCCAGGGTGCCCATGCCGGCCAGCGTCGCGGCAGCGGCCTGGACCAGGGGCACGGCCAGCGCCGCCCCGGTTCCCTCGCCGAGCCGCAGGCCGAGATCGACCAACGGTTCGAGCCCGAGGTGTTCGAGCGCCACCGTCGCCCCCGGCTCGGCCGAACGGTGACCGGCGATACACCGTGCGATCACCCCCGGCACGAGCGCCTCGGCCACACAGGCCGCCGACAGCGCGATCACGCCGTCGAGCACGACTGGCACCCCTGCGGCAGCGCCCCCGACGATGAAGCCGGCAAGCCCGGCGTGCTCGAGCCCGCCGACCGAGGCCAGCACCTCGACCGGGCCGAGGCCCGGCGGCAGGCTCCCCACGGCGGCGCCGACGACGGCCCGCTTGCGGGCCAGCATCTCGTCGTCGATCCCGGTCCCCCGGCCGGTGCACTCCCGGGCGCTACGGCCGGTGGACGCGGCGATCAGCGCGGCCGAGGGCGTGGTGTTCCCGATCCCGAGGTCGCCGGTGACCAGCAACCGGGCGCCGTCGGTGACGAGTTGCTCGGCCACCGCCGCCCCGACGTCGAGCGCAGCCTCGGCCTCCGCGACCGTCATCGCCGCGCCGGCGGAGAGATCACCGGTGCCTCGGCGCACGGTGCGGACCCAGACCGCAGGGTGATCGGCAACGGCCGGCGGCAGCGCCGTGGCGACCCCGACGTCGACCACCACGAGCCGGGCGCCGATCCGGCCGGCCAATATCGAGATCGCTGCTCGGCCGGTGGCGACGGCCGCCACCATCGCCGCCGTGACGGACTGGGGCCACGGTGTCACCCCGGCCGACACGACGCCGTGGTCGCCCGCGAACACGGCGACCACCGCCCGGTCGGGCACCGGCGGCGGGCACACGCCGGCGATCCCGGCGAGCTGCACCCCGAGGGTCTCGAGCCGTCCGAGCGACCCGACCGGCTTGAGCAGGCGGGCGTGGCGCGCCTCGGCCGCCGCGGCGGCCAGCGGATCGAGGGGAGCGATCCGGGCGGCGGCAGCAGCGAAGGGTCCCATGAGGCGTCCGACGCTACCGGCCGAGACCTCCGGGCCCGCGGGTACCGGCCGGTAGCGTGACCCGTCGTGCTGGAACGCCTCGCCGGGATCGAAGCCGAGTTCGCCGAGCTCGAGGCTGCGCTGGCCGACCCGGCCGTCATCGGCGACGGCAAGCGCCTGCGGGCCGTGACCACCCGTCACAAGCAGCTCGGGGCGCTCGTCGACGTCGCACGGCGCTACCGCAGCTGTGTGGACGACCTCGGCGCGATCGAGGAACTCCTCGGCGAGGCCACCGGCGAGGACCGCGCTGCGCTCGACGCCGAGGCCACCGCCACCCGGGCGACGATCGAGCGGCTCGACGACGAGCTGCGGGTGCTGTTGCTCCCCAAGGACCCCAACGACGGCAAGGCCGTGATCCTGGAGATCCGGGGGGCCGAGGGCGGCGAGGAGGCCAACCTGTTCGCCCGGGACCTCTACGAGATGTACCGCGCCTACGCGGGCCGTCACGGCTGGAAGATCGAGGTGCTCTCCGAGGACCCGTCCGAACTGGGCGGCATCAACCAGGTCACCTTCGTCGTGCGCGGCGACGACGCCTGGCGCCACCTGCGCTTCGAAGGCGGCCCGCACCGCGTCCAGCGGGTGCCGGCCACCGAGAGCCAGGGCCGGGTGCACACGTCCTCGGCGACCGTGGCCGTGCTGCCCGAGGCCGACGAGGTCGAGGTCGATCTCGACCCCGGTGACCTGGTCGTCGACACCTACCGGTCGTCCGGGGCGGGCGGCCAGCACGTCAACACCACCGACTCCGCCGTGCGGATCACCCACCGGCCCACCGGGTTGGTGGTGACCATGCAGGACGAGCGCAGCCAGCTCCAGAACCGCGCCCGCGCCCTGCAGGTGCTGCGGGCCCGGCTCCTGCAGCTCGAGCAGGACCGCGCCGCGAACGCGCTGTCGGCCGAGCGACGGAGCCAGGTCGGCGGCGGCGGACGCAGCGAGAAGATCCGCACCTACAACTTCAAGGAGAACCGGGTCACGGACCACCGGATCGGGTTCACGATCTACCGGATGACCCAGGTGCTCGCCGGCGACCTCGACGACGTCGTGGACGCACTCGCCGCCGACGAGCGTCGCCGCCTGCTCGAAGAAACTTCCGGTTGAGCACCTCCGGCCCGTTGGTACCGGAATGCTTCGACGGGTATAAGTTTTACTACTAATACCTAGCGACGACTCGAGGCGCCATGCCCGGTGACGTGATCGACATCTCCCCTTGGATCGACGACCGCCGACCTCGGCGCCAAGTGGCGCAGGATCTCGCAGACCGCGAGGGGATATCCGTGGCGCAGGCGATGCTGTTGCTCTGCGTGGCCGGCCACGAGGCGGAGCGGGGCGCCCGCAGCCGTCGCCGGGCACCGCGCCGGCTCTCGGCGGCCCGGTCCGAGCCGATCGAGCCGACCGAACCGTCGCCGTCCCGGCGAGCGGCCGCCCTGCTCGACCAACTCGGATCGGTGAGCGACGGCGGGCGCATCGAGCACACGGCCGAGGGCGGCACTCGTCTCATCTGGGAGCCGACTCGCGGCGTCGTGCTGACGGCGGTCTTCGAGCGGGGCAAGCCCGGCACCGTTCGAGCCCATCACCCGTCCGCCGGGGACACGCACTGGGAGCTCGACGAGCGGGGGATCGAATACCTCCGGGTCGCCCTGCGGTCGCTCGTGCCGACCTGACGCCGCGCTCAACGGCGAATCCGCCCGAGCATCACCTCGGTCGACTTCACGAGCGCGACCACCTCGTCGCCGACGGCGAGGTCGAGCGCCTCGACCGCTTCCCGGGTGACCACCGAGGTGAGCGTCTGGCCGTCGGGTAGCCGTACCTTCACCGAGACGAGCACGTCGCCTGGGCCGATCGACACGATCGTCGCCCGGAGTTGGTTGCGGGCGCTCACCTGCAGCTCGCCCTCGGGCGTGGCGACCTTCGGGCCGACCGCCCGGTCGAGGAACCGGCGCACGGCGCGAGCGCTCTCGGCCCGCCACTGCGCGACCGGGTCGGCAGCCGGGGCGGCGACGAGTCGGTCGATCACCGTGTCGAAGCGAGCGCGCTGGGCCACGAGCAGCGGTTCGGCGGGGCGGCCGGTCCGGGCCCGCAGCGCGAGCTTGAGCAACAGCTCAGTGCGCACGTCGCGCAGGTGCTCGACCGGCTCGTCGAGCCACGCGTCGGTTGCGGCCCGGCCGGCGGGCGAGACGGCGAGCAGGTTCCGCTCGCGGCTGCGCCCCGTACCGGTGCCGGACCGAACCACCAGACCCCGCTCGACGAGGCGATCGATCGCCCGGTAGGTCAACGGCCGGGTGAGGCTCCAGATCCGGCCTAGTTCGCCGTCGGGGGACAGCAGCGTGCCGAGCGCCCAGCCGTGCTCGACGCCCTCGGCCACGAGGGCGAGGCAGACCTGCTCGGCCAGCGGCAGCTCGACGTCCACGCTGCAGGTGTAGCCGGTCGCCCCGCTAATCAGGAGTTGCCTAATCATAGTCATGTATTGACTATGATTCGTCGGTGCCCGCTCCCCGCAGCATCGTCGCCGCACTCGCAGCGACCGTCGTCCTCGCTGCCGGCTGCGGCGGGGACACCACCGAGAGCGCACCCACCACACCAGCGTCCACCCCAGCCGTGCAGGGGCGGATCACCGTCTTCGCCGCCGCCTCGCTCAGCGAGGCGTTCGGCGAGGTCGCCACGGCGTTCACGGCGGCGAACCCGAACGCGACGGTCACCTTCAGCTTCGACGCCTCGTCGACGCTCGCGCGGCAGATCGTCCAGGGCGCACCGGCCGACGTGTTCGCTTCCGCCGACACGGCCAACATGGACGAGCTCGCCGCCGCCGGGCTGGTCGACGGCGCCCCCGTCGTGTTCGCCACCAACCGCCTGCAGATCATCGTCGGTCCCGG
>JBILVB010000011.1:0-44715 GCA_044370695.1 Acidimicrobiales bacterium | reverse complement strand
TCCACACCTTCTGCCCGGTGATCACGAGCCGGTCCCCGTCGAGGGTGGCGCGGGTACGCAGCGAGGCGAGGTCCGAACCGGCCTCGGGTTCAGAGAACCCTTGGCACCAGTGCTCCTCGCCGGCGAGCAACGGCGGCAGGAAGCGCGCCTTCTGTTCGGTCGAGCCGTGGGCCAGGAGGGTCGGGGCGACGAGGCGCTCACCGACGCCGAGCACGACCCGGGGGGCACCGGCACGAGCGAAGGTCTCGTTCACGACCGCCACCTCGACCGGGGACAGCGCGCGACCGCCGTAGGCCACCGGCCAGGACGGGCACAGCCACCGTCCGGCCCGGAGCCGGCGCGTCCACTCCACGACCGCAGGCGTCGGGACGCGATCGTGGGGCGGATGGGCCTCGAGTGCGCCGAGACCGTCCGGGGCATGGTCCGTGACGAAGGCTCGGACCTCGGTTCGCAGGTCGTCCAAGCGTGAGGGCACGGTGCGAGCACAACAGCCGGCGTTCCACCGCGACAGGGACGAAAGCCCCGGCGAGGGTCCTGAGGCTCAGGCCGCCGCTGCCATCGGCGCATAGCCGGCGGCGGCCCACAGCGCACCGCGCACCCGGTCGGCTTCGGGCCCGACGAGACCGTTCACCACGATGATCCCGGCGATCAGATCGGCGAGGACCGCCTCCCAGGCCCGACCCCGGACCCGCACGGCCACGGTGGGTGCACCGTTGCGGCGCACCAGGCTGCGATCGACGCCGGGGAGCCGCGGCGGGCTGCGGAACCCCGGCGCGACCAGGCCGCGACGGCGAGCCTCGGCGGTGAGCGCACGGGCCGCCTGCGCGAAGCGCAACGTGGTGGCCGACTCCCCCGGGCCCGGGTGGGGAGCGGAGGTGCCCCAGGGGGCGTCGGCGGCCATGGCCACAGCTTCTCGCCAGGGTGTGGCAGGGATGGGCCGGTTGGCGCGGTGGTCAGGACGAGGTGACGTCGACGGCGACGTCGAGCTCCTGCATGGTCGCCGGACCGAACACGACCCCCCGGGCGGGCGCGACGTCGGCGTAGTCCCGACCCCAGGCGACGGTGACGTGACGGCGGGGCGGCGCCTGATCGTTCGTCGGGTCGGCGTCGAACCAGCCCCAACCGGGGAGGTAGACGGCGAACCAGGCGTGCGAGGCGTCGGCGCCGACCAGCTTGGGCCGACCGGGCGGTGGCAGCGTCTCGAGGTAGCCACTCACGTAGCGGGCGGCGAGACCGAGCGAGCGACAGCACGCGATCGCCAGGTGGGCGAAGTCCTGGCACACGCCGCGCCGCCGCGCGAGCACGTCGGCGACGGGTGTGGAGACGTCGGTCGCCGACGGGTCGAAACGGAACTCGCGGTGGATCCGGGTGGTGAGCTCGCCGACGGCATCGTGGAGGGGGCGACCTGGGCGGAACGCGCCGCGGGCCAGGTCCTGCGCCTCCGGCGGCCAGGTGACCATGGTCGACGGGGTGCGGCACGTGCGGGCCTCGATGCCGGCCGCCGTGCGGTCCGTGTCGAGCGCCGTCACGACCTCCTCCCAGGGGGGTGACGACGCCGGCCACGCGAACGGCTCCACGAGCACCTCGGACGTCGCCGTCAACTCGATGGCGTAGTGGGGTTCCTCGAACGCAAGGTAGGTGACCCGGTTGCCGAACCCGTCGGTGTACTCCGAGCGGTGGTCGGGCGCAGGCTCGGTCGACAGCGCAGCGGCCACGACGACCTGCGTGGCCGTCGTGCGAGGCACCAGATGGGCGATCGTCTGGCCATGGCTGACGGGAGCGGAGTACGCGTACCGGGTCCGGTGGGACACCCGGTACCGGGTGGCGGCCGGTGTCATGCGAGCTCCTGGCGGAGCCGGTGCGCAGCGCCGGGGGTCGAGAACCAGGTCCCGTTGATCGCCGCGGCCTCGGCGAGCAGTCCACCGCGAACGGTGAGGACGAAGTCGCAGAGCCGATCGCGTCGACCCGTGGAGCCGGCGCGGGCCAGGTCCGACGGAGCGGTCCCGAGCACCGCCTCCGCAGCCGCGTGGACCGATACCCCCGGGGCGGTCCCGGGCCGGTGCGGGAGCACCCCGAGGTGTTCGGCCATGCGGTCGACCTGGAACGCGACCGAGCGCGGGTTCGTGTCGTCGAGCAGCAGCAGTTCGAGCGCAGCGTCGGGCTCGATGTCGCTGCGATGCAGTCGCCGGTACGCGACGAGACACTCCCAGCCCTGGAGGAACGTCTCGAGCACGCTCGGCAGCACCACGTCCGGGACCGGTTCGACGACGGCGGCCTCGATGGCGTTCAAGAGGCACAGTGCCCGTTCGAGCCGCCGACCGAGGTCGAGGAACCGCCACCCGGGGCCGCGGACGGTCGACTCCTGGGCGAGCCCGGCGAGCGCGGCGAGCCCGAAGCTGACCCGTTCGAGCCGGTCGGCGATGGCGCCCGGCCCGACCGAGGCCGCCTCGGCCAGCGCCGCCCGGTCGGTGCTCAACGATGCGAGCACCCGCCAGGTGGTCGTCGACAGGTACTCGCGCACGGCGAACGCCGTCTGGAGCAGGTGGCCGAGGCTGTCGTCGAGGCTTCCCGGACGTCCCCCGAGCGCCGCTGCGAGTTCGGCGGCCGGCTCGCCCGTGCCACCGGCAGCCGGGGAACCGCTGCCGCCGGAGACGGCCCGCAGGGCGGCATCGACGGCCAGTGCCCAGGCCCCGCCGTCGTCGTCGGCGAGGTCCGGTTCGGCCTCGAGTCGACCCCCGACGACCAGGCCGAGCCGGGCGGCGGCCTCGGCCCGCTCGGCGTTGCGGCCCACCCAGTACAGCCCCTCGGCGGCGCGTGAAGGCAGCGACTGGCGCAGGTCGACCTGGGGCGCCGTGCGCAGGCGCACCGGCCGGCTCTCCGCCGAGCGGCCGCCGAGCACCCAGACGTCCTTGGCGACGGCCTCGCGCTGGGCGAGCAACGGCCGGCTGGAATCGATCACTCGGGCGACCCCGCCCGGCAGCACGGACCAGCCGTCGGTCTCGACGGCGACGGCGAGGGCCTGGAGGATGACCTGGCCCGGTTCGATCCCTCCTGCCCCGTGTACGGGCGTGGAGCCCAGCGCCAAGCGTTCCTGGGCGACGAACCGGCCGGGATCGCGCTCGATGCGCCGGCGGAGCTGGTCGAGGTCCCGGGGGTCGAGGTGCCAACCGAGGGTGGTGCGTGCCGCGTCACGGTCGCCGCGCTCGTGGATGACGAGCTCGCCGGTCCGTGCGAGCGTGGCGTCGCGGTACCGGGGATCGCCGAACCACCAGGTCGGCGTCGCCGCAAGTGCGAGGTCCTCGCCGAGCAGGAGCTGGCACAGCGCCGGCAGGTAGGCGCACAACGCCGGGTCGTCCGCCGCCGCCGAGCCCAGGGGATTGGCGAGGCCCACCGCCGAGTTCCGCACGGCATGCAGCAGGCCGGGCACGCCGCGCCGGGAGCGCAACTCGAGAGGGTCGGCGCCGTCGTCGCCGACGCACCGCAGCACGACGTCGACCGGTTCGGGCCCCTCGATCGACCGCAGCCAGACCCGGCCCGCCCGCACGGCGAGATCGTCGGCGTCGGCGAGGTGGTAGCCGAGCTGTGCGGCGAGGTACGACGCCTCGAAGCTGCCCCGCGTGCCCCGGGCGGGGCCGAGCACGACCGCGCGGGGGCTGTCGACACCGGGTGGAGCCAGGGCGCCGAGTGCGTCGCGCAATGCGGCGAACCAGGCGCTCTGGGGGCGCACGCCGAGGCGGCGCAGGGCGCCGGGCACCAGGCGTGACAGCGTCGAGCGGTGGACGAGGGCGACCGCAGCGCCGTCGGGGTCGTCGGTGCGGTCGCGCAGGACGACGAACCGTCCGTCCTCGCCGCGCACGACCCAAGCTCCGTAGCGGACCAGGGGTCGGCCGCTGCGGGGGACGTCGAGCGTGGTCAGCGGCAGCCCGAACGGGCCGAAGGCCAGCTCGACGGGCACGGTCCCGGTGGTGAGCGACCGGCGCGGCCCGCGCAGATCGGTCAGGTAGGCCTCCAGCAGCCGGGCCCGCTGGGTGAGCCCGGCGGCCAGGCGGTCCCAGTCGCTGCCGGCGACGAGGTACGGGAGCGGATCGATGCGCCACTGCCCACGCCGGTCGTCGAGGGCGTGCGTGGCGCCGGCGCCGGCGAGCAGACGCTCGGCCTCGTTGCGGCGGCGATCGAGTTCACCGCGGTCGGGTGCGCCGAGGACGCCGAGCGCGTCGGACCACGCCGGGCGGATGCGCCCGCGGTCGTCGAGCAACTCGTCGTACCGGCCGACGGGCCGGTACCCACCCACGACGTGGTCCTGGACGGTCATCGTGTCCCCGACGGTAGGTCCGCTGACGGCGCCGTGCCGAGTGCTCAGCGGACCGGGGTGTTCGACACGAAGTACGTCTCGGCCATCGCGTCGTGGACCGTGGCGATCGTGAGCTGCAGTTCGTCGACCCAGTGGTGCAGGTCCGTGCCGGTCAACGTGACGGGCACCTGCTCGAGCAGTTCGACGGCCCGTTCGCAGGTCTCGGCGGCGTACGCCGCACGCGGCAGCGCGCGCAGGCCGCGCCGGACCTGCTCGAGGCTGAACCGCACCGAGCGGGGGAAGTCGGGGTCGTGGAGCAGGAACCGCAGCACCGATTCCCCCGAGACCGGGCCGCGCACGGTGCGTCGGAACATCTGTTGACCCGACAGGGATCGCAGGACCGACAGCCACTGGACGTCTTCGTACTCGGGGGCGACCGCCGCCATCAGGCTCCCGGCCCGCACGTCGAGGACCCGGGTGGCCATGTCGGCGCGCTCGAGATTGCGGCCGATCCGCAGGAACTCGAAGGCCTCGTCCCGGCTCATGGTGGACGTCAGCGTGCCGTTGACGGCGAGCACGTCACCGATCACCCGCTCGAGGAACCGCGACCGCGACGATCGGGCGATGCCGTCGCCGTGGTGCGCGGCGACGTACAGGTACAGGTCGTTGACGCCTTGCCAGACGTCGGAGGGCATCACCTCCCGGCTCGAGCGCAGGTTCTCGCGAGCGGACTCGATCGAGCACAGGATGCTGCCCGCGTTGTCCCGTTCGGCGACGAGCCACCGGATGATCGAGCGCTCGTCGGCCGTCGTGAAGCGGGAGTCGAAGGCGTGGCGCGAGCCGATGATCGCGAGCAGCGGCTCCCAGGTGACGGCCACCCGGGTCGGCAGGTCGACGATGAGGTTCGTGTGCTCCCGCACGATGCGCGCGGTGTCCTCGGCGCGCTCGAGGTAGCGGGCGGCCCAGTAGAGGTTCTCGGCGACCCGGGACAGCAGCATCAGCCGTTGCTCCAGTACGGGACCGGGTCGTCGAGATCGACGATCCAGGTGTCCTTGGAACCCCCGCCCTGCGAGGAGTTCACGACGAGCGATCCGGCCCGCAACGCCACACGGGTGAGGCCACCTTTGGTCACGTAGCTCGACTCCCCGCTGAGGATGAACGGGCGCAGGTCGACGTGTCGGGGTTCGAGCCGGCCGTCGCACAACGTCGGCGCCGTGGACAATTCGACGACCGGTTGCGCGATCCAATTGCGCGGGTCGGCTGCGATGGCGGACCGGCGCTCGGCCAGCTCGGCGGCGGTGGCCCGAGGGCCGATCAGGATCCCGTAGCCGCCGGACTCGTTGGCGGGCTTGGTCACGAGTTCGCCGAGGTGGTCGAGCACGTGGTCGCGCTCGTCGGGGTAGTAGCAGCGGTAGGTCGGCACGTTGGCGAGCAACGGCTCCTCGCCGAGGTAGTACCGGATCAGCTCGGGCACCCAGGCGTACACGACCTTGTCGTCGGCGACGCCGGCGCCGGGGGCGTTGGCGATGGCGACCGTACCGGCGCGCCAGGCGCGCATCAGCCCGGGCACGCCGAGGGTCGAGTCGGGGCGGAACACCTCCGGGTCGAGGAAGAGGTCGTCGATCCGTCGGTAGACGACGTCGACGGGCCGCAGCCCGGCCACGGTGCGCATCAGCACCCGGTCGTCGTCGTCGACGACGAGATCACGGCCCTCGACGAGGTCTATCCCGATCTCGCGGGCCAGGAACGAATGCTCGAAGTACGCCGAGTTGTAGATCCCGGGGGTCAGCAGCACCACGGTCGGATCGGAGTCGGGGCCGTTCGGTGCGATCGAACGCAACAGCCGACCCAGGGCCTCGGGGTAGTCGTCGACCGGGAGGATGCTCTGGCGTTCGAACAGGTCTGCGAACGCTCGCTTCGCGACGTGTCGGTTCTCGAGCATGTAGCTCACCCCCGACGGCACCCGCAGGTTGTCCTCGAGGACGTACGTCGTCCCGTCGGCGTCGCGCACGAGGTCCGAGCCGCAGACGTGGGCCCACACGCCGAACGCCGGGCGCACCCCGAGGCACTGCGGGCGGAAGTTGACGCTCCCGCTCAGCAGGTCGGCGGGGAACACGCCGTCGCGCACGACGTGCTGGTCGTTGTAGAGGTCGTCGATGAACAGGTTGAGGGCTCGCAGGCGTTGGGTCAACCCGCGGTCGGTGCGGCGCCACTCGTTGGCGTCGATCACCCTCGGCACGACGTCGAACGGCCACGCCCGGTCGATGCCCCGGCCGTCGCTGTAGACGGTGAAGGTGATCCCCGCCGTCAGTATCGCGAGTTCGGCGGCATCCTGACGGGCGACGAGTTCGGGTTCGCCGAGGTCGCGCAGCATGGCGACGAGTTCGGTGGCCGCCGGGCGTGGGGTGCCCTGGGCGTCGATCAGTTCGTCCCACGCCCCGGTGGCGTTTCGGATCTCGGCCATCGTCACATCCGATTGCTAGGCGCCGTACGTGTCGTCGGCGTACCGGTCATGTCACGGCTCTGTGAACGGAAGGCCGATCGAGCGTGCGAGTTCGCCGAGCGTGCGATCGACGTCGATCGAATGCATGGAGGCCAGCACGATCGTGCCGACGAGCGCGGCGAACAGGGCGTGGGCCCGGTCCTCGGGGTGGTCGACGCCCGTGGCGGCCACGAGACCGACGAACAGAGCGATCGTCCGGTCGGTCAGCTCGGCCGAGGTCGTCGATCCGCCCGTGCGGGCCCGATGCACCTGGTAGTCGAACCACAGCAGCGGGACGCGGTCGCCTCGATCGACGCCGAAGCTGAGGTAGGCGTGGGCGGCGGCCCACCATGCCGGGACGTGCGCCTCGGCGGAGGTGGCAGCCCGCTCGATGCGCTCCAGGTAGGCCTCCATCAGCTGGCGGAAGGCCTCGTCGACGATCTGGTCGACGTCGCTGAAGTAGTAGTGGATGGCCGACTTCGTCAGCGGGCTGGCGGCCGCGATCGACCGGGCGGTGCACGCTGCGACCCCTTGGGTGCGCAGCACCTCGGCGGCGGCCGCGACGATCTCGTCCCGGCGCGCCGCCTGGGCCGGCGCCCGCGGACTCATCGCCATGCGAACACCGGCTGCTCGAGGTGGTCGACTCGCTCGGGCCGCCCCTCGACGGCCACGACGCGGAACTGCAACAGCACGGCGCCGGTCGGCGCGTGCACGAGGTCCCGCCCGATCGGGATCTGCACGACGGGCCGCTCCGACTCCGGGATCCGTACGAAGCGCGGCGAGTCGGGCCGCAGCAGCTCGCGCAGCGACACCCGATGCACGGAGGCGACCTCGCCCGGGTCGGGGACGAGGTCGGGGTCGGCGCCGCCCCACACCACGAACGGGGTGATGACGTACCCCGACCGGGTGGGATAGTCGTCGAGGCGGCCGAGGACGTCGGCCTCGCTGCAGCGCAGGCCCAACTCCTCGTGCAGCTCGCGCAGCGCGGCGTCGACGGGGCGCTCGCCGGCGTTGATCCGGCCGCCGGGCAGCGCCCACTGCCGGGCGTGGGCGGAGAGGTGCGCGCCGCGTCGCGTCAGCAGCACGGCGGGGCCCCCGGCGGTTCCGGCGACGTTCCCGTCGATGCCGTCGCCCTCGCGGCGGCCGGGGATCTCCTGCACGACGCCGCCGTCGGGCACCCCGGCCCAGCCGTCGTCGTGGCCGTGTCGCTCGGCGTCGGAGTCGACCACGACCACGGCCACGGCGGCATGCCGGCGACCGTCGAGGGGGTGGGTGCGGACCTCGTGGCCGGCGAGGTTCCGTCGCATCAGGTCCTGGAGCTCGTCGCCGTAGTGCAGCACCCGAGCGACGGTAGCGGGCCTGATGGCCCAGGCGGCAGGCCCCGGCTCGCGCTGGGGGCCGAGCGTCGCCGTCCGGGGGCGACGTTGGTCCCTTGGCGGGGCGACCGGCCCGGGCCACCGTGGGAGGCGACGCACAGGACTCGGGAGGTGCACGATGCACGCAGCAGTAGGCGATTGGATCCGGCTCGGCAGTCACCGCACGGGGGTGCCGGATCGGCGCGGGCAGATCGTGGCCGTCCACGGCCCCGACGGCGGACCGCCGTTCGAGGTCCACTGGCTCGACACGGGGCGAACGACGATCTTCTTCCCCGGCAGCGACGCCGTGCTCGACCGCCACGGGCTGGTCACGACCGGGCACTGATCCGGCAGGGCGCCCTCGGTACGCTGCCGGCATGGTCGACAAGCGCACCGACTCCGGCATCGAGATCCGCCCGCTGTACACCGCCGACGATCTCGCCGGCTGGGATCCCGCCGCCCGGCTCGGCGTCCCGGGCAAGCCCCCGTACACCCGCGGCGTGTATCCGACGATGCACCGCGAGCGCCTGTGGACCATGCGGCAGTACGCCGGGTTCGGCACCGCCGCGTCGACCAACCAGCGGTTCAAGTTCTTGCTCGAGGCGGGCCAGACCGGGCTCTCGTGCGCGTTCGACCTGCCCACCCAGATGGGCTACGACTCCGACCACCCCCGGGCCCTCGGCGAGGTCGGCAAGGTCGGCGTGGCCATCGACACCCTGGGCGACATGCGCACCCTGCTCGGCGGTCTTCCGCTCGACCGGGTGTCCACCTCGATGACGATCAACTCGACGGCTGCGGTCCTGCTGCTGTTCTACGAGTTGGTCGCCGAGGAGCAGGGCGTCGACGCCTCGGCGATCTCGGGCACGATCCAGAACGACCTGCTCAAGGAGTACATCGCACGCGGCACCTACGTGTACCCACCGCGGCCGTCGATGCGGGTGATCACCGACATCTTCGCCTACTGCAACGAGCGGATCCCCAAGTGGAACACCATCTCGATCTCCGGCTACCACATCCGGGAGGCCGGCTCGACCGCCGTGCAGGAGATCGCCTTCACCCTGGCGAATGCCATCGCGTACGTCCAAGCGGCCATCGACACCGGGCTCGACGTCGATGCGTTCGCCCCGCGGCTGTCGTTCTTCTGGAACGCCCACAACAACCTGTTCGAGGAGGTGGCCAAGTTCCGGGCTGCCCGTCGGATGTGGGCGAAGATCATGGGGGAGCGATTCGGCGCCAAGAAGGAGGCGAGCAAACTGCTGCGCTTCCACACCCAGACCGGTGGCTCGACGCTTACGGCCCAGCAGCCCGAGAACAACATCGTGCGGGTTGCCGTGCAGGCGCTGGCGGCCGTCCTCGGTGGCACCCAGTCGTTGCACACCAACGGCTTCGACGAGGCCCTCGGCCTCCCCACCGAGAACGCGGCGCGGATCGCCCTTCGCACCCAGCAGATCATCGGCTACGAGTCGGGGATCACCGACACCCCCGACCCGCTGGCCGGCAGCTACTACGTCGAGTGGCTCACCGACGAAGTCGAGGCGAAGGCCTGGGAGTACATCGCCAAGATCGACGAGATCGGCGGCGCTGTCGCCGCCATCGAACAGGGATACCAGGCCGACGAGATCGAGCAGGCGGCCTACGAGTACACCAAGTCGATCGACGACCGTGAGCGCACCATCGTCGGCGTCAACTCGTTCACGATCGACCACGAGCCCGACCCCGACGTGTTCCCGATCGACCCCGAGCTCGAACGGAGCCAGGTCGAGCGGGTTCGGGCCTGGAAGGCCGATCGGGCCCAGAGCGCGGTCGACGCAGCGCTGGGCGACGTGCAGGACGCCGCGCGCGGCACGCAGAACTTGTTGCCGCCCATGAAGGTCGCGCTCAAGGCCGGCGCCACGCTCGGCGAGGTCAGCGATGCCTTGCGGGCCGTCTTCGGCGTGTACCAGCCGGGTCGCTGACCGCCCTGTTCAACGCCGTGTCGGAGATCCGACAAGGCCCCGTCTCGGCGCTCCCGGTCGGGCGTCACTCGCCGATGATCCTCGCGTGGCGGATGGTCGCTCGGCGAGAGATGGAGGAAGAGATGCGAACGAACGTGAACGGGCCCCGGCGCTCGATCGTCACCCGGACGCTGGCAGCGTTGGTGATGGCGGGTGTGCTCGGCGCGGCCGTCGGCAGCGTTGCGGGCGGTGGTGGCGACGACGGGGCCATGCCCTTCCGGCCGAAGATGGCGCCGCCGAGCGAGACCCCCGTCAAGCCGGGGAGGTGAGCGTGCGGGCCTGAGCGTCCCAAGCGACCGTAGTACCGACGAAGCCGGCGCCCCGGGCGCCGGCTTCGTCGCGTTGCGTGAGATACGACCTTGTGCTGCAACGGCCTCACGGTGGGTGAGTGGTCCTTGCGGCCCATGTCGGCGCTCGGCCCCCAAACCTACCGTGCTGATGGTTTCGGTCGGCGGAATCCGGGATGGCGGTATGGCGGAGATCGGTCCAGCTGGAAGATCAGTCGGCGGTGCCCGGCGCTGGCGGGTGGCCGTGGGCGCCGCGCTGGCCGTGGCGCTCAGCGGGGGCGGCGCCACAGCCCATGGCTTCGTCGGTCTCGGGCGGACGCAGGAATGCGTCGTCCGATCGCTCGAGCGGTCCTTCGCCCCGTTCGGGGACGACGCCACGTACTTCCTCGTCCCCGGGGGTGACTTCGACTCGCCCGCGAGGTGGTTCGGCTGGTCGATGCGGTCGGCGTTCCCGGTCCTCAGCGACCAGCCTCGGGTGCCCGGGGATGACCTCGCCGGCTACAGCCTGCATCTTGCACCCGGCGCATCGGCGCGCTCGCCGGGCTTCTGCGTGCGCTCGGAGGAGAACCTCCTGCGATTCTTCGTCAAGTCGCAGGGAACCAGACCCCTCGACGTGGTGATCTCGACGGTCGCCCGTCCTTCCGGCGAGTCCCGCACGATGCGGGTCGGTGTCCCGGCTGCGGACCCGGGTCGCTGGCGCCTGTCCCCGGTGATCGCACTTCCCGAATGGCACGCATCGGATGGCACCGTCGACATCACGATCCGTTTCGAGGTGGGTGGCGTCTCGTTGAACGGCGTGCAACCGGACGTCTCATCGTGGTTCATCGACGACGTCTTCGTCGACCCGTTCAAGCCGTACTGACGCTGCGCAGCCGTCGTCAGAACCCAGCGGCCGCCCTCAAGATCCGGTCAGGCCGCCTGCAACGTGGGGTCCACCGTCGCCGGTTTGCCTGCTGCAGCCTCTCGCTGATGCCGATCCCAGTGCCGACCGGAACGGACGAAGCGAACGAAGGAGGAGCGATGCTGTGGACACCCGAGCCGGTCATCTCTGTCATGCGCAGCCTCGCGAGCGGTCCGTGAGTACGGACTCGCGGCCCACGAAGGCCGACCCCGGGAACGTGGAACGTGTCCGGCCGCACGACGCTGCGGTCCCCGAGCGCAATCCGTCGCTCGACGACGCGGTGGAGGCCACGAAGGCGCTCGCGACGTCCCGGAGCCGCCGTGGGCTTCGGCGGGCGCCCGTCCGCCACCTCGCCAGCGGTCTGGTGACCGGAGGGTCGTTCCTCGTGGCGCTCCTGTGCTGGATCGTCGTCGACCCCCCGTCGCCGGATGCCGTCCGCGTCCTGGCGCTGTGCATGCTCGTGCACGCCGTCGCCGCGCTGGTCGAGTTCGAGATCGGCCCCGGTGTCGCCGTGCCCACGACCCCGGTGCTGCTGGTCGCCTGCTTCCTGCTCCCGCCTCCGTTGGTTCCAGTCGTCGCGTTCGCAGGGCAGCAGTTCGCCTCGGCGCTGACCCGCGCCCGGCGTCCCGAGGATGCCGAGGATCCGCTCACGGTCGTCGGCTCGTCGTGGCACGCCTTCGGCCCGGCGCTCGCGTTCCAGTTCTTTCCCGTCGGGTCACCAGATCTCGGCGACTGGCCCGTCGTCGTCGTCGCGCTGGCGGCTCAGATGACCTTCGACGGCTGCGTCGCCTGGCTCCGCTCGTGCTACGGGCTGGGCGTGTCTTCTCGTCTGCTGCTCGACGCGCTGCGGTTCACGTTCCTGATCGACGTGCTGCTTGCGCCCGTCGGCTTCGTCGCTGCGCTCGCCACGCCGGACAGCCCGCTCGCGCTGGTGTTCTTCATCCCCTTGATGCTCCTGCTCGGCCTGCTCCAGCGGGACCGCCGGAACCACATCGATCGCATGGTCGTGCTCGCCGAGGCCTACGGCGAGACGCACGAGCGCGCCCGGCGAGATCCGCTCACCGGTCTGCGCAACCGGCTGGCCTGGGAGGAAGCGCTCGCGGCCTGGGCCGGATCGAGCGAACCCGTCGGTGTGGTGCTCGCCGACGCCGACGGTCTGAAGAAGGCGAACGACACCTTCGGTCACGAGATGGGCGACCGGCTCCTTGCGGCGATCGGCGGCGAGTTGGCCAAGGTCGCCCCGGCGGCCGAGGGCATCGTGGTCGCCCGCCTCGGTGGCGACGAGTTCGGCATCCTGTTGCCCGGTGCCCACGCGACAACGGCCGATCGCGTCGGGGCTCGGCTCCGGGCGGCGTTCCGTGCCGCAGCACCCATCGACGGAACCGTGCCGGTCTCGGCCTCGGTCGGGATGAGTTTGGCCAGCGATGGCTCCAAGCTGCACCTCGCGCTCGAGGAGGCCGACCGCGGGGTGTACGAGGACAAGACGAGCCGCAAGGTCCAGCGGCGCTGAGCGAGCGCGGCGGTCGGCGACCCTGGATCGGTCAGCGGCGCACGACCCCCGGTGTGCCCGCGGTGATGGCGACGGTGGCGTCGGTGCTGACCGTGCCGTCGGGGCGGGTGACGTCGTCGACGACCCGGTACTCGCACGTCCACGTCGCCGGGGTGACGGTGCATCGGGCGTAACCGCGCTTGTCGCCGTTGAAGTACTTCACGGCGGGGAACAGCGTCCGGGCGAGCGCGGCGATGCTCGCCGGCAGCAGGCCGCGTGACGAGATCGAAGTGCCCACCAACTCGCTCGCCACGACGGTCCGTGCGCCCCCGCGGTCCACGCTCAGATCGATGGCGCCGGCGAGGTGGATGTCGCCGGTGAGCACCACCAGGTTGGTGACGTTGCGATCGGCGACTGCGCCGAGGAACCGGTTGCGGGCCGGCGCGTAGCCGTCCCACTGGTCGTAGTTGAGGATGCCCCCGTTGGGGAGGCGCAGGTCGCCCATGACGACCTCGTTCGCCAGCGCCTTCCAGGTGGTCGTGGCGGTGCCGAGGGTGTCGAGGACCCAGCGTTCCTGCTCGGGTCCCCACATCGTGCGACTCGGCTCGGCGGCCTCGGCACACGCCGGTCCGGTCTGCAGCGGGACGTCACCGCAGGCCTGGTCCGTGCGGTACTGGCGCGAATCGGTGAGGACCAACGTCGCCAGGGATCCCCACACGAACGACCGGTAGATGCGGAACTCGCCCGAGCCCGGCGGATCGAGGCGGACCGGCTGGTGCTCCCACCACGCCTGGTACGCCGCGGCCCGCTGGGCGAGGAACTGCTCCCGGCTCGGCCCGCCGGGCCGGCCCTCGCGTTCGGAGGTCGTGGCGGCGTAGTTGTTCTCCACCTCGTGGTCGTCCCAGATGACCAACCAGGGGCAGGCCGCGTGCGCGGCCTGGAGGTCCTTGTCGCCTTTGTATTGAGCCCAACGGGCCCGGTACTGCTCGAGGGTGACCGGAGCCCCGCCGACGTGGTTGCGCACCTTGCCGGCGCCGAGCAACTCGTCTTCGTAGATGTAGTCCCCGAGGTGGATCACGAGGTCGAGATCGGATGCAGCCGCATCCGCCCAGGCTCGGTAGAAGCCCTCTTCGAAATGCTGGCAACTGGCGAAGGCGAGCTTGAGCCGGTCGACGGGCGCACCCACCGCTGGGGCCGTGCGCGTCCGACCGATCGGGCTGGTCCACGAGCCAGCGCTGAACCGGTACCAGTAGGTGGTCGCCGGCTTCAGGCCCTGGACGTCGACGTGCACGCTGTGCCCGAACTGCGGCACCGCGGGCACCAGACCCTCGTAGAGACGTTTCTCGAACGCGGCGTCGGTGGCGATCTCCCAGCGCACGCCGATGGCGGCCTGCGGCATGGGCCCCTCGAGCGGGGCAAGTCGGGTCCACAGCACGACCCGGTCCGGCAACGGGTCGCCGGAGGCGACGCCGAGCGAGAACGGGTTACCCGCCACCCCGGTCGCGGGCGGGGTGGCGACCCCGCTCCCGCCACCGGCCGGAACGGTGGGTGGCAGGATCGTCGGGCCGGCGATGCCGGTGCTCGACGGCCCCGACGACGCGGTGGGCGACGCCGGGGTGGGCGAACTGTCGCTACATCCCGCCGCAGCCACGGCGATCGCGCCGGCGAGGAACGTACGACGGTTCAGACGACCGGGGGCCACGGGCGGCGACGCTAGTCACCTCGCCGGCGCCCTCCCGGGTCGGGGCCTGCCCCGATCAGTTCGGGATCGAGGTGTGCTTGAACTCGTTGAGCTGCGGCCACGACAGCAACTCGACGATGCGCTCGATGTCGCGGCGGGAGGCGGCCGGGTCCCCGTCGGGCCGGTGCATCAGCCGGACGAAGGCGGCGTGGTCGCCGACGATGAAGGTGGGGACGCCCCACACGTCGTGGCTCTGGGCGTAGCCCGTGTGGAGATCACGGACCTGCACACGCGGCCGGCCACTGTCGACCTCGGTCCACACGGCCTCGGCGTCGATCCCGTGCTCGGCGAGGATGCCGGTGAGCCGCTCCCGGTCCCGCAGGTTGCCGCCGAGCTCGTGGCGGTACCGGAACAGGGCACGATGGAGCGGGAGGAACCGGTCGGGGGCGACGCTCTGGACGGCGATCGCGACCTCCTGGCCGAGCAACCCGCTGTCGCCCTCGGGCAGGTCCCACACGGCGGGTTCGTCGGGACCCACGTGGGACTGACCGAGCGAGAACGGCAGGAACGTGACGTCCCAGTCGGCGCCGTCGAGCATCGCGTCGACGACGTGTTCGTGGACGTTGCGGGCGAACGGGCAGCGGTAATCCCAGGTCAGGGCGAAGCGCAGCGGCACGACCGCACCAACGCCGCCGGCGAGCGTCTCATTCCCGGACCGTCGTGGCTCGCCAGGGAAGCACCCGCCGGGCGACGGCGGCGAGCGCCGCACCGACGACGACGCCACCGGCGACGTCGGAGGCGTGGTGGATCCGCACGTGGACCCGCGACGCTGCGATGACGGCGGCGAGTGGCCACCACACGGCCCGGCCTTTGGGGACGGCGGCCGACAGCAGGCTGGCGGCAACCACGGCCGAGGTGGCGTGTCCGGACGGGAAGCTGGACGTCGACGGCGTGCGCAGGTGGTGGGGGCGTCCACCGTCGTGGGTCGGCCGGGTCCGGCGGAACAGGCGCTTGAGCCCCTGGTTCACCAGGAGAGACTCGACGCCGAGGCAGAGCGTCACCTGCAGCATCGCCCGACGACGCCGGGGGCTCACGATCGCGATGACGAGCGCGACGACGTGCCAGATCAGGCTCCAGTCGCCGGCCCAGGATGCGGTGTAGAACACCCGATCGGCGACGCGGCGTCCTCGTAATCGTTCGATCGCAGCGTCGGCGGCCGCGTCGAACCGCTCGACCGGCGAGGTCACGCCGGGGCCAGACGTCGGCCGATCGCGATCGGCGCCTCGACGGCGGCACGGTCGGGATCGCCACCGAACGCCGGGCACCACTGCTGGAACGAGCAGTAGTTGCACAGCGGGCCGGTGCGCGGCTTGAACTCCCCGCTCGTGCAGGCCTTCTCGACCGCCTGCCATACGGCCGTGGTGCGCTTGGGGAGGAAGCGGATCGACTGTTCCGTGGGGTAGGCGACGATCTCGGTGCCGCTGCCGAGGTACAGCAGGCGGATGCGGGCCGGGCGATGGCCGAGGACCTGCTCGCACAGGAACGCGTAGAAGTGGACCCCGGCGAGCTTGCCCTGCTCTCGCTGGGCGACCGGGGGCTTGCCGGTCTTGTAGTCCGTCACGACGAGCTCGCCGTCCGGACCGAGCTCGAGCCGGTCGATGATCCCGCGCAGTGTGAGGGTGCCGACCTTTGCCTCCATGCGGAGCTCGAGGCCGATGGCGCGGATCTCGTCGGGGTTCTCGAGCGCGAAGTACCGGTCGACCAGGGCCGCGCACTCGGCGACGAGGCGTTCCTCGGCCGCGGTGTCGAGGCCCAGCAGGGCCCACTCCTTGCCGGATCGCGCTTGGTCGACCGCTCGCCCGAGGCCGTGATGGGCGATGGCAGCAGTGCGTGCGCCGGGGGCTTCGGCGAACAGCAACTCGAGTGCCCGGTGCACCAGGGTGCCCCGGATCGCCGCCACGCTCGGCGGTTCGGGCAGCCGTTCGATCGCGCTGAAGCGGAACGCGAGCGGGCAGGAGGTGAAGGCATCGACCCGGGAGGGCGACAGGCTCGACGGGACCGGATAGCCCATGGGGACGATGGTAGGCCCGGGGTGCGGCACGGTCGGCGATACGTTCCGGCCGTGCCGTTCCTCCCGGCCTCGGCCACTGCCGACGCCGCCGTGCTCGTGCGCACACGCGGCGCTCGAGCCTTCGCGGACGGCGCGGTCGCCGTGGTGCTCCCGGCGCACCTCGCGCTGCTCGGCTGGAGCGCCACCAGGATCGGCGTGCTGATCAGCCTGATGCTGGCCGGATCGGCGGTGGCCACGCTCGGGGTCGGGTTGCGCGCCGGGGGTCTCGGGCGGAGAACGCTGCTGCTCGTGGTGTCCGCGGTGATGGTGGGCACCGGGATCGTCTTCGGCGCCGCCTCGTCGTTCGCCGTGCTCGGCGTCGCGGGCCTCGTCGGGACGCTCAATCCCACGGGTGGTGACGTCAGCGTCTTCCTGCCGGCCGAGCAGGGTCTCCTCGCCGGCACGGTGGCCGAGGCGGACCGCACCGCTCTCGTCGCCCGCTACACCCTCGTGGGCTTCGTGCTGGCGGCCGCCGGAGCGGCGGCCGCGGGCGTTCCCGACGCGCTCGCGCGCGCCGAGCTCCTCGCGCCGTTGGGTGCGACCCGATCGGTGTTCGCCGGGTACGCGCTCGCCGGCGTCGTGGTGTTGGCCTGGTACCGGCGGCTGTCGCCCGCGGTCGAGCCCGTCCGGGGCGTCCGGGTCGGCCTGGGTCCGTCCCGACGCACCGTGTACCGCCTCGCGGCGGTCTTCTCGATCGACTCGTTCGGCGGCGGATTCGTCGGGCAGGCCGTCGTCGCATTGTGGTTGTACCGGCGATTCGATCTGTCGGTCGGGGCGGCCGGTGCACTGTTTTCGATCGTCGGTCTGCTCGCCGGATGCTCGGGGCTGCTGTCGGCCCGGTTGGCCCGGCGGATCGGCCTCGTGCGCACGATGGCCTTCACCCACCTTCCGGCCAACGCCCTGCTGGTGGCGACGGCGTGCATGCCCAACCTGTGGGCGGCGCTCGCCTGCCTGCTGGCCCGCAGCGCGCTCGCGCAGATGGACGTGCCCGCCCGCACGTCGTACGTGCTCGCGGTGGTCACCCCTCCCGAGCGTCCGGCGGCGGCTGCGGTCACCAACGTGCCGCGGTCGGTCGCAGCGGCCCTCCCGCCGGTCGTTGCGGGTTGGCTGCTCGACCGCACGTCGTTCGGCTGGCCGCTCGTGATCGGTGGAGTGTTGAAGGCCGTCTACGACCTCGTGCTGCTGTGGCAGTTCCGTTCGCTTCGACCGCCGGAGGAGCAGGGCTAACGTTCGGCGGTCCCGAGGGGGGAGCGGCCATGAGCGGTCCGTTGGAAGGCTTCCGTGTCGTCGACCTGAGCCAGGTCGTGTCCGGGCCGCTGGCCGGGATGATCCTGGCCGATCAAGGGGCCGACGTGATCAAGGTCGAGGCGTCGATCGGGGGCGACCTCACCCGCATCGCAGCCGGCGCCGCGATGGACACCATCACCCCGTTCTTCGCCAACCTCAACCGGGGCAAGCGGTCCCTCGCCGTCGACGTCACGACCCCGGAAGGCCTCGAGATCGTCCTGCGGCTCGTCGAGACCGCCGACGTGTTCCTGCAGAACCTGCGACCCGGC
Source organism: Acidimicrobiales bacterium (assembly GCA_044370695.1). Lineage (GTDB taxonomy): Bacteria > Actinomycetota > Acidimicrobiia > Acidimicrobiales > Ilumatobacteraceae > JBEIFW01. The sequence goes on along the minus strand of JBILVB010000011.1, from coordinate 26,569 downwards.
GTCTGCGATCGGCTCGGTCTGGGCTGGGAGGCGCTCTCGGCCCGCAATCCGGATCTCGTCTACGTGTCGATATCGGGCTTCGGGCCGTCGGGGCCCTACAGCGCCCGCAAGGTGTACGACCCGGTGATCCAAGGGATCACCGGGCACGTGGCGGTGCAGGTGAACCCGCAGATCCCGTTCACCGACGTGCACCGCACGGTCGTGGCGGACAAAGCGACGTCGTACACGGTGGCGCAGGCCGTCACCGCGGCGCTGCTGGCCCGGGAACGGGGCCGGGTGCGGGGCCAGCACATCTCGGTCGCGATGGTGGACGCTGCGCTTGCGTTCTTCTGGTCGGACGGGATGATGCACCGCTCGTTGCTCGACGACCCCACCCCTCGTGACCGCTCGACGCTCGCCCGCGTCATGTCCGTGACCCGGTGCGCGGACGGCGACATCGTGTACTTCGCCGCCACGGACGCCGATCGGCACGGGGTGTTCCGCGCCCTCGGGCACCCCGAGTGGTGTGAGGACCCGCGGTTCGCCTCTGCGGCCGCGCTGGGACGAGGCGACAACCTGGCGGCCCTCGGGGAGGCGATCGCCGCTGCGTTCGAGCGTTGGCCGGCGGCCGAGGTGCTGGAGCGCCTCGTCGCCGAGGACGTCGCATGCGGCCCGGTGAACGGCGTCGAGGAGTTGGTCCACGACCCACAGATCGTCCACAACGGCGCGATCTGGGACTACCACCACCCGGTGGTCGGGCGGGTGCGTCAGGCCCGCCCGGCGCCGCGCTTCGACGGCACGCCGCTCGAACCGGTCGGCTCGTTCCCCCGGCTCGGCGAGCACACCGTCGAGGTGCTCACCTCGCTCGGGTACGACGACGAGACGATCGCTGGACTGGCCGAGCGCAGGGTCGTCACCCGGGCCGCGGCCCGGGGGTAGCGAGCGTTCGGCCCGACATCGGTCCCACCCCCGGCGGTAGCGTCCGGTGGACCGTCGCTGTGAGGGGGATCTCATGAGTGGACCGCTGGAAGGGTTCCGGATCGTCGACCTGACCCAGATCGTCTCGGGTCCGTTGGCCACGATGCTGCTCGCCGACCAGGGCGCCGACGTCGTCAAGGTCGAGCCGGTCCTCGCCGGCGACCTCACCCGTATCACCGGCGCGCCGACCGACACGCTCACGCCGTTCTTCGCCAACCACAACCGGGGTAAGCGCTCCCTCGCCGTCGATCTCGCCAGTCCCGAGGGCCTCGAGGCCGTCCTGCGCCTGTGCGACACCGCGGACGTGTTCGTCCAGAACTTCCGCCCGGGGGTGTGCGATCGGCTCGGCCTGGGGTGGGAGGCGCTGTCGGCCCGCAACCCGAACCTCGTGTACGTGTCGATCTCGGGCTACGGCCCCACGGGTCCGTACGCCGAGCGCAAGGTGTACGACCCGGTGATCCAGGGGATCACCGGCCACGTGGCGGTGCAGGTGAACCCGCAGATCCCCTTCAGCGACGTGCACCGCACGATCGTCGCCGACAAGTCGACCTCGTACACGGTGGCCCAGGCGATCACCGCCGCCCTGCTGGCCCGGGCGCTCGGGCGGGCCCAGGGCCAGTTGATCGAGGTGGCGATGGTCGACGCGGCGCTCGCGTTCTTCTGGTCGGACGGGATGATGCAGCGCTCGTTCCTCGACGACGCGGTGTCGGCTGCCTCGCCGAGCCTGGCCCAGGCGATGTCGGTCAGTCGTTGCCGCACCGGTGAGCTGATCTACTTCGCCGCCAGCGACGCCGATCGTCACGGCCTGTTCCGAGCCGTCGGTCATCCCGAGTGGTGCGAGGACCCGCGCTTCGCGAACATCGCCGGGCTCATCAAGCCGGGCAACTTCGCAGCGCTCGGCGAGCTGCTGGCCAACGCCTTCCTCGAGTGGGACGCCGACGAATTGCTCGAACGGCTCGTCGCCGAGGACGTTGCGTGTGGTCCGGTGAACTCGATGGACGGCGTCGTCGCCGATCCGCAGATCGTCCACAACGGCTCCATCTGGGACTACGACCATCCCTCGGTCGGCCGCGTCCGCCAGGTCCGCCCGGCCGCCAAGTTCCGAGGCACCCCGCTCGAACCGAAGCCGCTGCTGCCCCGCCACGGCGAGCACTCGACCGAGGTCCTGACCTCGTTGGGCTTCACGGCCGACGAGGTCGGCGCCCTCGTCGAGCGAGGGATCGTCAAGCAGGCCTGACCGGGGGCCGGTGGCGGGTCACCACCACGTGCACCTTCGTCGTGAGCACCGCCGGCAGCGGACCGGCGGGGCCCGACCACCGGTACGGGGTCATGTGGACGAGGTGCTCGACGTCGGGGCCCTGCACGGTCAACTCGTACCGGACGTCGACCCGGTCGAGCAGCACCCAACCCGCCACGTCGGACTCGTTCAGGTGTGCTCGCTCGGCGTGGGGGACGGGCTCGGCGTAGCGGAGCCTGCGCACGGCGTCGAGGTGGTCCGCGCCGGGTGACGCCACGACGGCGATCCCGTCCGGGGACAGCACCCGGGCGAACTCGGCCCACGCTCGCGGCGCGAACACCGAGACGACGACGCCGATCGCACCGTCGGCGACGGGCAGCCGGTGGGACGAGGCGACGGCGTAATCGCCCCCGCGATCCCGTTGGGCCGCACTGCGAACGGCCGCCTTGGCCACGTCGACGCCGAGGCGCACGAGGTCGTCTCGGCGCTCGCCGACGGCACGCAGGTACGCGCCCTCGCCGCAGCCGGCGTCGAGCACGACCCCTCCGGTAGCCGCCGAGGCGTCGACTGCGCCGGCCACGGCTCGCTGCACGGGCTCGTAGTGCCCGGCGTCGAACAGGGCGCGCCGGGCCTGCAGCATCTCTGGGGTGTCACCGGCCGGTCCTCCCGTCTTGCGCCCGGACGGCAGCAGGTGGACGTATCCCTCCCGGGCCCGGTCGAACCGGTGACCGTGCACGCAGACGAGCCCCCCGGCCACGGGCACGAGGGGCTCGGTGCAGGTGGGACACCGCCAGTGGCAGCGCCGTTGGGTCAGTCGGCGACCCAGGATCCGTGGAAGCCGTAGGGAACCCGTTGCGGCAGCGGGACTTCGGCGATCGGGGCGGAAGTGTCCCGGCTGTCGAACACGATGAAGCTCGACACGCCCGACGGCCGGTCGTGGGCGTAGGTCATGACCCAGCCCTCGTCCTCGGCGGCGTCGTCGGACGCCGGCACGAACACGGGCTCGCCGAGCACCTTGCCGCGGCCCGGGTCGAACTCGGTGCGGGCCCCGGACACGAGGTCGTACTGGACGATCACGGATTCGGCCTCGGCGGCGAGGTCGCGCTGGCCGTTGGTGCTGCGGGGGCTGACCACCCAGCCGTACCGGTACGGCAGGCCGGCGCGTCGGTCGTCGACGCGTGGGAACCCGTGACCGACGTCGTCGATCTGTTGTTCGGTGACCGCTCCCGATTCGAGGTCGAACGTCCAACGCCACTGCACCGAGGGCGGGAAGTCGTCGGCGCTCTTGCGCCACATCGAGGCGTGACGGCCGGCGTCGAGCACCACGCGACCCTGGTCGTCGACGAAGGCATTCATCGTGTGGAACACGTAGCACGGGTCGATCTCGAACCAGCGGGTGTCGGATCCCTTGCCCTCGCGGGGCATGATGCCGACCCGCGCCGGGTAGGTGTCGCTCCAGGCCATCGGCATCTCGCCCCGGATGGCCCGTTCGAGATCGAACACGACCGGCAGGTCGAGGAAGATCGCATGGTGCCGGGTGGCGCAGAAGTCGTGCACCATCGTCGGCCCACCCATGTCGATCGGCTCGCTCTGCACGAGGCGGCCGTCGGCCGAGACCCGGTGGTACGTGAGGTACGGCGCGCCGAGCATGGTGTAGCCGAAGGCGATCATCTCGCCGGTCTCGGGACACAGCTTCGGATGGGCGGTGAACTGGGTGTGCAGTGCCTGGCCGAAGTCGACCGTGCCGACGGTGTCGAGCTCCGGGGTGACCTCGGTGGGGAACGCCCCTTCCTCGAGCGCCAGGATCCGCCCGGCGTGGGCGATCACGTGCGTGTTGGCCGTCGACACCGAGAAGTCCATCATGTTCTCCGGCGCCATGCGGTCGGCCCCGCCGAACACCTTGGTGCGAACCCAGCGGTTCCGGTACCACTCGGCCTTGCCCTCACGGATGCGGATGCCGTGCAGCATGCCGTCGCCGAGGAACCAGTGCGGAGTGACCTTGCCGGGTAACGGGTTCGCCCCGTTGCGGATGAACCGACCCGACAGCTCCTTGGGCAGCGCGCCGATCACGGCGAGATCGACGGCGGTGACCTCGTCGGCCACGGGCGCGTAGTTGCCGGACATGTGCCAGGGCAGACGCCCCGTCTCCTCGATGACCGCCATGGTCCTCCCCTTTGCCGGCCCCCGTCGGGGCCCGGGGGGAAGGCTAGGTCAGGCCCGCACCGTCTCGGCGATGCGGAACGCGAGGTCGATCGACTGCCGCCCGTTGAGGCGGGGATCGCACACCGACTCGTACCGGCGGTCGAGGTGGTCCTCGAGGACCTGCTCGGCGCCGCCGAGGCACTCGGTGACGTCCTCGCCGGTCAGTTCGACGTGTACGCCGCCCGGCCAGACACCCTCGTCCTTGCAGGCCCGCACGAACCCGTCGAACTCCGCGCAGATCTGCTCGAAATCCCGGGTCTTGAATCCTGCTGCCGAGGTGAAGGTGTTGCCGTGCATGGGATCGCAGGCCCACACCACGGGATGCCCGGCCTGGCGGACCGCCCGCAGCAAGGGTCGGAGCCCAGCGGTCACCTTGCCGGCCCCCATCCGGGAGATCAGCGTGAGCCGTCCCGGCACCCGGGCCGGGTTGAGCGTTTCGCACAGGTCGAGCACGTACGCCGGGTCGGTCGAGGCGCCGATCTTCACCCCGATCGGGTTGCCGATGCCCCGGAAGAACTCGACGTGAGCGCCGCCGAGGTCGCGGGTACGTTCACCGATCCACACCATGTGTGCCGAGCAGTCGTACCAGCCACCGGTGAGCGAATCCTGGCGGGTCAGGGCCTCCTCGTAGCCGAGCAGGAGCGCCTCGTGGCTCGTGTAGACGTCCACCTCCTGCAGGGTGCGGGTGGTCTCGAGGTCGATCCCGCAGGCCTGCATGAACTTCAACGCTCGCTCGATCTCGGTGGCGATCTGCTCGTAGCGCTCGCCCTCGGCGGAGGACGCCACGAACTCCTGCGTCCAGGCGTGGACTCGTGACAGGTCGGCGAACCCGCCCTTGGTGAAGGCTCGAAGCAGGTTCAGCGTGGCGGCGGACTGGTGGTAAGCCTCGACGAGGCGGGACGGGTCGGCCAGCCGTGCGGCGGCGGTGGGTGTGGGGTCGTTGACGATGTAGCCCCGGAAGCTCGGCACCTCCGTGCCGTCGGCGAGGCGCTCGGTCGGCGAGGAGCGGGGTTTGCCGTACTGGCCGGCGATCCGCCCCACCTTCACGACCGGCACCCCGAGGGAGTACGTCAAGACCACGGCCATCTGGAGGATGACGCGCAGCTTCTCCCGGATCTGTACGGCGCTGAAGGTCTCGAAGCTCTCGGCGCAGTCGCCGGCCTGGAGGAGGAAGGCGTTGCCGGCCACGACCTGGCCGAGGGCGGCCGTGAGCCGGCGGGCCTCACCGGCGAACACGAGGGGGGGAAAGCCGGCGATCTGCTTCAGGGCGTGGTCGAGGGCGGTCTCGTCGGGCCAGTCCGGCTGCTGCGAGGCGGGCAGGTTCCGCCACGACGTCGGGGTCCAGGTCGTCGGCATGGCGCAAAGCGTGGCGGTTCGCCGCGTCGATCGCAACGCCGATGCCGTGGCCCTGGCCCGTGACGGCGAACGCCGCAGCGCCCGGGGGGTGGCGCTGCGGCGTTCGGCGTGCGATCGACCCGCCGTTGGGGGGAGTGGCAGGGACCGCGGTCTGGCCGGAGCCAGGTGGCTCAGGCGGCCAGGATCTTGGCGGCGTCGTCCTTCAGACCCTCGACGGCCCGCTTGACCAGCCGGCGGGCCGCTTCGGCGGTGACACCGAGGTCGTCGCCGACTTCCCGGAAGCTCTTGCGTTCCCCGTCGAGCAGGCCGTAGCGGGCCTCCACGGCGTAGCGGGCCCGGTCGTCGAGGCGTTCGAGCAACTCCCCGAGCAGGCGGGTCTGCTCGCCGGCGACGACCCGGTCGGCCGGATCCTCGACGTCGGCAGCCACGAGGTCGCCGAGCGTCGTGTCGCCGTCGTCGCCCACCGTTCGGTCGAGCGAGATCGGGGTGGAGATGCGGTGGAGCCGGGCCGACTCGGCGTCGAGGTCCTCCCCGCTGGCCGAGGTCTGGCGCAACGCCGCCCGAAGGCTGGCCGAGCGATCGCCCGGCAGGCGTACCAAGCTCGCCTTCTGATCGAGCGCCCGCCCGATGGCCTGTCGGATCCAGAACGTGGCATAGGTGGAGAACTTGAAGCCTCGGCGCCAGTCGAACTTGTCGACGGCGTGCTCGAGGCCGAGATTGCCCTCCTGGATCAGATCGCCGAGTTCCATGCCCTGGGGGAGGGGATAGCGGCGGGCGAGGCTCACGACGAGCCGCAGGTTGGCTCGTACGAAGCGATCCTTGGCGGCCGCGGCCGTGGCGGCGGTCCGACGGAGTTCGGGGGTGTCCTCGCCGGCATCGATCCGCGCCAGGGCGACGCGTCCGTTCTCGATGGCCTTGGCGAGCTGGCGCTCCTCCTCCGCAGTGAGCAGCGCCACTTTGCCGATGTCGTTCAGGTAGAAGCCGAGCGTGTCGTTCATGGCGTCTGGTTCAACGTCGTCCCTATCGGGTTGATTCCGTCGTTGTCGGTGTCGGTTGGCACAAGCGGACGAACGAGCCGTTCGGCCCAGGTCTGCCAGGAGCTTGAGCGGATCCGGCCGCGGTGCCGACGGTACGCTCCTCGGCCGTGCCAGATGCTGCGCCCCCGGTGCCGGCACGGCGCGTCGGGGTGTTCGGCGGCACGTTCGACCCGCCCCACATCGGTCACCTGGTGACCGCGCTGAACGTCCGCCACGCGCTCGCCCTCGACGAGGTGCTGCTCGTGGTCGCCAACCGGCCCTGGCAGAAGGAGGGCACGAGGGCGCTGAGCGCGGCCGAAGACCGGCTCGCTCTGGTCGAGGCGGCCGTCGCCGGGATCGAGGGTCTGTCGGCCAGCCGGATCGAGCTCGATCGGGGCGGCCCGAGCTACACCGTCGACACGCTGCGGTCGCTCGGGGCCGAAGGTGGCGTGCAGCTGTTCACCATCCTCGGGGCCGACGCTGCGGCCCTGCTGCCGACGTGGGAGCGCCCCGAGGAGGTCGTGGCCCGGTCCCGCCTCGTGGTCGTCGACCGCCCGGGGAGCACGTCGGTGCTCCCGGACGGTGTCGCCTGGATCCGGGTGGAGGTCCCGCACCTCGAGGTCTCCTCGAGCGATCTGCGGGCTCGAGTGCTCGACGGTCGTCCGCTCCAGTTCCTGCTCCCCGATGCCGTGATCGCCGAGATCCGGGCCCGGGGGCTCTACCGGGGTCCGGCCCGGTGAGACGACCGCCCCGCGTCACCTACCCCGGACGCACCGTCGTGGTGCTCGTGCTGCTCGCCGTGGTGGCGTCCGCCGTGCCGGTGCTCGGCTGGCGTGCCGTTCAGACGATTCGAAGCTCACGTGCGGGGACCGTCGAGGAGGTCCGGGAACGCCCGACGCCACTGCCCACGACGCCGGTGGTGGTGCTCGTGCTCGCCGACGCCTCGTCCCAACTCGCCGGGGTCGTGGTCGTCGGGCTGCGCCCGGGCGGGGGCGGCACGTTGGTGCCGCTGCCCTCGAGCACCGAGACCGTGCTGACCGAGGGCGGCGACGCCTCGGCGCTCGGGTCGGCCTGGACCACCGGCCGTCTGGACGCGGTGGCCACGGCGGTCGGGAGCGTGCTGCGCGTCGAGGTCGCCGAACGCTTCGTGCTCGCCGAGGCGACGCTGGCCGAGGTCCTCGCGCCCGTGGCTCCCTTCGAGGTGACCTTCGCTGCCGACGTCTGGGCGAGCGACGGCGCGGGCCGCGAGCGTGTGGTGCAGGCGGCCGGGACGCGCCGACTGAGCGGGTCCGAAGCGGCGCAGGTGCTGTTCGCCCGCGGAGCGGCGGAGCCGGAACTGGCTCGGGTCGGGCGGAACGCCGCAGTGTGGACCGCCGTCGCTGCCCGCCTCGACCGTTCGGCGCCGGAGTCGACCGCTCCGCTCGCCGCGAGCATCGACGGGCTCGTCGGTTCGCTGCGACGCGGGCCCGTCGGCGCGCAGCTCGTGCCGGTGGTGGCCGACGTGAGCACGCCCACCGAGGAGCTGCTCCGCCTCGACGAAGCCGAACTGCGTCTCGTCGTCGCCGAGGTGATGCCCGGGGCGGCGAGCCCCGCCAACGGACTCGCTCGCCTGCGGCTCGTGGCCCCGCCAGGGGATCGAGCACTGCTGAAAGCGGCGGTGGCGAAGATCATCGAGACCGGGCTGAACGTCGTGGTCGCCCAACCAGGGTCCGGCAGCGTGCCGCCGGTGACCCGCGTGGAACTCGACGCGACGGCGTCGCCGGCGTTGGTCGACGGGCTCGCCGAGGTGATCGGTAGCGTGGTCACGTCGGTAGCCGTCGAGCGGATCGAAGGGGTGCAGGCGACGATCGTCCTCGGTGACTCGTTCCGTCGCTTCCTGGAGGGCGAAGCAGCAACCGATACGACCCTTGCGCCGGATGCCGGCGTGACGACAACCTCGAGGAGACCGTGACCGAAGCCGACGATCCCGCCCACCTGGTGGCGCTCGAGCGCGCCGTCGTCGCAGCGCGCGCTGCCGACGACAAGAAGGCCACCGACGTCCTGGTGCTCGACGTCGCCGACGTCCTGACGATCGCGGACGCCTTCGTGATCGCATCGGCGTCCAACACCCGTCAGGTTCGCACCATCGTCGACGAGATCGAGCGCCAGGTGCGTGCGGCGTCGGGGTCGGGTCCCCTACGGGTCGAAGGCCTCGGCGAGATGACCTGGGTGCTGCTCGACTTCGGCGACGTGATCGTGCACGTGTTCACCGACGAGCAGCGCCGCTTCTACGACATCGAGCGTCTCTACCGGGACGCGCCCGTCGTGCCGTGGGCCCTCCCGGTGACGACCTAGCCCGACGTTCTGGATCGAACGACTCCGGCACCGGTCCCGCCGCGCCGCCATAGCGTGCCGAGGCTGGAGGTACCCTCATGGAGAGATCCACGGACATGGCGGGCCGGCGGCTCGAGTTCGGTCCGTTCACCTGGACGGGGGGCGAGCACAGCCCTGCGTTCCGGTTCGGTCATGCCCTCGCCGAAGACCCGATGCTGGGGCTCGAGGCGATCGCCCTGCTCGCCGACCGACTCCGACCGGACCTGATCGAGACGGCCGCCTCCGACCGAGGCCGGGTCGAGGCAGCCTTCCGACCGGTCAAGTGGTCGGGTCCGGGAGCGTCGTCGGCGGTTCGCGAGGTCGCCGAGCGTCGGCTTTGGGTGGCCATCTCCTCGATCGAGGAGGATCCCGCCTACCGAACGTGGCTCGGCGAGCTGTTCGAGGAGTTCCGCACAGCTGCCGGGATCGCGGCTTCGGCGGTCGGGCAGCCCGAGGGATATCTGTTCGTCAGCGCTGCGAACACGACGGTGCCCTTCCACGTCGACCACGAGAACAACCTCTTCTTCCAAGCGCGCGGGCGAAAGCACTTCACCGTCGGCTCCTTCGCCGACGATGCGAGCAAGTCCACGGTGTTCGAAGGGATGTACAGCGGCGAGTACGGCGCGGTCGATCAGGAGCCGGTCGATCTCGTCACCCACGAACTGCAGCCGGGGTCCGGTCTGTTCATCGGCCCGGACTGCGTCCACTCGGTCGTGACCGAAGGCGAGCTGTCGATCTCGCTGTCGGTCGTCTGGGGCACCCCGGTGCTGCAGCGGTACGCCAAGGTCTATGCCGTCAACCATCATCTCCGCCGTCTGGGACTCCACCCCCGCTCTCCGGGCCGGTCGACGGTGATCGACGCCGGCAAGGCGGCCGCGGCGACAGCCTGGCGAGGAGTTCGTTCACTGACGGAGCGCCGACCGCACAGCGGTTGACCTGGCGTTGACCGCACGCGCCCGGATGTCGCTGTCGAGCCCTGTTGCCGCCGGCGGCGGCACGGACCCTGTGCTCGCTTGACGTTGGTCGCACCGACGTCTTGAAAAAAGACGAATGCTGTTCAAGCGGGATGGCTCTCACACGCAGGGAATCGTTCGCCGGTCGGTGCTCACGCTCGGAGCGGTCGCCGGCCTGCTTGCCGCGTGCGGTGACGACTCGGCATCGGGTGCCGCGTCGTCGGTACCCTCGGCGGTCGCAGTGGATACGACCACCGTCGTCACGACGGCGGCGACCACGACCACGGCTGCCCCGACCACCGTCGCCCCGACCACCGTCGCCTCGATCGTCACGGCGGCGCCGGCTACGACGAGGCCACCGACGACGAAGGCGCCGACGACGACCGCCGCCCAGGGTCCGATCAGCCCGCAGCCCTCAGTCGAGCAGAACGCCCCCTACCTGAGCAACGGGCAGGTGGTGGACGTGGCGGCGTGGCGCGACGAGCTGGTGCGCATTGCGCTCGCCAACAGCGAGGGGAAGGGAGGCGGCCGCCTGCCGCCGCAGACGGCGGCGTGGGTGACCGCCTACCCGACCGTTCTCGCCGGCGGCCGCAACCTGGTCGGCTTCTCGCTGGAGGCGCCCGAGAACGGGATTTCGGGGTTCGGCGTGGTCGACCTGAAGGCACCCGGTCGCAACGCCGTGCTGATGTTCGCCGCCAAGGCGGCCGACGGTTCGTGTGCAGGCGCGGTGATCAGCGGGGACGCCAAGCCGACCAACCCGTTGCCGGTGGAGCTTGCAGCGGGCCAGCCGTGCACGGCAGTACAGGTCTTGGAGAACTCGGGCATCGAGGACTGAACGCATCCCGACGGCCGACGGCGGCTCGAACCCGACGAGACGCCGGTGCGGCTCTTCGAGATTCGGGCCGGTGGAACACATCCGTCGCACCGACCGGGCCGGGAGTGGAGCTGAGGGGAATCGAACCCCTGACCTCTTCCATGCCATGGAAGCGCTCTACCAACTGAGCTACAGCCCCGAAAGGCGTCGGCAAAACTACACGGGTCCTCCCGGGGCGTGCCAGCCGTCCGTCGTGCTTCGGTGGCGTCGTACGCTTCGGCCATGGATCTCCTCCTCACCGGCAAGCGGGCGCTGGTCACCGGCGGGAGCCGGGGCATCGGCAAGGCGATCGCCCGGACGCTGGCCGAGGAGGGGTGCGACGTCGCCGTCGCGGCCCGCGACCCCGGTCGCCTCGCGACGGCGGTCGAGGACCTGCGAGCCGTGACCGGCCGTCGGATCGTCGGGATCCCGGTCGACACCGGGGACGATGACTCGGTGCGCTCGATGGTGGCCGCCGCAGTGGAGGGCCTCGGCGGGGTCGACATCCTGGTGAACAACGCCGCTCGACCCGGCGGGCAGTCGGCACCGCCGACGCTGGCCAACCTCACCCGGAGCGACCTCTTCGACGAGGTCGAGGTCAAGGTCATGGGCTACCTGCGCTGCGCGCAGGCGGTCGCCCCGCAGATGATCGAGCGCGGCTGGGGTCGCATCGTCAACATCTCCGGACTCGCTGCCCGCTCGACGGGTTCGATCGTCGGCTCGATCCGCAACGTCGCAGTGGCAGCGATGACGAAGAACCTGGCTGACGAGTTGGGCCGGCACGGGATCACCGTGACCGTGGTGCATCCGGGGCTCACCCGAACCGAGGCCACCCCCGGCGTGGTGGCGGCCCGGGCCGCAGCGGCGGGTGCCGACCCGGCCACGATCGAGGCCCGCATGGCCCAGGGCAATGCGATCAAGCGGATCGTCGACGCCGACGAGGTCGCGGCGGTCGTCGCGTTCCTGGCGAGCCCGCGGGCCGCAGCGATCACGGGGGATGCCGTGGCCTGCGGCGGCGGGCAGCCCGGCCCGATCTTCTACTGAACGATCCGCTCGAGCACGAGCACCGGGATCTCGCGCCCGGCCGCCTTGGCCTCGTAGTCCTTGAACGTGGGCAGCACGGCGGCCTGGGCGTCGAACAGGCGGCGCCGCTCGTCGCCGGTGGCCTCGACGACGAGCGCCTCGTACGTCTCGCCGGGCAGCTCGACGGTCACCTGCTGGTTGACGACCATGTTCCGGTACCAGTCGGGGTGGGTGGGCGAGCCCGCCTTCGAGGCGATGATCACGACACGGTCACCGTCGAGGGTGTGCACGAGCGGGGTGGTGCGGCGGATCCCCGACTTGGCCCCGGTGTGGGTGACGAGGACCAGCGGCGCGCCTGCAAACGCGCCGGTGACCGTGCCGCCGTTGGCGCGGAACTCGGCGACGAGTCGGGCGTTGAAGTCGTTCAGGGCGGCGGCGTCGGTCATGGGCGCCACCGTAGGAGACATCACACGACCAGGTTGACGAGGCGGCCCGGAACGATGACCACCTTGCGGGGCGTGGCACCGGCGAGGGCGGTGACCACCTTGTCGTCGGCGAGCGCAGCGGCTTCGAGCGTTGCGGCGTCAGCGGTGGTCGCGACCACGATGCGGCTGCGAACCTTCCCGTTGACCTGCACGGGGATCTCGACCGTGTCGTCGACCAGCAGCGCCGGATCGGCCACCGGCCACGGCACGTAGGTGATCGACTCGGGGTGGCCGAGCTTGGCCCACAGCTCCTCGGCGACATGGGGGACGAGCGGGCTCAGCAGCTGCACCAGCGTGCGGGCCACCTCGGCCGGGCACCCGCCGCTCGTGGCGACGACGCCGGTGAGGTGGTTGTTGAACTCGATCAGCTTGGCGATCGCCGTGTTGAACCGCAGCGCCTCCATCTCCTCGCCGACGAAGGCGATCGTCTTGTGCAGCAATCGTCGTGTCTCGTCGTCGGCGGGCGAATCGACGAGCCGGAGCGCGCCGGACGCCTCGTCGACCAGGTTGCGCCACACCCGTTGCAGGAATCGGTGCATCCCGATCACGTCACGGGTGTTCCACGGCCGCGACGCGTCGAGCGGACCCATCGACATCTCGTAGAGCCGCAACGTGTCGGCGCCGTAGGCGTCGTACATGTCGTCGGGCGACACCGCGTTGCGCAAGCTCTTGCCCATCTTGCCGTACTCGCGGTTGACCGGTTTGCCGGCGAACCAGTAGCCGCCGTCACGCTCTTCGACCTCGGCGGCCTCGACGTACAGCCCGCGATCGTCGGTGTAGGCGAACGCCTGGATGTAGCCCTGGTTGAACAGCCGCGTGTAGGGCTCTTTCGAAGAAACGTGTCCGAGGTCGTAGAGCACCTTGTGCCAGAAACGCGCGTACAGCAGGTGCAGCACGGCGTGCTCGACACCGCCGACGTACAGGTCGACGCCGCCGGGGTGGTCGGGGCGCACGTCGGGCTGCGGGCCCATCCAGTACCGCTCGACCGCGGGATCGACGAAGGCCTCGGTGTTGGTCGGGTCGCAGTACCGCAACTCGTACCAGCACGACCCGGCCCATTGCGGCATCACGTTGGTGTCGCGCACGTACGGCTTGGGTCCGTCGCCCAGGTCGAGCGTGACGTGCTTGAAGTGGTCGAGCCGATCCAGCGGCGACTCGGGGTCGGAGTGCTCGTCGTCGGGATCGAACGTGCGGGGGGAGAACTGGTCGGTGTCGGGCAGCAGCACCGGCAGCATCGACGCAGGGATGGCGTGCGCCGCCCCGTCGGCGTCGTAGACGATCGGGAACGGCTCACCCCAGTAGCGCTGCCGGGAGAACAACCAGTCGCGCAGCTTGTACTGCACCGCACCCGTGCCGCGCCCACGCGCCTCGAGCCAGTCGGTGATCAGCCGCTTCGCGTCCGCGATCGGACGATCGCCGTCGAGCAGGCCCGACTGGACGTACCGACCGTCGCCGACGAACGCCTCGGGCCAGGTGGCGGTGTCGAGCGATGGCTCGATGCCCCGGTCGGCGAACCAGGTCGCGGGCGGCTCCTGGATGGCGGGGATCGGCAGGCCGAAGACGCGGGCATACTCGAAGTCGCGCTGGTCGCCGCAGGGGACCGCCATGATCGCCCCGGTGCCGTAGCCCATCAACACGTAGTCCGCCACGAACACCGGCACGGGCTCGCCGTTCACCGGGTTGGTGGCGAACGAACCGGTGAACACGCCGGTCTTGTCCTTGGTCTCCTGGCGGGCCAGGTCGCTCTTGGACGCCGCTGCTCGTCGGTACTCGGTGATCGCCTCGGCGGGCGTGCGTGCCCCGGCGGTCCAACGCGGGTCGGTGCCCGCCGGCCACGCCGGGGCCGTGAGCGCAGCGACCATCGGGTGTTCGGGCGCGACCACCATGAAGGTCGCGCCGAAGAGCGTGTCGGGCCGAGTGGTGTAGACCTCGAGATCGCCGGCGGCCGTGGCGAAGCGCACCCGTGCTCCCTCGGAGCGGCCGATCCAGTTGCGCTGCATGGACTTCAGCGCATCGGTCCACTGCAGCAGGTCGAGATCCTCGAGCAGCCGGTCCGCGTAGGCGGTGATCCGCATCATCCACTGGCGCATCGTGCGGCGGAACACCGGGAAGTTCCCGCGGTCGCTGCGGCCGTCGGCGGTGACCTCCTCGTTGGCCACCACCGTGCCGAGCCCGGGGCACCAGTTCACCGGTGCGTCGGACCGATAGGCGAGGCGGTAGGCGTCGAGCACGGCGCGGCGCTCGGCGGCGTCGAGCGCCGACCAGACCCGACCGTCGGGCGTGGCTCTGGAGCCGGCGGAAAACTCGGCTTCGAGCTCGCTTATCGGCCGGGCGCGCCGGGCCGACGAGTCGTACCAGGCGTTGTAGATCTGCACGAAGATCCACTGCGTCCAGCGGTAGTACCCGGGATCGGTCGTGTCGATGGAGCGGCGCAGGTCGTGGCTGAGCCCCAGCCGCCGCAGCTGCCGACGCATGTTCGCCACGTTCGCCGCCGTGGTGACCGCCGGGTGCTGGCCCGTTTGCACGGCGTACTGCTCGGCGGGCAGGCCGAACGCGTCGAACCCCATCGAATACAGGACGTTCGTGCCCTGCATGCGCTGGAAGCGGCTGTAGACGTCCGTGCCGATGTAGCCGAGCGGGTGGCCCACGTGCAGGCCGACACCGGAGGGGTAGGGGAACATGTCGAGCACGAACAACTTCCGGTTGCCGGCCGGCCGGCCGGTGTCGGCCAACGGGCCGGTGGGGTTGGGGGCCTCGAAGGTGCCCTGGGTGGCCCAGCGCTCCTGCCAGCGCGACTCGATGTCGGCAGCGAGCGCCGCCGAGTACCGGTACGGCGGCAGATCGGGGGAGGTCTCGGCGGTGTTCGACATGGCGGTCGGGAAGGCTAGTTCCCGACCTTGCGAGCGGTCCGGAGTTTGCGCTCGGCGCCGGACCGGCGAGGGTCGGCGTGCTTGACTGATCCGACCATGTCGTCGTCCACTCCGATCCCGGCGCGCCTCGAGGCGGCTGCCGACGCCGGTCATCACGTCGTGTTCGTCCACGCCGGCGGCAGGGAGGTCGTCAGCTGGCGCCAGGTCCACGACGAGGCCCGTGCCGTGGCCGCTGCGCTACAGGCCAAGGGCCTCGGCCCCGGCGACCACGTGGCCATCCTCGGACCCACGACCCGGGCACTGGTCACCACGATCCGGGCCTGCTGGCTGTCGGGCATGGCGTCGATGGTGCTCCCGCTGCCGATGCGGATGGGTTCGATCGAGGAGTTCGTCAACCAGACCCGGGCCCGGATCCTCCACGGCGACGCGAAGCTGCTGCTGATCGACGACCAGCTCGCGCCGTTCTACGAGCCGGCCCCGGGCGACCCTCCGACCGTGCCGCTCGGCGCCGTGCAACCCGGGCCCGGCCGGCCGGGGCCCGACGCCGTCGAACCGCCGGCCGCCGATCCGGAACGCCTCGCGATCCTGCAGTACACGTCGGGTTCGACGAGCGAGCCCAAGGGCGTGATGATCCCGGACCGGGTGCTCGGCGCGAACCTCGACGCGATCGCCGCCTCGGTGCGGCTCGACGTCGACGTCGACGTGCTCGTGTCCTGGCTGCCGCTCTACCACGACATGGGTCTGGTCGGGCTGCTCGGCCTGCCGATGACGACGGGGTGCGGTCTCGTCCAGGCCGCGCCGCAGGACTTCATGGCCAAGCCCGGGGCCTGGATGCAGTGGATCAGCGACCACCGCGGCACGGCGACGGCAGGTCCCAACTTCTCGTGGGTGTTGGCCACCCGGGCGCTCAAGCGGATGTCGGGGCTCGACCTGTCGAGCCTGCGGGTCGCGCTCAACGGCGCCGAACCGGTCGATCCCGACGCCGTCGAGGCCTTCGTCGCGGAGGCGTCCCGCCACGGGATGGATCCCGGCGCGGTGTTTCCGGCGTTCGGCATGGCCGAGGTCGCGATCGCCGGGACGTTCCCGGCGCTCGGACGGGGGCTCGTCACCGACGCCGTCGACCGGATCGTGCTCGAGCAGGACGGTCGCGCCGAGCCCGCCGACCCGACCGACCCCGACTTCGAGCGCCGCGCCCGGCGGTTCCCGCTCCTGGGCCGGGCCGTTCCGGGCCTGCAGATTCGCGTCGTCGACCCGGCGTCGGGCTCGGTGCGCGCCGACCGGGAGGTCGGTGAGCTGGAGATCTTCGGCACCTCGGTCACACCGGGCTACTACAAGCGGCCCGACGTGAACGAGGCGTTGTTCCGCGACGGCTGGCTGCGCACGGGCGATCTCGCCTACCTGCTCGACGGCGAGCTCGTGCTGTGCGGTCGGATCAAGGACGTGATCATCGTCGGGGGCCGAAACGTGTTCCCCGAGGACATCGAACGCGCGGTCGGGGCGATCGACGGGGTGCGGGCGGGAAACGTGATCGCGTTCGGCGTCGAGGGCTACAAGGGCAAGGAATCCGTGGTCGTGGTGGCCGAGGTGCGGGGCGATCACGACCTCGACAAGGTGCGCCATGCCATCCACGAACGAACGCTCGAGGTCTCGGGCCTTCCCCCTCGAGACGTGATGCTCGTGAAGGCCTCGACGCTGCCGAAGACCTCGTCGGGCAAGCTGCAGCGGGCCCTGTGCCGGCAGCGGTACCTGGACGAGGCGTTGGAGCTCGCGTGAGCACCGTGACCCCGAGCGAGTCGGCGTTACGGCTGCTGGTCTGGGATGCCCCGAACATCGACGCCACCTTGGCCGGCCTGCTCGGGAACAAGCCGACGCGCACGACCCGACCCGACTACGAGGCGGTCGCGCGCTGGTTGGTCGGGCGGGCCGGCTCGGTGGAGGCCGTCGAGGCCGTGGCGTTCGTGAACGTGCCGCCGCAGTTGGCCCGCAACCAGCAGTCGTTCGTCCACGCGATCCGCTCGGTCGGCTTCGGCGTGTACGCGCGGCCGAAGCTGAAGCCCGAGGACGACATCGACGACGCGCTCGTGACGCTCGTCGCGGAACGGGCGCGTTCGCACCGCCTGGCCGATCTCGTCGTCGCCACCCACGACCAGGCGTTGCTCGCGCGAGTCGCCGGGGCCGCAGGCGAAGCGGTCGGGATCACCCAGCTCGGCTTCGAGGAGCACGCCGTACCGCCCCAGCAGCCGGGCGCGCCGGCGTTCGTCGACCTCGAGGACGTGCCCGGGGTCTTCCACGAGCCGCTGCCGCGGCAGTTGCTCACGCGCCTGCCGCGAGAGGGGCTGCTGTTCCCACCGTTGCGGCCGCTGGTCCCGGCGAGCTGACCGGCGTCAGCGGGCGCCGGTCGCCACTCGGCCGTAGGTGGTGGTGCGCTGCTCGAGCGTCCGGCCGAGCGGTTCGGTGACCGAGCGGAAGTCCTCGACCGTGAACCCCTGACCGTGGCTGGCGCCGGCGGCTCGGCTGATGTTCTCGTTCATCAGCGTGCCACCCAGGTCGTTCACGCCGGCCTGCAGCAGCTGGCGCACCCCGGCATGGCCGACCTTGACCATCGACGCCTGCACGTTGTCGACGAGGCCCCGGTAGGCGATGCGTCCGACGGCGTGCATCAGCACGACCTCGCGGAACGTCGGGCCGCGTCGGGCCTTGTGCTGCAGGTAGATCGGTGACGCCATGTGCACGAACGGCAGCGGGATGAACTCGGTGAAGCCACCGGTGCGGCGCTGCAGATCCCGCGTGCGCACCAGGTGCCGGGCCCACGAGCGCGGCTGTTCGATCGAGCCGAACATGATCGTGATGTTCGACCGCAGCCCCACCTCGTGCGCGGTGCGGTGGCAGTCCAGCCACTCGTCGGTCGTGATCTTGTCGGGGCACAACACGGCACGGACGTCGTCGTCGAGGATCTCGGCCGCCGTGCCCGGCAGCGAGCGCAGCCCGGCGTCCATCAGACGGCGCAGGTAGTCGGCAAGCGGCTCGCCGAGCCGCTTGGCACCCTCGGTGACCTCGAGCGCCGTGAAGCCGTGGACGTGCATGCCGGGCACGGCGGCCTTCACCGCCCGGGCGACGTCGACGTAGTAGTCGCCGTCGAAGTCCGGGTGGATGCCGCCCTGGAGTGTGACCTCGGTGGCGCCGAGATCCCACGCCTCCCGGCAGCGCTCGGCGATGTCGTCGAGGGTCAGCAGATAGGGCGTACCACGCAGGTTGAGCGACAGCGGGCCCTTCGAGAAGCCGCAGAACCGGCACTTGAACGTGCAGACGTTCGTGTAGTTGATGTTCCGGTTGGCGACCCAGGTGACGGTGTCGCCGACCGCTTCGGCGCGCAGGGCGTCGGCCATTTCGGCGATCGCGGCGACCTCTCGCCCCCGGGCCGAGAAGAGCGCGACGAGTTCGTCCTCGCCCGGCTCCTCGCCTGCGGCGACCCCGGCGAGGACCTCGGCCACGGCGCCCCTGGCGAGCGGCCGGCCCGGCAGCAACACCGGCGGGGCGGTCGGTGCGCCCGAGTACCACTGGGTGGACCGGTGGCCGACGAGGATCACCTCGGCGCCGTCGTGCACCACGTCGGCTGCGGTGACCTTCTCGGGGTAGACGGCGCCGGGGTCGTCGCGCCCCAGCAGTTCGGCGTCGGCGCGGTCGAGCACGGCGAACCGCATCGCCGGGTCGAGCCAGCGGGTCGGTTCCACCGCGTGGGACGGATAGATCGTGAGGCGAGGGGCGAGCGTGAAGCCACGCGCCTCGGTCACCTCCCGCAGGCGGTCGAGGTCGGGCCACGGGCGCTCGGGATTGACGTGGTCGGCGGTCACCGGCGACACGCCGCCCCAGTCGTCGATGCCGGCGTCGAGCAGGCCGCCGAAGTCGTCGGACAGGTTCGGCGGGGCCTGCAGGCGGACGTCGGCCGGCAGCAGCAGCCGGGCTGCGGCGATCGTCCAGAGATAGTCGTCGGTCGGGCACGCCGGTTCGTGGCGCATGCCGGTGCGGGGCTTGGGCAGGAAGTTCTGGATGATCACCTCCTGCACGTGACCCCAGCGGGCGTGCGCTGCGGCGATCGCCTCGAGCGCCTCGATGCGGGAGGCCCGGCTCTCGCCGATCCCGACGAGGATCCCGGTGGTGAACGGGATGGCCAGGCGTCCGGCGGCCTCGAGCGTGGCCAGGCGGCGCTCCGGGGTCTTGTCCGGGGCATTGCGGTGGCATTCGAGGGTGGGGTCGAGGCTCTCGATCATCATCCCCTGCGACGCGCTGACGGGCCGCAGTGCCGCCAGTTCGGCCTCGGACAGCGCCCCGGCGTTCGCATGGGGCAGTAGGCCGGCCTCTCGCACGACGAGTCCGCACATCTCCGCCAGGTAGTGCACCGTCGAGTCGTAGCCACGCTCGCGCAGCCACGCCCGGGCGACGTCGTAGCGGTCCTCGGGCCGTTCCCCCAGGGTGAACAGCGCTTCGTGGCAGCCCACCTCGGCGCCGGCCAACGCGATGGCGAGGACGTCGTCGGGCTCGAGGTAGAGCGTGTCGACGTGCGCCGGAGCGGCGGCGAACGTGCAGTAGCCGCAGGAGGAGTTGCACAGGCGGGTGAGCGGGATGAACACCTTGGGGGAGTAGGTGATCCTCGTTCCCGTGGCTCGATCCCGCAGCGCCCGCGCAGCGGCGATCAGGTCGGTCAGGGGATTCTCGAGCAGCGAGGCGTCGAACTGGTCGGTCACGAAGGATCTCCGATGTGGTCAGGTCCCGTCGGGCGGCTCCGGATGCCGAACGGGCTCACGGTGGTGTTGCAGGTCCAGCACACGAGGGCTTGGTCGAGCGGGTGCCCGCACTCGCCGTGGATGAGAACGGTCTCCGGGCCGTTCTCGTCCGACAGCCAGATGTCGCCCCAGCGCATCAGCGCGACGAGGATCGGCGACAACTCGATGCCCATGGCGGTGAGGCGGTACTCGAAGCGCTCCGGCCGCTCCCGGTACCGGCGGCGCTCCAGCACGCCGCAGTCGACGAGCCGGGCGAGGCGGTCGGCGAGGACGGGTCGGCTGATGGCGAGGTCGCGGCGAAGGTCGTCGAATCGGTGCAGTCCCCGGAAGACCGCCCGCACGATGAGGATCGTCCAGCGGTCTCCGATGAGATCGAGTGCCCGTTGGATCGACCCGGGGTGCTCGGAGGTGGCTGCGTCCACGAGCGGACCCTAGCCGTGGTCAGTTCGGATTACGAACTGAGTGGACGGGCGGGTCGTCCCCAGCCCGGTGGTGTCCATGTGGACGGCCGGCGGGTGCCCTGGGGAGAAGTTTCGAGGAATCCACAATCTGTCCACTTCACTTTCACAAGGCCGCCTCTTTACCCTCCGTATACGAACCCCGATCGCAGCGAGGGCAGTGGGCGGATGCACGGTGAGCGCTTTGGGTGCTCGAGCGAACGCCGGGAGCAGCGGCTCTGGACCTGTCCCTCCCTCGCTGCGGTCGGTTCGCTACTAAGCGTCAAGATTTTCCGGCTTCAGCGTTGACATCGTTGTAATTCCAATGCTGTAATGCCTACAGGTTGTGTGGCAGGGTCGGTTCCCCGGCCGTCAACCACAACATCTTGTGGCTCTGCCGGTCCTCCGCCAGCCCACCGATCAGCCCACCGACCAGTCTGTCGTCACCTCCACCCGCAGACCGAACGCTCCGCTCGTCCGGAATCGTTCCCGCACCGCTCATTCGATCGTCCGCTCGTCCAGGTCCCGGCCGAACCGCTCGGCCGGTGCTCGCACCGAACTACCCAGGAGTACCCATGTCGTTGGCCCCGGAGCACATCGGGATCGGCTTGCGCCGGCACTTCACCTCCCCGGGCGTGCACCCGTACGACCAAGTCGTCTGGGAGCGGCGTGACGCCCGCATCACCAACTACCGGGACGGCTCGGTGGCCTTCGAGCAGCGCAACGTCGAAGTCCCGGTCTCGTGGTCGCTCAATGCCACGAACATCGTCGCCCAGAAGTACTTCCGCGGCACGCTGGACACGGCCGAGCGGGAGACGTCGCTGCGCCAGGTGGTCGACCGGGTGGCCGACACGATCACCGACTGGGGTCGCAGCGGCGGTTACTTCGCTGACGACACGGAGGCCGAGACGTTCCGCTCCGAACTGAAGTTCCTCCTCGTCACCCAGCGGGCGGCGTTCAACAGCCCCGTGTGGTTCAACATCGGAGTGGCCGGGGTGCCGCAGCAGGCGTCGGCCTGTTTCATCCTCTCGGTCGACGACACGATGGACTCGATCCTCAACTGGTACGTCGAGGAGGGCACGATCTTCAAGGGGGGCTCGGGGTCGGGCATCAACCTGTCGAAGATCCGCTCCTCGAAGGAGCGCCTGCGCGGTGGCGGGGAGGCCTCCGGGCCGGTCAGCTTCATGCGCGGTGCCGACGCTTCGGCGGGCACGATCAAGTCGGGTGGCAAGACGCGCCGGGCGGCGAAGATGGTCATCCTCAACGTCGACCATCCCGACGTCGAGGAGTTCATCTGGTGCAAGGCCAAGGAGGAGCGCAAGGCCCGGGTCCTGCGCGACAACGGCTTCGACATGGACCTCGACGGCGACGACTCGTTCTCGATCCAGTACCAGAACGCCAACAACTCGGTCCGGATCACCGACGACTTCATGCATGCCGTCGTCGCCGACACGGACTGGGACCTGCGCGCCGTCACCGATGGGACGGCGCTGCACACGGTGCGGGCCCGGGATCTGTGGCGCCAGATCGCCAAGGCCTCGTGGGAGTGCGCCGACCCGGGCCTACAGTTCGACACCACGATCAACCGCTGGCACACCGCCCACGCAACCGGCCGGATCAACGGCTCGAACCCGTGCAGCGAGTACATGCACCTCGACGACTCGGCGTGCAACCTGGCGTCGATCAACCTGTTGAAGTACCTCGGCGACGACGACCGCTTCGACGTCGAGGCCTTCGAGCACACCGTCGAAGTCGTGTTCACGGCCCAGGAGATCCTCGTCGGCCGAGCCGACTACCCCACCCCGTCGATCGGTGAGACCTCCCGGGCCTTCCGCCAGTTGGGTCTCGGCTACGCCAACCTCGGTGCGCTGCTCATGGCGCTCGGCATGCCGTACGACTCCGAGGCCGGACGCGCCATGGCCGGAGCCATCACCTCGCTGATGACCGGCCATGCGTACGCCACGAGCGCGCGGATCGCCTCCCGGATGGGGCCGTTCGCCGGGTTCGCCGACAACGAGGAACACATGCTGCGGGTGCTGCGGATGCATCGCTCGGCGGCAACCGAACTCGACGACCGTCTGGCGCCGGCCGGTCTGGTCGCAGCGGCACGCCGTTCGTGGGACGAGGCCGTCGCCGGGGGTGAGGAGTGGGGTGTGCGCAACTCGCAGGCCACCGTGCTGGCGCCCACCGGGACGATCGGGCTGATGATGGACTGCGACACCACCGGGATCGAGCCCGACCTCGGGCTGGTGAAGTTCAAGAAGCTGGTCGGCGGCGGCACGATGTCGATCGTCAACCAGACCGTGCCCCGTGCGCTGCGCCGGTTGGGCTACACCCCGGCCCAGGTCGATGCCGTCGTTGCGTACATCGACCGGCACAAGTCGATCGTCGGTGCGCCCCACCTGCGGGCCGAGCACCTCGCCGTGTTCGCGTGCTCGATGGGCGACAACACGATCCACTACGAGGGTCACGTGCGGATGATGGGCGCGGTCCAGCCGTTCCTGTCGGGCGCGATCTCCAAGACGGTGAACATGCCGGAGGAGGCAACCGTCGAAGAGGTCGAAGCGCTGCACCTGCTGTCGTGGCAGCTCGGGCTGAAGGCGGTCGCGATCTATCGCGACAACTGCAAGGTGGCCCAGCCGCTGTCGACGGCCAAGAAGGACGACGTCGCCAGCGACACCCCGGCCGCAGTGCTGGCCGTCCCGGCGCCGCCGCAGGTCGTCGAGCGGATCGTCGAAAAGGTCGTCCACGCCCCGATCCGCCAGAAACTGCCGCGCAGCCGGGCGAGCCGTACGTTCGAGTTCCGGGTGGCCGACTGCAAGGGCTTCGTCACCGTCGGCGAGTACGACGACGGCCGCCCCGGTGAGCTGTTCATCCGAGTGTCCAAGCAGGGCTCCACGCTGGCCGGGATCATGGACGCCTTCGCCATTTCGGTGAGCCACGGCCTGCAGTACGGCGTGCCGCTGCGGGCCTTCGTCGAGGCGTACACCAACATGCGCTTCGAGCCGGCCGGCATGACCGACGACCCGGACATCCGGTTCGCCTCGTCGTTGATGGACTATCTCTTCCGGCGTCTGGCCATCCAGTACCTCTCGTACGCCGAGCGGGCCGAGCTCGGGATCTTCTCGGTCGACGAGCGCCTGCAGCCCACGCTGCCCGGCGTCGAGGAGACGGTGGTGGAGACGGTCACCGGCCACGACATCGTGCCCGATCCGAAGTCGATCCCGTCGGCGTCGGACCTCGCGCAGCAGCTCGCAGCGGGCCTGGCCACGCCGGCCCCGGTGGAGCCGGCCGCCCACGTGCGCCACAGCGACGCTCCGTTCTGCAACACCTGCGGGGTGCAGATGGTGCGGGCCGGCTCGTGCCACGCCTGCCCGAGCTGCGGAAGCACCAGCGGCTGCAGCTGATGTGAAGTGACTCCGAGATTTCAGCGGAAGTGACGCCGAGATTTCAGTGGAGTGACATCCGAACTTCAGTGCGGTGACACGCACTTTCAGTAGTCGAAGAACCGATCGAGGGGGAGGCCCGGTGGCCTCCCCCTCGCGTATTCTCGTCAGGAACCGTGTTGAAACTCTGCTACGTAGATGAGACTGGTATTGATGGGGAGTCACCCTTCCTCGTGATGGTGGGTGTCGTGGTGGACGCTCAGCGCCTCACGCGCACCCAGGCCGAGTTCGGCAAGCTCTTCGGTGATGTCAGCAGCTACCCCACCAAGGCGCTCACAGAGCTCAAGGCTGCTGACCTCTACCGAGGGAACGGGAGTTGGCGCGGTGTCGAAGGCGCCACGCGCACTCAGATCATGAGCGAGGTCTGCAGTTGGATCGGGCAGCGCAAGCACAAGCTGGTTCTCGCAGCGATCGATCGGCAGCGCTTCAGATCGTCGCCGCTGAGCGAGACATGTAGCGATGACTGGATCGCCTCAGCGCTGCACATTGCTGGCTCTCCGCGTTTCAGGGTTGGATCGTGGGTAGCAGGGTCCAGTCGGGTTGTCCGGCGTAGAGCAGGCAGCGGATGCGGTGGTGTCGGAAGTTCACGAGACCGAACGCGACGCGCTTGATCCGCTTGGCCAGGTTGTTCACGGCTTCGGTAGGCCCGTTCGAGACGTGAGAGCGGTGCCAGGCGACGATCTGCGCCGCCCAGCGGGCGATGGTGCGTCCGAGCCGTCGGACCTCCAAGGGCATCTCGCGATCACAGAAGTCACGGCCGATCTCGGCGACCCACTCCGCGGCGAGTGCTTCGTCGGTGTGGTCATAGATCTGACGCACGACCTCCTTCGCGTTCCATGCGAACCACACCTCACGGTGTGGGTCACCGGCACGCAGCAGCCCCATCAACTTGTCGTGCTGTTCGGCGGACAGGCGTTCGCGTGCGATCGTGAGCCGGCGACGTGCGCGCCAGAGCGGGTCGTCGCGGCGACCGCGATGACCGAGGGTCTCGTTCTGCACACGACGTCGGCACTCGTCGAGCGCGGTGTTGGCGAGCTTCACGACATGGAACGGGTCGGCGACCTGGACGGCGTCGGGCAGCATCGTGTCGAACACCGTCCGATACGACGCGGACAGATCGAGTGTCGCCCACTCGATCGCCCCGAGCCACCCCGGTTCCCGGCCGGAGAGCCATCGGCACGGCTCGACGCTGTCACGGCCCGGCACCACATCGAGGAGCTGACCGCGACGGACATCGACGATCTGGGTCGACCACAACTGACGGCGGAACGGGCCGACCTTGGCGAACAACGTCTCGTCCACGCCGAGCGCGTTCACCTCGCCGATCCGGTCGGGGTGATCGACCAGCTGCTCACCCACGGCAACGACTGCGTCCATCACCGCGTGCCAGCCGCAGCCGAGATCGCGAGCGACGTCGCTGACCGCCCGGCCGTGCCGACCGACCTGCACCGTCGCCCACCTCGCTGCCCGGGTCGTCAACGAACACCGGGCCGTCGCGATCTCCGCATCAGCATCGATCCAGCACGTCCCGCACGCCGTGCATCGCCAGCGTTGCTTGCACCAGACCAGCCGCGTCGCCCGCCCGAAGCACGGCAGATCGACGAGCACGACCTCGCGCACACCATGACGATGAACCGTGCCGCCACACGAACACACGGGACGTTCGCTGTCGACCGTCACCGCGATCCGCAGCCACGACGGCCACTCCCCAACACCAACAACCTTCACCGTCGGCAGGCCGACCAACAGCGCGCACATGCGCGTAGCATCCGTTTCCAAGCAGGGGCTCCTCGACACTCACGACGTCAGACATCGCTGAGCATCGCAGAGCCCCTGCGCCGCGCCCGGCATCACCCCGCTCCAATCACCCAACCCTCAAACGCGAAGTGCCACATTGCTTTGCAGGTTCAGAAGGCTCACCAGTCGGCAACAGGCAACAAGGGCAAGACCATGTTGGTGTTCGACATCAACAAGAGTCGCGAGGACCGCTTGGCCGAGTTGCTCTACAGCCCGCCGGCATGGTCAGACGACTACTACGGACGCGCGCCCCGCGCGCCACAACTCGACCAGGTGATCGACTCGGCCTTCTTTGCCAGGTCACACCACGTCGGCCTTGTCCAGATCGCAGACGTCTATGGCTATCTGTTCCGTCGATACGCGGAGCTGCGCGATGGGGCCAAGGCGCAGTGGCACAAGGGTGAACTCGAGCAGCTCACGCGCTGGATCGACCAGCTCGCGGCCAGCCTGTACCCGGTGTCGACGAGGTGGCCTCGGAAAGCTCCGGCGAAGAGCGCGAGGTGGTACGTCGATCTCGCTCCACCGTCGCTCGCGTCCTTGGGATGACTCACGTCGTCAGTAGATTGGAGTGCCCCCCGGATCACGGACGGGTTGGGTGTGGGGATCATGCCGCGTTGGTGGCCTCGAAGTCGATGGGGCTGCGGTGTTCGAGGGTGGAGTGGCGGCGGGTGGGGTTGTAGAAGGTTTCGATCCAGTGGAAGATCGCTCGGGCGAGCCCGGCGAGGGTGGGCCAGTGGTGGCGGTCGAGCAGTTCGCATTGCAGGGACGCGAAGAAGCTCTCGGCGACGGCGTTGTCGAGGGCGT
>JBILVB010000010.1:0-44993 GCA_044370695.1 Acidimicrobiales bacterium | reverse complement strand
TTGGGCGCCCATCCGGTCGTCGCGTTCTTCCGGATCACGCTGCCGCGGCTTGCGAGCGCGATGGTGGCCGGCAGCACGCTCGTGTTCATCTTGGCCGTGGGTTCGATCGTGACCCCGCGGTTCCTCGGCCAGGGCCGCGTCACGGTGGCCCCGGTGCTCGTGCTCCAGCAGATCGCGACCTACCGCTGGGAGCGGGCTGCGGCGCTGTCGATGCTGTTGTTCCTCATCGTCCTGCTGTACGCCGTGCTGGCCCAGCGGGTCGGCGGGCGACTCACCCGGGGCCGCTCGGTGCGCTCCCGGCGTCGTGGCGCATTGCTACGGCCCCGACCGGTCACGGCTGCGGCCTCCGTGCTCAACCGGTTGCCGGTGCTCCAGCGGTCGTGGAACGCACTGCGCCGCCTCTACCTGACGCTGGTGCTCGGCTTCCTGATGTTGCCGATGATCGTGATCCTCAAGAGCTCGGTGGATTCGTCGGACTCGATCCAGGTCGGCTTCGACGGGTTCACGCTGAAGTGGTTCGCCGAGGCGTTCTCGTCGGAGGGCTACCGCACCGAGCTGCTGTTCTCGCTCCGGCTCGCGGTGACCGCCGTCGTGATCGCGCTGCTCGTGTCCTTGGCGGCGTCATGGGTGTTGGCCCGGTTCGCCTTCCCGGGGCGTGACGGGGTGGTGGCGTTCCTGATGTCGCCGTTGCTGGTGCCGCAGGCATCGCTCGCCATCGGGTTCGTGTTGTTCTTCCTGTGGCTCGGCACCAGCCCGTCGTTCGAGCGCCTGCTGTTCGCCCACCTCGTGATCACGGTCCCGTACATGTGCCGGATGCTGGTGACGGCGTTCGAGAGCGTGCAGCGGTCCATGGAGGAAGCGGCGCTGTCGATGGGGGCGCGGCCGCTGCGGATGTTCTGGCGCGTGACGCTGCCGCTCGTGCGCCCCGGGCTGTTCGCCGCCCTGTTGTTCGGGTTCCTCGTGTCGTTCGACGAGGCGGCGGTGTCGGTGCTCCTGGCGAGCGGTGACACCACCACGTTCCCGGTCAAGCTGCTCGGCGCGATGGAGTTCCAGCCGACGCCGATCGGCACGGCGGTGTCGGCGTTGCTGATCCTGGTGCTGATCTTCGGGATCGTCCCGCTCGAACGACGCTTCGGCATCGCCTCGAACGCCGTCGGCGGCCGGCGCTGACGCACCGGCGCGTGCGCCGCTGGTTCAGCGCACCGCCGGGAGTGCGGCGAGGTCGGGGGCGGCGATGTCCAACTCGCCGGTCGGGATGGCGCACGCCTCGGTGGTCCAGGACCAGATCGAGGTGACCTTTCTTCGGGGCTGCACGTAGCCGTTGCGGCCGTGGAGCATCCGGTAGTTGTCGATGCAGAGCAGGTCGCCGGCCGCGAGCCGGAACTGGGTGCCGTCGTGGCGGGCGAGGGCCACCTGTTCCATCCAGTGCCTCACCACGGGGGCGTGGTCGCCCTCGTCGGGTCCGGGTGCGGCCGCGAGGTCGGGATGGCAGCGAACCTGCACCCGGCCGTGCACCCGGCGAGCGATCGGCTCGAAGCTGGGCTGGGGGAAGTTCGGCATGCTGTGGTCGATCGGCACCGTCCACGCGAACCGGGCGAAGGCCTCGTCCTGCGCCGACAACACGGTGAGGAGCTTGAGCGCGTCGACGAGGAACGAGGCGCCGCCGATCGCGCACGGCTGCGCGCACCACAGGAAGATGTGATCCGGGGCGTAGTCCCCGAAGCCGAACCCGTCGTTGTGGGCCGGCTGGTCGGCCTCCATGGGCCCCCGGTAGCGCTTCCGGCCGCGCTCGTCGGCCGGTTGCGCCGTGACGACGGCCGCCTCGTCGGCGATCTGCTCGGGCGTCACCTCGAACTGCGGGCGGATCCGCACCGTGCGGGGACCGAGCACGTCTCGGCCAGTGGCGACGGCCCGGTCCAGATGATCGATGCCCCGCACGAGGGCGGCGCCGTCGAGCGCGAGCAGTGCCCGGGCATGCTCGGGTGAGGTCGCCACCTGGGGCAGGATCGCCGCCGCTCGAGAGTCCACGCAACGCCTCCTCGGGAGAACACGACCAGTGTCGCCGATCGCCGGCCGTCGGGCAGACTTGGGTGATGGCGGTCGTTGCGCTGCGCTCGTGGTCCGCTCGACGGTGGTCGACGGCGGTGGCGGCCTCGCTGGTGGCGGCGCTCGTCGTCGGGCTCCCGACCGACGTGATCCCCAACCCGGTGTTCGGCCGCCCGGTCCCGGTCACCTGGTGGTCGCCGGTCGTGCTCGCCGTGTCCGCCGTCCTGAGCGGGATGCTCGTGGCGACCTACGTCCGGCAGCCGAGCGGGGTGGACCGGCCGGCGCGCGCCGGCGGCCTCGGCGGGGCGCTTGCGTTCTTCGCGGTCGGCTGTCCGGTGTGCAACAAGCTCGTCGTCGTCGCACTGGGCGCCTCGGGGGCCCTGCGCTGGTTCGAGCCGATCCAACCGTTCCTCGCCGGCGCCTCGATCGCGCTGCTGGCCGTTGCGCTGCGGGCCCGGCTCCGGGGCGAACTCGCCTGCTCCGTCGCTCGATGACCGATCGGACGCCGGCCCGGCGGGTCGTCGTGGCCGGGGCTGGCGGGCGGGACTTCCACGACTTCGCCACGGTGCTGCGCGACGACCCGGCCGTCGAGGTCGTGGCCTTCACGGCCGCGCAGATCCCGGGCATCGACCACCGGACCTTCCCCGCCGTGCTCGCCGGCCCCCGCTACCCCGAGGGCATCCCGGTGTACCCGGAGGCCGACCTCGCCGACCTCGTGGCCCGCCACGGGGTGGACGAGGTGATCCTGAGCTACTCGGACCTCCCGCACGCCGAGGTCATGCATCGCGCCTCGATCGCGCTCGCCGCCGGCGCCTCGTTCCGGCTTCTCGCCCCGCAACGGTCCTTCCTCACCCTCGACCGTCCGGTCGTCGCCGTCACCGCCACCCGCACCGGGGCCGGCAAGAGTCAGACCAGCCGCCGGATCGGTCGGCTGCTCCTCGACGCCGGCCTTCGCGTCGCCCTCGTGCGCCATCCGATGCCGTACGGCGACCTCACGGCCATGGCCGTCCAGCGCTTCGCCACCCTCGACGAACTCGACGCTGCCGCGCCGACGATCGAAGAGCGCGAGGAGTACGAAGAGCCGATCCGCCAAGGGTTCGTGGTGCACACCGGCGTGGACTATGCCGCGGTCGGGCGCGCCGCCGCCGCCGAGGCCGACGTCGTCGTCTGGGACGGCGGGAACAACGACACGCCGTTCTTCGCGCCGGCGTTGTGGATCACGGTGCTCGACGCGCTCCGGCCCGACCACGGGCTCGGCTACCACCCGGGCGAGGTCAACCTTCGCCGGGCCGACGTGGTCGTCGTGAACAAGCTCGACAGCGCGCCGCCCGGTGCGCTCGAGGCCGCCCTCGCCGGCGTCGACGCAGTCAACCCGGCGGCGACCGTCGTGCTGGCCGACTCGCCGGTCACCCTCGACCCGGGCCCGTCGCTCGCCGGTCGTCGGGTGCTCGTGGTCGAGGACGGCCCCAGCCTCACCCACGGCGGGATGCCGTTCGGCGCCGGCACGGTCGCCGCCCGGGCGGCCGGCGCGGTCGAACTGCTCGACCCTCGCCCGTACGCCGTCGGCTCGATCGCCGCCGTGTACGCAGCCCATCCCCAGCTCGGTCCGGTGCTGCCGGCGATGGGGTACGGCGCCGAGCAGATCGAGGACCTCGCAGCGACGATCGCTGCCGCCGCGCCCGACGTCGTGGTCACCGGCACCCCGATCGGACTCGAGCACGTGCTCGCCCGGGCGGGCGGCACGCTCGGCGTCCCCGTGCGGCGGGCCCGGTACGAACTGCGGGAACGCGAGCACCCGGATCTGCGCGACGTCCTCGCGCCCTACCTCACCGCCTGGGGGGCCCGGCCGTGAGCGCGGCAGCGGTCACCCACGTCGAGCTGCGCCGGGTCCACCTGCCGCTCGTCACCCCGTTCCGCACGGCACACGGCGTCGAGACCGCCCGTGACGTGCTCGTCGTGCGGGTGCTCGGCCCCGACACCGAAGGTTGGGCCGAGTGCGTCGCGCCCGCCGAGCCCACATACACCGCCGAGTACGTCGACGGCGCCCACGACGTGTTGCGCCGGTTCCTCGTCCCGGCGCTGGCGGCGGGCGCCGCCACGCCGGCCGTGAAGGGCCATCCGATGGCGAGGGCCGCACTCGAGGTGGCCCTCCTCGACGCCGATCTGCGCGCCGCGCACCGCAGCCTCGCCGCCCACCTCGGCGTCACGCGCGACCGCGTGCCCGCCGGGATCGCGCTCGGCATCTCCGGCTCGGTGCCCGCGCTGCTCGATGCCGTCGAGCGCCACGTCGCCGAGGGCTACCGGCGGGTGAAGTTGAAGATCGAGCCCGGCTGGGACCTGGTCCCGGTCGCCGCCGTCCGCGCCCGGTTCCCGGAGCTGGCCCTGCAGGTCGATGCCAACGGCTCCTACACCGTCGACGACGCCGACCACCTGGCCGGCCTCGACGAGTTCGGCTTGCTGCTCTGCGAGCAACCGCTCGGCGACGACGACCTTGCCGGCCACGCTGCGCTCGCCCGCCGGATCGGCACGCCGATCTGCCTGGACGAGACGATCACCTCGGCCACCGTGGCCGCCGATGCGATCGAGCGGGGCGCCTGCTCGGTGGTGAACCTGAAGGTCGGCCGGGTCGGGGGGCTCGCCGAGGCGGTGCGCATCCACGACCTGTGCCGGGACCGGCGCGTGGCGCTGTGGGTCGGAGGGATGCTCGAGACCGGGCTCGGTCGGGCGTTGAACGTCGCCCTCGCCGCCCTGCCGGGGTTCACGCTCCCCGGTGACCTGTCGGCCTCCGACCGGTACTTCCACGAGGACCTCACCGAACCGTTCGTGCTCGACGACGGCCATCTCGCCGTCCCGGCGGGTCCCGGTCTGGGGGTGAGCCCCCGCCCCGAGGTGCTGGCCGCCACGACCCGTTCCGTCGAGACGCTCGACCTGCGGCGCTGAGGACCGAGGTCCCGGTCCGGCGGCACCCCGATCGTGTGAGCGCTACGGCGTGATGACCGCCCGACCGGCGAGCTTGCCGGCGTGGAGGAGCGCATAGGCCTCGGCCGCGCGCTCCAGCGGGAACCGCTCGACGTGGGGGGTGATCGCTCCCCGGGCCGCCAGTGCGATCACCTCCATCAGTTCGGTGACCGTGCCCCAGTAGGTCAACGACACCGACACGCCGTAGGGCACCCGGCCCTGGCCGACGGCCAGCGAGCCGCCGGCGAGACCGACGATCGTGACGTGACCGGCCGAGCGGACCACCGACGCCGCGAGCGTCAGCGTGGCGTCGGAGCCCACGAAGTCGAGCACCACGTCGGCGCCGACCCCGCCGGTGCGTCCCCGGATCTCGGTGGCTGCGCCCTCGGCGGGAAGGACGTGGTGCGCCCCGCCGGCCGTTGCCAGCGCCAGGGCTTCGGGCCGTGTGTCGACCGCGATGATCGTCGCCCCGCACGTGGCCGCCAGGATCTGCACGCCCAGGTGGCCGAGGCCGCCGACGCCGATCACGACGACGGTCGCCCCGGGCTGCAGCAGGGCGGCCGAGCGCTTGATGGCGTGGTACGGCGTGAGGCCGGCGTCGGTGAGCGGGGCGGCGATCACCGGGTCGAGCCCACCGAGCGGGACGAGATGACGGGCGCTCGGGACGAGCAGCAGCGGGGCCATTCCGCCGTGCGTGCCGAGACCGCCGCCGGCGACCGGGTTGGTGTGCGCCGCCGCGCAGTAGTTCTCCGCCCCGGTCCGGCACCGGTGGCATCGCCCGCACCCCCACGGCCCGTGGACCGCGACCGGCGTGCCGACCTCGAGCCCGGTCACCCCGGCGCCCAGCGCATGGACGTACCCGGCGTTCTCGTGCCCGAGCGTCATCGGAACCGGCCAGGGCACCAGACCCGGGGGCAGGTCGTGGAGGATGTGGAGATCGGAGTGGCAGGCGCCGGCGCCGGCCACCCGGATCACGACCTGTCCCGGCCCCGGCTCCGGCTCTGCGACCTCGCGCAGCTCGGGGTCGTGCTGGAACTCGACGAGCTGCAACGCCTGCATCGTGCGGGCCTCAGTCGGTCGAGGTGGCGTTCGCCAACCGATGGTTGGCGTAGGTCGGTCCACCGACCCAGTGGCACAGCTGCGGGTCGCACTCGCGCAGCGCGCCGCGCAACCACCGGCCGTCGAGGTCGAACCAGCCCTGGCGCCCGTCGGTCGCAGTCACCTTGACCAGACCGTCGCCGTCGCGCTCGTAGAGCCAGCCGGTGAAGGGATGCTTCGCGCCGTTCATGACCGCCTCACTTCCCCTCGCCCGCTGTGGGGCCCTCGATGAACTCGGTGAGCTTGTTGTGGAGCCAGCGGACCTTGGACTCCTGGTAGATGCTCAGCGTGACCCCGGGCTTGAAGGTGGCCTCGAGGCCCTTCTGCACGTTGGCCATGTTGAACAGATCGCCGTCGAACACCTTGCCGAGCATGCCGAGCTCCTCGGCGGCGGAGAACCGCTCGTCGGCGCGCAGCCAGTGGATCTGCGCCGGGGGCGGGCGCTCGCCGGTGTACGGCGACACGAAGATGCACTCCATGATCGCCTGGCGGTGGTTGTCGCCGTTGGGGCGGAACCGGTACACGATCCGGTTGTACGCACCCCACGGGTGGAAGTTCGGGAACAGGGTGTAGTCGAGCGAGTCCATCAGCTCGGCGTCGCTCATCCGCTCGGCCCGCTCACCGTCGATCGGTGCCCACCGCTGCCGGGCCATCGACGCGGCGAACGCCCGCATCGTCGTGCCGTCGGGCACGTGCACGGGCAGTTCCTGGTCGTGACGGACGTCCAGCATGGCGGCGAGCATCTCGTCGGGCGTGGGCTCGTAGCCCAGCAGCGGGCTCGGGGTACCGCCGGGGGTGATCACCCGCGAGCAGTTGTCCCACACGTCGATCTGGCTGTTGGTGTCGCCCAGATACGGCATCACCAACGGGTGGGTGCCGTTGACGTGGTACGCCTCGCAGAACGCCTCCTGGACGATCTTCCAGTTGGCGTCGATCACCTTCGCCACGTGGGCCTGCTTGTAGTAGCTGCCCAGATCCCAGCCGGCGAACTGGTCGCGCAGGTCGGCGATGAACTCGTCGAACGGCGTGGCGTTCGGATCCGGGTTGATGAACACGAACCCCGCCCACACCCCGACCTGGCAGTCGTGGAGGTGGAACGCCTCGTCCTCGACCTGCGGGAAGTCCCAGCGAGCCGGGATGTCCTGGAGCGAGCCGTCGAGCCGCCACGCGAAGCCGTGGAACGCACAGCGGATCTCCGAGCAGTGCCCGTCGTAGTCCTTGAGGCGCCGGCCGCGGTGCAGGCAGGCGTTGGGGAACGCCTTGATCGAGCCGTCGGGCTGGCGGACCACGAGGAACGACCACCGGGTGATCTCGTAGACGTAGTAGTCGCCCGGCTCGGGGATCTCCTCCTCGCGGCAGGCGTACTGCCAGGCCCGGGTCCAGAGGAGCTTGACCTCCTTGTCGTGCCACTCGCGCGAGATGTAGCGGTCGATCGAGACGTCCTCGTCACCCTGGTACGACCAGTGCTCGACCCGCAGCGCGGCGGGCACCGGCTTGGTGTCGGCGTCGAGCAACTGCTGGTAGGTGACGCCCGGCGAACGGGCGATCTCCGGCTCGGCCTGCATCGTCATGTGACTTCCCCCACGGACGTCGGAACTGATCGGCAGATTACTTCTCGCGAGCTGCGGGCGGGGCGGGCGGGTCCCAGTCGAGCCACAGCTCCTTCATGGCCCGCAAGGTGACGTTCGGGTGGTGGGTGAAGTCGTTGCGGCCCGGGCTGAAGCGCAGGTTCGCCAGGCGGGGCACGAGCGTCTCGAACGCGAGGCGTTGCTCGACGCGCGACAGCCCGGCGCCGGGGCACACCGTCTCGCCCCAGGAGAACGCCAGGTGGCGGTGCGCGTTGGCGCGCTGGTGGTCGAACTCGGCGGGGCACGCGAACACGGCCGGGTCGCGGTTCGCGGCGGCGTAGCGCAGGTGGAGGCTCGCTCCCCGGGGTATCGGCACGCCGCCCACCTCGGTGTCGACCAGGGCGGTGCGCACCATGCCCATGGTCGGTGACTCGGCCCGCAGCACCTCCTCGACGAACACCCGGGTGCGGGTGCGGTCGGCCCGCAAGGCGTCGAGCGTGACCGGGTTCGACACCAGCAGCCACATCCCCGAGGTGAGCGCGAAGGTCGTGGTCTCGTTGCCGCCGATGTAGAGGTGGTCGACCATGTTGATGATCTCGGCCTCGGTGAGGGGCCGGTCGCGGAACCGGGCCTCGTTGACCAGGTAGGAGATCACCGACTCGTCGGGGGTCGCCCGCTTGTGGCGCATGGTGTCGGCGATGAAGTGCTGGAACTCCACCCCCTTCTCGCCCGCGTAGGCCGCCTCCTCGTCGCTCAGGCGGCCCTTGAACGGCAGCACCCAGGCCTCCGACCACACCTTGAGCTGTGGGATGTCCTCGGCCCGGAATCCCATGAACGCGGTGATCACCCGGACCGGCAGGGGCACCGCGAACTGGCGCACGAACTCGCAGGTGCCGTCGCCCTCGAACGCGGCGAGGAGTTCGTCGATGATCCCCTGGATCAGGTCGCGGCGCCGCTCCGCGGCGGCGACGGTGAAGAACGGGTCGACGATGCGGCGGTAGTCGGCGTGCTCGGGCGGGTTCGAGCCCAGCACCGACCGGCGCGGCCATCCGTCGCGCTCGTAGATGGCCCGGGTGATCTCGTTCGGGCCCGACGACGGGGTGGACGAGCCGGCGCCGCGGCCGAACACCTCGATGCGGCGCAACACGTCGGCGATGTCGTCGTAGCGGGTGAGCACGAAGGTGGTCGTGCCCGGCATCTGCCACACCGGGGCCTCGGCGCGCAGCAGGTCGTAGGTGGGGTACCAATCCTCCTGGGTGGCCGGACAGTAGAAGTCGACCTCGTCGACCTGCGTCGGACGGCCCGGAACGATCGCAGCCACGGCAGCTCCCCTCGGGACGCCCGCAGGTTAGTGCTGCGCCCGCCGGCTCCGGCCTACGGTGCGGGGGTGACCGCCACTGCGCCGCCGCCCGCTCCGCTCGCCGAGCGGCCCAAGGGGGCGACGGCGGTGTTGCGGCACCGGGACTTCCGGTTGTTCTGGCTCGGCGCGCTGGTGTCGAACATCGGCACGTGGATGCAGAACGCGGCGGTGCCGTTCGTGATCTACCAACTGACCGAGTCCTCGGCGTGGGTCGGGATGTCGACGTTCGCGGTCCTGTTCCCGGGCGTCGTGCTCGGTCCTGCGGCCGGCGCCTTCGCCGATCGCCTCGACCGCCGCCGGGTGCTCCTGTTCGGTCAGGTCGGCTCGGGCCTCGCGGCGCTCGGGCTCGCGCTGGCGTGGGCGCTCGGCGTGCACCGGCCCGGGGTGGTGCTCCTCCTCGTGACCGTCGGCGGGGTCGTGTGGGGTCTGTCGATGCCGGCCTGGCAGGGCTTCCTCGCCGACCTGGTGCCCCGGTCCGAGCTGCCCGATGCCGTCACCTTGAACTCGATGCAGTTCCACGGCTCGCGCGCCATCGGGCCGGCCCTCGGAGGTCTGGTGCTGGCCGCGTTCGGACCGACGTGGGCGTTCGTGGCCAACGGGATCTCGTACGTCGCCGTGATCGTCGCGGTCCTGGCCGTGCGGGCCCGCCCGGCGCGTCCGGCGCCCACGGGCAACAGCGTCCGGCGCGACCTGCTCGACGGGTTCCGCTACGTCCGCCACCACCGCGGCATCGCGACGGCGGTCTCGATCGTCGTCGCGATCGGGTTCCTCGGGAACCCGATCGTGCAGCTCGCGCCGGTGTTCGCCGAGCGGATCTACGACGTGGGCGCCGGCCAGTACGGATTGCTGACCGCGGCGTTCGGTCTCGGTGCGGCGACGGGCATCTGGCTCGTCGGTCGGCTCAGCCGGTCCCGGGGTCGCAGCACGGTCATGCTCGGCGGCCTCGTCGTGCTCGGCGTCGCCGTCGTCGGGTTCGGGCTCGCGCCGGTGTACGCGGCGGGTCTCGTGTGCGTGCTGGTCGCCGGGTCGGCCGCGGTCGGCTCGGGCACGTTGTTGCTCACGACGGTGCAGTTGCAGGTCGACGACGCCTACCGGGGCCGGGTGCTCGGGGTCTATGCCATGGTGTTCACGGCCAGCTACCCGCTCGGCTCGCTGGTGCAGGGCATGGTCGCCGACGCCATCGGCCCACGGCTCAACGAGCTGATCGTGGGTTCCGTGGTGCTGGCGGTGGCCGCCGTGCTGGTCGGGCGCCGCCGGTCGCTCGTGGCGCTCGACGCCGGCGCGTCCCGCTGATCGGCGCCGGACCGGGTCAGCTGCGGATCTTGCGGTCCATGTTCTCGTGGTAGTGCGCGATCTTGCACTCCCGCTCCGACAGGATCTGGGTGCGGAACGCCGAGGACCGCTTGGTGCGGGCCATCTGCTGGTAGATCGCGATGTCCTCACCGACCACGTGCTGCAGGCCGGCCCAGTGCCGCATCGTGTGCTGGAAGTACTGCTCGTACTCGGGATCGGAGCGGTCGCCCGGGTAGAGGATCTCCCAGCACAGGAACCGGGTGCGGTCGACGTCGATCGGGATCGGCTGGAACACCTGGATGTGCTCGGGGTTGCAGTTGAACACCGTGTTGGGGAACACGACGTAGTGGCAGATGCAGTAGCGGTGGTGGTCCCAGGTGTCGTGCAGCGAGTCGAGGTGCTCGGCGCGGGGCACGAAGCACAGGTAGTTGTCGCCCGAGATGTGGAACGACGTGCCCCGCACCGCCTTCGTGAACGCCGGGGGCACGTGGTGCAGCTCGGTGACGTGGTACACCTCGTTGAACCCGTCGACGACCGCCTTGTAGGACACCGGCACGTCGAAGGTGATCACCTCGTGCAGGACCATGTCCTCCATCCGGTAGGCGCCGAGGTCGCTGGTGATGTCGGGGCCGATGGCGTCGAGCAACGGTGGCGCCGCCTCCGGTCCGGCGAGGTTGATCCAGAGCCATCCGCCCCAGGTGTCGACGGCGACGGCGGGGGACCGGGCGCCCTCGACGTGGTCGGCGCAGAAGTCCTCGCGCTCGGGCACGCCCACGAGCTTGCCCGTGGTGTCGTACACCCAGCCGTGATACGGGCAGGTGAACCGGCGGGCGCCGCAGCCGGTGAGCTCGCCGACGATCGCCGGGCCCCGGTGCAGGCACACGTTGTGGAACGCGGCGAACCCGCCGTCGGGCTGGCGGGTGACGACGACGGTCTCCCCGTGCCCTTCGTAGGTGAGCCAGTCGCCCGGGTTGGGGATCTGCTCCACCCGGCCGGCGATCATCCAGTGGGTGCGCAGCACCTTCTCCCGCTCCAGCTCGAAGCGCACCGGGTCGGTGTACACGTCCATGGACATCCGGCTCGGGCCGTGGTCGGGGACGTGTTGCACCCCGGGGCCGAGCCGGGCCGGGAGATCACCGCGGACGGGAATGTGGACCATGGCTGACGACCCCCGGGGTACGTGTGGCGTAACAGACGTTATCTCAGGCCCAGCCTCCGGCGTAGGCCACGAACTGCCCGGTCGTGAATCGGCTGGTGCCGTCCAGGAACACGGCGCAGAAGTGCGCGAACTCCTCCATCGTGCCGAGCCGGCCCATCGGGACCATCGCCTCCACCCGGGCCCGGCCCTCGGGGGTGTCGGCCCGGTTCGCCTTCACGAAGCCGGGGAAGTCCATGAAGTTGGTGCCGACCGCGTTGACCTGCACGCCGCTGGCGGCCACCTCGGCGGCCACGTTGCGCACGAGATGCGTCGCACCGGCCCGGGCCGCCGAGTACAGCGGGGCCCCCGGCGTGGCCCGGGCGGCCGACGCGCTGGTGATCACCAGCACCTGGCCGGCGCTGCGCTCGACCATCGACGGCAGCACCGCTTTCAGGAACCGGTACGGGATCTCGACGCAGCCGACGAGCACGTTGCGCAGGTCTTCGACGCTGGAGCGCAGGAAGCGGCCGGTGGCGATGCGGCCCGAGAACAGGCAGGCGGCGTCGAGTCGGCCGAACCGCTCGATCCCGGCCGCCACGAACCGCTCGGCCGCGCCGTCGGCGCTCAGGTCGCCGAGGCCGCCGACCGCCTCCACCGCCGCTCCCGCCGCGATGAGTTCCTCGACCAACGCCGGGTCGGGGTCGGCCAGCACGAGATCGTGCCCGCGGGCGGCGAGCACTCGGGCGAGGTCGGGCCCGACGTAGGCGGACGAGGGGACGACGGCGGCGACCCGCCGGGTGGTGATCTCGGTCATGCCCCCAGCTTGGCGCGCTGTTGGGAGGCCGTCCGGCGCCGGCGGTAGCCTTCCCGGCCGATACGGGCTCAGACCACGGGGGCGACATGAGCGACATCGACAGCGCGCAGCTTTCGACCGAGGAGGCCGAGGCGTTCCGGGCCAGGTGCCGGGCGTTCCTCGAACAGCACGCGACGGGCATCAGGGGCACCCGGGGCGACGATCGCGGGGCGTCGATGATGGCGCAGGCCAAGGCGTTCCAGGGGGCGCTCGCCGAGGCCGGTCTCGCGGGGATGGTCTACGCCAAGGAGTTCGGCGGCGCCGGCCTCACCCGGGCCCACGAGCGGATCTGGCGCGAGGAGTACGCGAAGTTCCCCGACATGACCTCCGAACTCACGATCAGCCACGGCATGTGCCTGCCGGTGCTCAACGACTTCGGCACCCCCGAGCAGAAGGCCCGGTTCCTCGCCAAGAACATCAGCGGCGAGAACGTGTGGTGCCAGATGTTCTCCGAGCCCGGCGCCGGCTCCGACGTCGCCAGCCTCCAGACCAAGGCCGAGCGCGACGGTGACGAGTGGGTCATCAATGGCCAGAAGGTGTGGACGACCCTCGCCCACCTGAGCGACTACGGCGTGCTGATCGCCCGCACCAACCCCGACGCGCCCAAGCACGCCGGCATCTCGATGTTCATCCTCGACATGAAGGCGCCCGGCGTCGAGATCCGCCCGATCCACCAGATCGACGGCGGCAAGCACTTCAACGAGATCTTCTTCACCGACGTGCGCATCCCGGCCGACTGGCTGCTCGGCACGCTCAACAACGGTTGGAACCAGGCCACCGCCATGCTCATGTACGAGCGGGTCGCCATCGGTACCGGCTCGTCGAGCGGTGTCAGCCACCCCTACGCCGATCGGCTGATCGACGACGCCGCCAAGCGCGGCAAGACCGCCGACCCGGTCGTGCGCCAGCTCCTCATGAAGATCTACAGCGAGGAGACCACGAAGTCGCTCGTGGCCATGCGGACCCGGGCCGAGCTCAAGGCCGGCAAGGCCCCCGGGCCCGGCGGGTCGCTCGGCAAGCTCCACGGCGCCCGGATCTCCCGGCTCATGCGCAGCGCCGTCCAGGGCATCGTCGGTCTCGAGACCGACGCCTGGGAAGAAGGCGGCAGCGACTTCTGGCGCCGGATGATGCTCACCAGCTTCTCGTCGCACATCGCCGGCGGCACCGACGAGATCCAGAAGAACATCATCGGCGACCGGGTGCTCGGCCTGCCGCGTGAGCCCATGGTCGACAAGGACCTCCCGTTCAAGGACCTGCGGGTCGGCACGCAGCGGTCCTGACCGTCGCCGGCTCCGGCGCCGGCCACCGCGCGGGTACGGTCGCACGCCATGAGCGTGCAGCACCTGATCGACCTGACCGGCAAGCGGGCGGTGGTCACCGGCGCCGGGGCCGGCATCGGCGCCGCCATCGCCACCCATCTCGCCCAGGCCGGTGCCATCGTCCTGGTCACCGATCTCGACGCCGTCGCCGCCGAGGCGACGGCGTCGTCGTTGCAGGGCCTGGGCGCCGCCGCCAGCGCCATGCGCTGCGACGTCACCTCGACCGACGATCTCGTTGCGGCCGCCGAGGCCGGTGCCGGAGACGAGGGCCTCGACATCTGGGTCAACAACGCCGGGATCTACCCGACCACCGGCCCGCTCGACGGGGTCACCGACGCCTTCGTCGCCCGCATGCTCGACGTGAACGTGCGGGCCCAGTACTCCGCCACCCGCGAGGCCGTGCGCCGCATGCCGCGGGGCGGGTCGATCGTCAACCTGGCCTCGATCGCCGGGCTGCGCGGCGGGGCCGGCATCAGCGCCTACTCGACGTCGAAGGCGGCCGTGATCGGTATGACCCGGGCGCTCGCCGCCGAGTTGGGCCCGACCGGTGTGCGGATCAACGCCATCGCCCCCGGGGTGATCGACACCCCCGGGGTGCAGGCGCAGCTCGGTCCGCTCAAGGAGCAGGGCATCGAGATCGAGCGGATCATCGCCGGCAACCCGCTGCGCATCGGCGGCCGGCCCGACCACATCGCCCGGGTCGCGCTGTTCCTGGTGTCGCCGCTGGCCGAGTTCGTGACCGGCCAGACCATCGTCGTCGACGGCGGCTCCACGCTGTGACCGGTGCCGGGGCCGGGTCCGAGGTGGCGTTCCATCTCGACGACCCGGCGTTCCAGGCCGACCCGGCGGGGCACTTCGCCCGGCTGCGCACCGGGTGCCCGTTGCACCGCAACGACGAACCGGCCCTGCACTACTCGCTGTCGCGCGACGTCGACGTGCGTGCTGCGCTGCGCGACGACGAGACCTGGTCCTCGGCGGCGGGGCCAGGGCTCGCCCACGCCGACCCGGCGCGGTCCACGACGGTGCTCGTGTCGAGCGATCCGCCGAAGCACACCGCAGAACGCCTCGCCATCTCCCGGGTGTTCCGCACGTCGGCCATCGAGGCGATGGAACCGGACTTGCGGGCCCTCGTCGACGGGATCGTCGACGGTTTCGTCGATCGGGGCGAGGGCGATCTCGTCCAGGACCTCGGGATGCCCGTCCCGCTCACGGTCATGTGCTGGATGCTCGGCACGCCGGTCGACGATCTCGAGCTGTTCCGCTCGTGGGTGTTGCCGATGGCCGAGGGCGTCACCTACGTGCGCGGCTCGATGGACGCACGCGTTGCCGGGGCCTACCGGGACTTCACCGCGTACTTCGGAGCGCACATCGCCGGCCGGCGGGCTGCGATCGACGCCGGCGACACCGTGCCCGACGATCTGCTCACCCGGCTGCTGACCGTCGAGCGCGACGGTCAGCGGCTCACCACCGCCCAGGTGCTCGGGTTCTGCCAGTTCCTGCTCGTGGCCGGCAGCGCCACCACCACGCTGCTGATCGGCAACCTCGTCCACCGCCTGCTGCAGCACCCCGAGCAGTGGGCGGCCGTCGCCGCCGACCGTTCGCTGGTCGCCAACGCCGTGGAGGAGAGCCTGCGGTTCGACGCGCCGGTCCACGGCCTGTTCCGCACCAACACCTGCCCGGTCACCCTGCACGGTGTCGACGTCGAACCGGACACCAAGGTCCTCATGCTGTTCGCGTCGGCCAACCGGGATCCCGACGCCTGGGAGGATCCCGACCGCTTCGACGTCACCCGTGACCTCGCCGGACTGAAGCGTCACCTGGCCTTCGGATACGGGATCCACCTGTGCCTGGGCGCGCCGCTCGCCCGGCTCGAAGCCGCCGTCGCCCTCGAGGCCGTGCTCGACCGGTTGCCGGGCCTGCGCCTCACCGGCGAGCCGGTCGAGGTGCGGGCGTCGGTGCTGCACGGCTTCGAACATCTGCCCGTCGCCTGGGACGTTCTCCCGGGCTGATCCGCGCCGAGGAGGCCGATCATGGAGACCCTGCAACGCGACGTCCCCACCGGGGTGGTGGCCGGTGCCTACGACCCCCGGTTCGCCCCGGTGGTCGAGGAGTTCGTCCGCAACTACCACGACCGGGGCGAGGTCGGCGCGTCGCTGTGCGTCTCGGTCGCCGGCGAGACGGTGATCGACGTCTGGGGCGGGGCCGCAGTGCTCCCGGGTGAGGACCGCGCCGGGGCGCCGTGGGACCGCGACACGGTCTCGATCGTGTTCTCCTGCACCAAGGGAGCAACGGCGCTGTGCGCCCACGTGCTGGCCGCCCGCGGCCTGCTCGACTACGAGGCGCCGGTCGCCACGATCTGGCCCGAGTTCGCTCGGGCCGGCAAGGAGTCGGCGACGGTGCGGATGATGCTCGACCATTCCGTCGGGGTCCCCGTGCTGCGCGGCGAGCTGAGCCGTGACGAGGTGGAGGACTGGGACCGCATCGTCGCCCGCCTCGAGGCCGAGGAGGCGTTCTGGGAGCCCGGCACCCGCAACGGGTACCACATGCTCAACTTCGGCTGGACCGTCGGCGAGCTGGTGCGCCGGGTGTCGGGCCGCTCGCTCGGCACGTTCTTCGCCGAGGAGATCGCCGGCCCGCTCGGCATCGACTTCTGGATCGGCCTGCCCGAGGCGGTCGAGCCCCGGGTGGCGCCGATGCTGCCGTACGTGCGGCCCAAGGGCGAGCCGCTTTCGACGTTCCAGAAGGCGATCCTGAACGACCCGACGTCGATCCCGGCGTGCTCGTTCCGCAACGGCCCGGCGTTCAACCCGGGCCGCCGCTCGGCCCGCGCCGCCGAGGTCGGCGGTGGCGGCGGGATCGCCAACGCCCGGGCACTCGCCGGCATGTACCGCCCGCTCGCGCTCGGCGGGGGCGGGCTCGTCGACGCCGGCACGCTGCGCCGGATGCGCACGATCTCGGTCGCCACCAACGACGACGCCACGCTGCGGATCGCCACCCGGTTCGCGCTCGGATTCATGGTCTCGATGGACAACCGGGCCCGGACCGAGACCGATTCGGTGGTGCTCGGCGAGCGGGCGTTCGGTCACGTGGGCGCCGGCGGCTCGATCGGGTTCGCCGACGTCGAGTACGGACTGTCGTTCGGCTACTCGATGAACAAGATGGGCAAGGGGATCCTGCTCAACGAGCGCGGCCAGTCGCTCGTCGACGCCACGTACGCCGTGCTGGGCGCCCCGCTCAGCGGGGGATGAACGTCACCGGCAGCGACCAGCAGGTGCGTAGCTCGCCCCACTGCAGCGACCGCAGCCGGGGCTCGGCGCCCTCGGCGAGGCGGACGTCGCCGAGCCGGTCGAGCAGTACCCGGCTGGCGGTGACGGCCGTGTCGCGGGTGAGCGCCAGCCGCGACCGGGGCCGGTCCTCGGGCAGCGCCGGGTGCTTCGACGGTGCGCCGGTCCCGAACGACACCGGTGAGCACAAACCGTCGGCCCGGTAGTGACCGCGGGCCTCGCGGTGGCAGAGGTCCTTGCGCGTGACCGAGAACGTGTCCGGGTCCTGGAAGACCCGGGGATCGCGGTTGGCGGCCGCGGCCGACAGCATCACCAGCGCCCCGTCGGGCAGCAGGCGGCCGAACCGCTCCACCTCGTGGCGGGTGAACCGGCGGGCCACGACGACCGGGGTGGAATGGCGCATCGCCTCCAACCAGGCCGCCTTCACCAACCGGCGTTCCTCGGTGACGATCCCGAGCTGGTCCCGCTCGGTGAGCAGCAGGAACCACAGGTTCGCGAGCGACCCGTGCAGGGTGTCGTGGTCCTCCTCGAGGAGGGTGGCCGCGAGGTCGTGCTCGTCGGCGCCGAGGCCGGCGAGCACCGAGATCAGGTCGTCGCCGGGGGCGGCCCGGCGTTCGGTCACCAGCGGGGCGAAGCCGGCCACCAGCTCCCGGAACGCTTCGCGGGCATCCGAACGCGACCGGGGCTCCCAGCTCGCCGCCCGCCGCAACCGCAGCATCCGCTCGGCGAACCAACCGAACGACTCGGCCGGCAGGGCGAGCACCCGGGCCCACAGCTCCACCGGGTAACGGGCTGCGAACCCGATCGCGAGGTCGGCGGCACCGGCGGCGGCCTGCTCGGCGACGAGTTCGTCGCACAACCGGTGCGCCACCTCGCCGGCCGCAGCGTCGACGATGTGCGTGACGCAGGCCCGTACCGGGATCTCCTCGCGGCGGTCGCGCCCGGCCCCGTCGAGTTCGGCGAACCACGTGACGGGGCGGGTGGCGTAGTTGGGTTCGTCGACGAACACGGAGGTGACGTCGTCGTAGCGGGTGACCCAGAAGGCGTTGCCGGGCCAGTCGCGGTAGCAGGGCGTCGCTTCCCGCAGGGCGGTGAGGATCGGGTACGGGTCCTCGAGGAACTGCGGGGTGTACAGCTCCCGGGGTTTGATCGGGGGGCGGGGTTCCCACACCCGCTCCCGCTGGTACACCTCGTAGGTGCGGAACCCGGCTGCGGCTTCGTCGACGGCGACCTCGGGGGCCGCGG
The DNA here is from genome assembly GCA_044370695.1 of Acidimicrobiales bacterium. GTDB lineage: Bacteria > Actinomycetota > Acidimicrobiia > Acidimicrobiales > Ilumatobacteraceae > JBEIFW01. The sequence goes on along the minus strand of JBILVB010000010.1, from coordinate 26,831 downwards.
TGCGCGGGGCGACGGTCACGCGAGCTCCACGTCGAGCCACAGGTTGCGGATCGAGCCCAGCCCGATCGGGGCGAGGGAGTCGCCGTCGATGTCCTTGGGCATCTGCCCGACGGCGATGCGCACGTCGCGCAGCCGTCGGGACAACACCACGGAACCGATCACCGACTCCTGGTGCGAGATCCACGCCCCCGGACACAGATGAGGACCGACGCCGAAGGCCATGTGGCTGAAGCGGCCGTCCTTGGCGTAGCCCGACCGCAGCAGCTTCCCCGAGTACAGGTCGGGCCGGAACAGGTCGAACCGCTCGGGCTCGTGGAAGATCCGGTCGTCGTGATTGGCCGACACGTCGACGCAGTGGACGAGCGATCCGGCCGGGATCGTCACCCCGTGCATGGTGACATCGAAGGTGGTCTGGCGGGGCTGGCCACCGATGGAGGTGGAGTGGCGCAACGTCTCGTGGAACGCGGCGTCCCACAACGACTCGTCGGCCCGCACCGCCGCGAACTGCTCGGGATGCTGCAAGAGCAGGTACCACATGTTCAAGATGGCGCCCCGGGTGGTCTCCCCGCCGCCGCCCACGACGAGGGCGATGTTCGAGGTGATCTCCTCGGTCGACATCACGTCGCCGTCGATCTCGGTGGCGCACAGCTCGGAGATGATGTCCTTGCCGATCGGGGCCCCGGCCTCGTCGTAGAGGAACGTCGGCTGCTTGCGGCGCTGCTCGACGAGCTCGGTGACGTAGTCCTCGAGATCCTGGCGGGCCTCACGACCCTGCTGCGCGGTGTCGGACCCACCGAGGCCGTTCATCATCGACGAGTACCAGTAGAAGAACCGGTCGCGGCCCTCGTCGGGGATGCCGAGCACCTGGCACACCACCCGGATGGGGAACTCGTTCGCGAAGTTGCGGGCCAGCTCGATCGTGCCCGACCGCTCGATCGGCCAGGCGTCGATGAGCTCGTTGGCGAGCCGCTCGATGTAGGGCTTGCGCTTCTCGAGCGCGAGGCCGACGAGGTGCCGGCCGTAGACGTTGCGCCGGCGCCGGTGCTCGATGCCGCTCAGCTCGAGCTGGGTGTTGCCCAGCACGCCCGACGACGAACCCTTGGGGATCGTGTTGAACCCGAGGTCGTCGAGGTAGGCGGCCGTGATGTCGTCGTACCGGGTGAGGTAGTAGGCGTTGCTCAACCGGTCGTGGAACACCGGGTAGTGGTCACGCAGGATCCGGTAGTACGGGTACGGGTTGCGCTGGAACTCGAGCGTGGTGAAGATCCGCGGGTCGAACAAGGGCGTGCCGTCGGGCGCGTGGCCCATGTCGGCCGCCGTGCCGACCGGCATCAGCGGGAAGTCCTTGCGGGCGCCGGGCTCGGTGGGCACGCCGGTGGCGTCGATGCCGAAGGCTCGGTCGACGACGGCGTGGAACGGGCAGCTGGAGGTCATTGCGAAGTCCCCCCTTCGGTCTGGGTCGACTATAACGACCGAGGTCGTCGACAGCCGTCCCGGGAGCCGTCCATGCCGTCGCGCTACGTGATCACCGACCCCTGCATCGACGTCAAGGACAAGTCCTGTATCGAGGTCTGTCCCGTCGACTGCATCCATGCCGACGACGAGGACCGGGTCTGCTACATCGACCCCGACGAGTGCACCGGCTGCAACCTGTGCCTGCCCGCCTGCCCGGTGGGCGCGATCTTCACCGAGGGGACGGTCCCGGCGGCGGCGCAGGCCTGGGTCGAGGTGAACGCCCTGTGGTTCCGGGACAAGGCGGCGGCCCGGGAACGCGTGGACGAACTCGCCGGGTGAGCCCGCTCAGCGCCGGCGGCCGAACAACGCCGTGAGGTAGGCCCCCTCGGGGAAGCCCACGGGATGGTCGGCCGGTGCGGCGGTGCGGGTGTGGATCTCGAGCGTCTCGCCGGTCGCGTCGAGGACTGCGGCTTCGAAGACGTCCGCGCTCACCCGGCTCGAACACGACGCCAGGACCACCGTGCCTCCGGGAGCGGTCAACGCCGTGGCAGCGCGGGCCAGGCGGGCATAGGCCCGCAGCGCGCCGGGCACGGCAGCGGCCTTGTTGGCGAACGACGGTGGGTCGATGACGACCAGGTCGAACGGGGGTGCACCGGCGCGCCGGTCGGCGACCAGGAGGTCGAGCACGGCGAACGCGTCGCCGACCACCGGCGTGTGCGGCACCCGGGGCGCGTTGGCGTGCATGGCCGCGGTCGTCGACACGAGCGCAGCCGGTGCGAGGTCGACGCTGGTGACCGAGACGGCCCCGCCGGCCGCGGCATGCGCGCTGAAGCCGCCGGTGCAGCAGAACACGTCGAGCGCGCGGGCGCCGCCGGCGAGGGCGCGCACCCGGGCCCGGTTCTCCCGCTGGTCCAAGAACGCGCCGGTCTTCTGACCTGCCACGACGTCGGCGTCGAACACCAACCCGTTCTCCCGGTACGGGATCGGCGCGTCGGGGAGGCGGCCTCGCAGCGCCGTGGCCGGACCCAGGCCCGACCGGCGCGACCCGCGCAGCACGACCGTGGACATCCCGTCGAGCGCGTCGAGCACGGCGCCGAGCCACGGCACCCAGGCCGCGGTGTCGAGCTTGACGACGGCCACGTCGCCGTAGCGGTCGACGACGAGGCCGCCGAGACCGTCGTTCTCGCCGTGGACCAGCCGGTACGCCGAGGTGGCCGGGTCGGCGGCGAGGTGACGGCGCCGGGCGATCGACGCGGCCACGGTGCCCGTCACCCAGTCGGCGTCGATCGTCGTGTGCGAGCCGTGCGCCAGGATGCGGACCCGGATCGGCGACGTCGGGTCCCACAGGCCGACGCCGGCGTAGCGGCGGCCGGGGTCGAACACGACGGCCACCGTGCCTGCGGGTGCGCCCGCAGCGGCGTCGGCGGGCGCGTGGGCGACCGAGCGGTCGAACACCCACGGATGCCCGGCGCGCACCCGCCGGGCTGCGTCGGCCGTGACCCGAACCGCGACGCGGGCCGGGCCGCCGGCCGTCGGCGCAGCGGTCACCGCAGCACGTAGTCGGCCGGGTCGGGCTCGCGGGTCTGCTCCCAGAACTCGATCACGGCGAACGGCCAGTTCTGCGCCGACCGGCCGAGGTCGTTCTTGTACCAGGACGACACCGACGAGAACCCCCACGTACGCAACCGGTTCGCCGCGTCGATGCGCTCGTTGTAGGTGTCGTGCGCTTCGCGGCGCGGGTCGAGCGATCCGAGGGACTTGGCGAGCAGCAGGTGCAGGCATTCGACGAGGAAGTGCACCTCACACTCGGAGAAGTAGATGATCGAGCCGTTGGCCACGATGTTCGTGTTGGGGCCGTACAGGCAGAAGAAGTTCGGGAAGTTCGGGATCATCACCCCGAGGAAGGCCCGGGCGTCGCCGGCCCACTGCTCGTGCAGGTCGACTCCGTCGCGGCCGGTGACCCGCATCGGGGTGAGGAACCGTGAGGCCTGGAAGCCGGTGCCGTAGATCAACACGTCGGCCCGGTGCAGCTCGCCGTCGGCGGTACGGATGCCCTCGGGCTCGATCCCGGCGATCCGTTGCGTGTGCAACGACACGTTCGGGCGGCGCATCGTGTCGGCCCAGATCCCGTCGTCGAGCACGAACCGCTTCGACAGCGGCGGGTAGTTCGGGGTGAGCGCAGCCCGCAGGCCCTCGTCGTCGCCGGCCTGGAGGTCGATCCACGCCTGCAGCTGCTGGCGCATCTCCTCGTTGCGGGCCGACACGGCGCGCTCCGTCGGCGGGTACGACGGGTCGACGTAGGCGGCGGGCAGCATGCCCTCGGCGCCTCGCCAGAACAGCCAGAACCGGTACCACTGGGCGTAGGTGGGCACATGGCCGAGCAACCACTGGAATCCTGCCGCGACGGGCTGGTGGTAGCGGGGCGACGGGATCAGCCACGGGGCGGTGCGCTGGTACACGTCGAGGTGGCCGGCGGCCCGGGCCACCTCGGGGATGAACTGACAGGCGCTGGCACCGGTGCCGATCACCGCCACCCGCCGACCGTCGAGCGTGACGGTGTCGTCCCACTGGGCCGAGTGGAACGCCGGCCCGGCGAAGGTGCCGAACCCCGGGAGGTCCGGGAACTTGGGCCGGTTCAATTGCCCGACCGCGCACACCACCGCGTTCGCGACGACGACGTCCTCGGCGCCGTCGGGGCTGGTGAGCGCGAGCGACCACGTCTGGCTCGCCTCGTCCCACGTGCACGAGCGGACCTCGGTGCGGAACCGGATGCGATCCAGCAGGCCGAACTGCTCGGCGCACTCGCGGAAGTAGGCCTGCAGCACCGGTTGGGTGGAGTGGTACTCGGGCCAGTCGTGCTTCTGCGCGAACGAGTAGCTGTACATGTGGTTCTGCACGTCGACCCGGCAGCCCGGGTACCGGTTCTCCAGCCACGTGCCGCCGACGTCGGCGTTCTTCTCCAGCACCGTGAACGCGATGCCGGCCTGATCGAGACGGTGGGCGGCCGCGAGGCCCGACATGCCGGCACCGATCACGGCGACGTGGAACGGCCGGCCGGGCGCCACCTCGGGCGCCCGCCACTGCGGGGCCCGCAGCGCGTCGCCCTCGAGGGCGAGCTCCTCGCGCAACAACGGCACGTACCGCTCGGGCACCTCGCTGCCGGTGGAGAACGACATGAGCGCAACCATGTCGGCCGCGCCGAGCGGGGCCGGGATCCCGCCTCGCTCGTCGCGGAAGCGCCGCAGCGCGTCGGCGCACACCGAACGGGCCAGCGCCTGCTGCTCGGCGGTGTACCCGGCCTGCGGTTCGCGCAGGCGCATCGGATCGGGCCGCAGTTCGGGGCGCAGCACGCCGCGGTCGCCGGTGAGGTGGGCGACCGTGGCCACGAGCGCCGGCAACTCGGCCTCGGCGAGCGCCCGCTCGATCGTGGCGTCGTCGGCGGTGAACGGCGGGACGGACGGCGACAGCGACATGCCCGGAGCGTACGCGGCGGCATCGAGCGCCCGTGTGCCACGATCCGGCCATGCGTGCGGTCACGATCGTCGACGGGAAGCTCGAGTGGCGGGAGCACCCCGACCCGGTGCCGGGCAACGGTGAGGTACGGGTGCGGGTGCGGGCGGCGGGGTTGAACTCGGCGGATCGCCTGCAGGTCGTCGGCCGCTACCCGGCGCCGCCCGGGTCGCCGCAGGACGTCCCCGGCCTCGAGATCGCCGGCGAGGTCGACGCCGTCGGCCCCGGGGTCACCCGCTGGAAGCCGGGGGACCGGGTGATGGCGGTCGTCGGTGGCGGCGGGCAAGCCGAGGCGTGCGTGGTGCACGAGCGTCACCTGCTGCCGGTGCCCGCCTCGCTGTCGGACGCCGAGGCCGGTGGGTTCCCCGAAGTGTTCACCACCGCGCACGACGCGCTGTTCACCCAGTGCGGGCTGACGATGGGCGAGCGGGTGTGCGTCCACGGCGCCGCCGGCGGTGTCGGCGTGGCCGGGGTGCAGCTCGCCGTGGCGGCCGGGGCGTCGGTGGTGGCCACGGTCCGCAACACCGACCTGCACCGGGCGGTCGAGCGACTCGGTGCCACCGTCGTCGCCCCCGAAGAATTCGCCGCCCACGGCCCGTTCGACGTGGTGCTCGAGCTGATCGGCGGCCCGAACCTGCCCGACGACATCCGCTCGCTCGCCCTCGGCGGGCGGATCACGGTGATCGGCGTCGGTGCCGGACCGCAGGCCACCATCGACCTGTTCGGTCTGATGGCCAAGCGAGGCCGCATCCACGGCTCGACGCTGCGGGCCCGCAGCCTCGAGGACAAAGCCGACGCCGCCCGCCGGGTCGAGCGCCAGGTGCTGCCGCTCGTCGCCGACGGCCGCTTGCGGGTGCCGGTGGCCGCCACGTTCCCGATGGCCGAGGCCGCCGACGCCTACGAGCGCTTCACCCAGGGCGGCAAGCTCGGCAAGATCGTGCTCCTGAACGACTGAGCCCGGGGCGGGTCGGTGGAGCGGGCCGGCTCAGTCGACCTTCGAGCCGACGGTCTCCATGAAGCGGCCCAACTCGTCGATGCGGCGCTCGAACCCGCCGCGGCTGGCCGGGTCGAGCAGGATGTGTGTCACCCCGATGTCGCGCCACCGCTGCACCTGCTCGAGCTGCTGCGCCGGGGTGCCGGCGATCGACACCGCAGGCTTCATCAGCGAGTCGGGGTCGTGGTAGAGCCGGATCGACAAGGTGAGCTCGCGGTCGCGGTCCCGGCCGGCCTCGGCGCACAACTCCCCGATGCGCGCCCACGCCTTGGCCACCTCCTCCATCGGCTGGAAGGCGGCGTGGAAGGCGTCGCCGACGCGCACGGTGCGCCGCCACGCCGGCTCGGTGTCGCCGCCCACCCAGATCGGGATGCGGCCGTTGACCGGCTTCGGCGCGAAGCCGATCTCTGGAAACCGGTAGAAGCGCCCGTCGAAGCTCGGCGAGTCGCGGGTGAACAGCTCCTCGTAGACCGCGAGCTGCTCGTCGGCGCGCGGACCCCGGTTGTCGGGGGGCATGCCGAGCACCTCGAACTCCTCGCGCATCCAGCCGACCCCGATGCCGAGCAGGGCCCGGCCACCCGACACGGCGTCGAGCGACGCCCACCACTTCGCGGTCAGTACCGGGTTGCGGTACCCCATGATCATCACCGTGGTGCCGAGCTTGATCCGCTCGGTGCAGGCAGCGACGTAGAACAGCGTGCCGAGGGGGTCGAGCCAGTTCATGTCGTTGCCGCCGGGGAACGAACCGTCCTCGGTGTAGGGGTACTTCGACTCGATCGCACGGGGCCAGGCCACGTGGTCGCTGGTCCAGGCCGAGTGGTACCCGGCCTCGTCGGCCACCCGGGCGAACCGGGTGAGGTTCGGGCCGGTCGCCTGGCGACCGAGATGCGGCAGATGGACCCCCCAGAGCATGGGGCTGCACCGTACGCCGCTACCCGAACCAGTGCGAAGGTTCGTGGCCGGCGACCGGCTCGTCACCGGCCCGCCGCACCACCAGCAGTTCGGCGGGCCCGTCGAACTCGACGACGACGGCGGTGTGGGCGGGGACCACCACTCCGTCGCCGGGTCCGATCGCCACGTGCTGTGCGTCGTCGCGCACGGTCGCCCGACCGTCGAGCAGGACGAGCACCTGCTCGTGACGGGTCGCGCCGCGCACGATCCGCACGCCGCGCTCGACCCGGTGCCGTTCGACGTGCAGCTCCGACGCGGCGGCGTGCGCGACCCCGTCGACCATCGCGAACTCGACACGGCACAGCGACGCAGCCATACCTCCAGGTTCCGGCCCGGCTCCTCCCCGCGCCAGGGACTCTCGTCCTGCCATGCTGGGGTCATGCTGTGGGGAGACGTGATCCGGTACTGGGCCCGCTGGCAGCCCGAGGCCCAGGCGCTGCGGTTCGAGAACCTGACCTGGACCTGGGCGCAGCTGCACCAGCGCAGCGACGAACTCGCCGCCGGTCTCGCCGCCGGCGGCATCGGCCACGGCGACCGGGTCGGCATCCTGCTCACCAACCGGCCCGAGTTCGTCGAGATCGTCGGCGCGGTCATGAAGCTCGGCGCCGTCGCCGTGCCGATGAACGTGCGCTTGACCGCCCCCGAGCTCGCCTACCAGGTGGCCGACGCCGACTGCGCCGTGGTCGTCACCGAGGACGCGCTGGCGGCCGGGTTGGCGCAGGCGGTCCGGGAACGCCCGTCGATGCCGGTGGTGTCGGCCGACGGGGGCCTCGACGCCTGGCGGGTGGCCGGTGGCCGGCCGCCGGCGGTGGCGATCGACGAGCGCGATCCGCTGTTCATCTGCTTCACCTCGGGCACCACCGGCGACCCCAAGGGCGCCGTGCTCACCCACCGGTCGTGGCACTTCGCGTCGATGGGGCGGGCGTTGCAGTGCCGCATCACCGGTGCGGACCGCACCCTGCTGCCGTTCCCGCTCGCGTTCACCGGCGGGCTGGCGATGCACCTCACCACGCTGTGGGCGGGCGCCACGCTGGTGCTGGAGCGGGCCTTCGATCCGACCCGCTGCCTGGACCTGATCGAGTCCGAGCGGATCAGCGTGTTCATGGCCGTACCGGTGATCTTCCAGACCTTGGCCGACCATCCTCGCTTCGCCGCCGCCGACCTGTCGTCGTGGCGGGTCGCGTCGTCGGGCGGGGCGCCGGTGCCGCCGTCGCTGCTGCGCACCTTCATCGCCCGCGGGATCCCGATGATCCAGGCGTACACGCTCACCGAGGTCTCGGCCGCCGGCACGACGCTGCCCACCCACGACGCCCTCCGCAAGGTCGGCTCGGCCGGCGTGTCGGCGCTGCACTCCGCCACCCGGGTGGTGCGTGAGGACGGCACCGACTGCGCGACCGGGGAGGTCGGGGAGATCTGCATCACGGGCCCGGAGGTGATGACCGGCTACTGGCGCAAGCCCGAGGCCACCGCCGCGACGATCGTCGACGGCTGGTGCCACACCGGCGACCTCGGCTTCCTCGACGACGAGGGCTACCTCACCGTCGTCGACCGGGCCAAGGACATGCTGATCTCCGGCGGGCTCAACGTGTACCCGGCCGAGATCGAGCGGGTGCTCGCCGCCCTGCCCGGTGTGTCCGAGGTGGCCGTGGTCGGGGTGCCCGACGCCCGCTGGGGTGAGAGCCCAGCGGTGGTGGCCGTCGGCGACCCGACCCGGGTGACGGCCGGGGCCGTGCTGGACGCCTGTCGGGGTCAGCTCGCCGATTTCAAGCTGCCCCGCTGGCTCGTCGTGCGCGACGCGCCCCTGCCGCGCAACATGAGCGGCAAGATCCTCAAGCGCGACCTGCGCACCGAGTACGCCGACCTGCCCGACCGGGCGACGCCGATCCGGTGACGGGCCGGTGACGCTCCGGTGAGGGCCCCCCGGCCGGGTACGGCCCGGGCTGCGCTGGCCAAGCGGGACTTCCGGGTCGTCTGGCTCGGCAACCTCGGCTCCTCGATGGGGTCGTGGATGCAGACCCTCGTCGTCGGGTTGTTCTTCCAGGACCTCACCGGCAAGGCCTCCTGGGTGGGCATCGCGATGTTCGCCCAGATGGTGCCGATGCTCGCGTTCACGATCCCCGGCGGCGTGGTGGCCGACCGGTTCGACCGCCGCCGGCTGCTGATCGGCCTGCAGCTCGCCCAGTTGGTGTTCTCGGCCACGCTGGGCGTGCTCACGCTGTCGAGCGACACGCCGCCGAAGCTGGCGGTGATCGCGCTGATCTTCCTGGGCGGCTGCTGCAATTCGCTCAACGCACCGGCCTACAGCGCCGTGCTGCCCGGCCTGGTCGGGTCGCGGGACCTGCCCGGTGCCATCGCGCTCAACTCCGCCGCGATCAACGGCTCACGCATCGTCGGCCCCGCGCTCGGCGGCTTGCTCTACCCGCTCGTCGGCGCCGGCTGGCTCTACGTGGCCAACGCGGTCACGTTCCTGTTCGTCGTCGCCGCGCTGTCGGCGATCCGCCTACCCGCCGTGTCGCGGGCCGCCTCGCCGGGGCGCAACCTGTCGGTCGGGATCCGCTACGCCCGGGCCGATCCGGTCCTGCGGCGCATCCTGGCCACGATGACGGTGTTCTCGCTGCTGTGCCTGCCGTTCATCTCGCTGTGGGCCAGCCTGGTGCGTCGGCACCTGTCGTTCGCCTCGGAGGGCCCGGTCGGCCTGCTCTACTCGGTGTTCGGTGCCGGCGCGCTCGTCGGCAGCCTGGCCGTCGGGTCGGTGCTGGCCAACCACGACCGGATGGGCCTGGTCCGCCTGGGCCTGGCCGGGTTCGGGGTGACGATGGCGGCGATCGCCGCGTTCCCGGTCGTCGGGGTCCAGTTCCCGCTGTGGTTCGCGCTCGGCATGTGGTACTTCGGCACGACCACCTCGATGCTCACGATCTTCCAGCAGCGTCTCGACGACGCGGTCCGCGGGCGGGTGATGTCGTTGTGGTTCATGAGCTTCGGGGGGACGGTGTCGCTGTGCGGCCCGGTGTTCGGCCCGCTGCTCGACGCCACGTCCACCACGCTGGTGCTCGCAGTGTCGGCCGGGGCCGCGGTCGTGCTGTCGTGGTGGTGCGACCTGCGCCCCCTCAGCGGGGCCGCAGCACCGTCACCCCCGGCGATGCGAACCGCCCCATCGCCGGCAACGCCTCCGGCAGGTCCCCGAGGCCGATCCGGCGGGTGACCGCCGCGGTCGGGTCGAGCCGACCCGCTGCGATCAGCTCGAGCACCTGGGGCAGGCGGGACGCCGACAGGCCGTGCACGCCGAGGATCTCGAGTTCGTCGCGGATCACCCGGGCGATCGCCAGCTCGGCGGTCGCTGCGGGGAACAGCCCGATCTGGACGTGACGGCCGAGCGGGCGCAGGCCGAGGATCGACGCGTTCGCCACGTCGGGGTGGCCGACGCAGTCGACCGACACGTGGGCGCCGCCGAGGTCATGGACGGCTGCCGCCGTCCGGCTCGGTCCGTCGACGCCGGTCGGGCTGGTCGAGTTCATCGGGCTGGTCGGGTTCATCGGGCTGGTCGAGTTCATCGGGCTGATCGTCTCGTCGGCGCCGGCCCGGCGGGCCAGCGCCAGCGCCTCGGGGGACGGGTCGACGGCGATCACCCGGGCCCCGAGCGCTCGCCCGAGTCCGATGACGGCGAGGCCGACCCCACCGCAGCCGTGCACGGCGAGGGTCTCGCCGGCCTGCAGCCGGCCGCGCTCGACCACACCCCGGTACGCGGTCGACACCCGGCACCCGGCGAGCGCCGCGGCCTCGTCGGCGACGGTGTCGGGCACCACGACGGCGTTGAGGTCCGCGTACGGGATCGTGGTCCGCTCGGCGAAGGCACCCCACCGCGTGAAGCCGGGCTGCTCCTGGCGGCGGCACACCTGGTGCTGGCCGGCCCGGCACGGTTCGCAGGCGCCGCAGCCGCACACGAACGGCACCACGATGCGCTGGCCGGGTGCGAGCCGGGTGACACCGTCACCGAGCGCGACGACCCGGCCGACGAACTCGTGGCCGCCGACGTGGGGGCACACGATGTCGGGATCGGTGCCGTGCCAGCCGTGGTAGTCGCTGCGGCACAGGCCGGCTGCGAGCACGTCGACCACCACCTCGCCCGGCCCGGGGATCGGGTCGGGGACCTCGACGACGGCGATCGGTCCGGCGAAGCGGTCGTAGCGGGCGGCGCGCATGGCTGGTGATCCTGGCAGCGGGTGCCAGACTGCGCGCATGTACCAGCACCTGCTCGTGCAGGCCGACGGCCCGATCACCACGATCACGCTGAACCGGCCCGAGAAACGCAACGCCCTGTCGACCGAGGTCATGACCGAACTGCGCGACGCGTTCGCCGCAGTGGGCGACAGCGACGCCCGAGGGGTGGTGCTGGCCGCGAACGGTCCGGTGTTCTCCGCCGGTCACAACTTCGCCGACATGGCCGGCGCCGACCTCGGCGCCATCCGGCGGCTGTTCCGCCTGTGCACCGAGATGATGGACACGATCCAGGCGATCCCGCAGCCGGTGCTGGCCAAGGTGCACGCGCTGGCCACTGCGGCCGGCTGCCAGCTGGTGGCCACCTGCGATCTCGCCGTGGCGTCGCAGGAGGCGGCGTTCGCGGTGCCCGGTGGCAAGGGCGGGCTGTTCTGCCACACGCCGATGGTGGCCGTGGCCCGCAACGTGGGCCGCAAGCGGGCCCTCGAGATGGCGATGACGGGCGACCCGATCGACGCCCACACTGCGGCCGACTGGGGCCTGGTGAACCGGGTGGTACCCGCCGACGAGCTCGACGCCGCCGCCGACGACCTGATCCGGCGGGCCACCCGCGGTTCGGCGCTGTCGAAGGGGATGGGCAAGCACGGGTACTACGCCCAGGTCGACCTCGACCAGGCCAAGGCCTACGAGTACGCGATCGAGCTGATGTCGGCCGGTGCCACGACCGCCGACGGCCAGGAGGGCATCACCTCGTTCCTGGAGAAGCGCAAACCCGTGTTCCGGCAGCGGTGAGCGGTCCGGTGTCGTCGTCAGCAGGAGCGCTCGAGGGGATCACCGTCGTCGAGGTGGCGTCGTCGGTGTCGGGCGGGTTCGCCGGGAAGCTGCTCGCCGATCTCGGCGCCGACGTCGTGGTGCTCGAACCGGCCGGCGGTACCCCGCTGCGCGACCACGGGTTGTGGGGGTACCTGGCCGGCGGGAAGCGGTCGGTGGTGCCCGGTGCCGAGGCCGAAGCGTCGGCGTGGGCGGCCGGGGCCGACGTGGTGCTCACCGACGGCACGTCGCCGTGGGCGGCGGCCGTGTCGGCCGGTGCCACGGCGGCGACGGTGGTGGTCGACGTGTCGCCGTTCGGGCGCACCGGGCCCTACGCCTCGTGGGCGGCCAGCGACCTCGTCGTGTGGTCGATGGGCGGCTACCAGTACTTCACCGGCCGGCCGGAACGAGAGCCGATCTGGTTGCCCGGTCCGCAGGCCCAGTTCCACGCCGGGGTGCACTGCGCCCTGGCCGCCCTGGTGGGGCTGCGGGCCCGGGAGCGTGACGGGGTCGGCCAGCGGGTCGAGGTCAGCGAGCTCGAGGCGACGCTCGTCGCCCATTCGTGGCTGGTGACGTCGTGGGCGGCGTGCGGGCAGCTGCTCACCCGCCAACCCGGCGACCTGATCCGCTGCAGCGACGGCTGGGTGTACGTGATGCGGATCGTCCCCAAAGACGAGCTGTTCGTGATGATCGAGCGGCCCGACCTCGGCGACGAGCAGCTCACCCGGGACATCCCGACGTGGCATGCGAACATCCCGCGGATCTTCGAGGCGGTGGCGCAGTGGGCGGTGACGCGCACGGTGGCCGAGGTCGTGGAGCTCGGCCAGCTGCTGCGGATCGCGGTGACGCCGGTGCTCGACTCGGCCGGGGTCCTGGCCGACGAGCAGCTGGCGGCGCGCGACTGGTGGGAGCACGAGGACATCGCGTATCCGGGTCAGCCGTACCGGTTCACCGCCAGCCCGTCGGGCCGGCGCGGGCGGGCGCCGGCGCTGGGGTCGGGCGCTGGAGCCGGGCCGTGGCCGGCGCGTGGAGCTGCGGCATCGTCTGCTGCGGGGTCGGTCTCCGGTGCGAGCTCGGGCGAGTTGCCGCTGGCCGGGCTACGGGTGGTCGAGGTGACCACCAACTGGGCCGGTCCGGTGGCCGGCCGGTTCCTGGCCGACCTCGGGGCCGACTCCGTCAAGGTCGAATGGGCCACCCGCCCGGCGACCCGGGCGCTCGTGTGGGTGGGGCCGTTCCAGGACCTGCAGCGCCAGGGTCACCACCGCTCGATGTACTTCGCCGAGATGAACCGCAACAAGCGGGGCGTGTGCCTCGACCTGTCCAAGCCCGACGGGCGGGCGGCGTTCCTGGAGCTCGTCCGCCACGCCGACGTGGTGATCGAGAACAACAGCGCCCGGGTGATGCCGAACCTCGGTCTGGGCTACGAGGACCTCAAGGCGGTGAACCCGTCGATCATCCTGGTGTCGATGTCGGGTTACGGCGCCGACGGTCCGCACCGCGACTGGGTGGCTTACGGCGCCAACATCGAGACGACCAGCTCGCTCACGTCGCTCACCGGCTATCCCGACGGTGAGCTGTCGCGCACGACGCTGTTCTACGCCGATCCGGTGTCGGCCAACTACGGGGCGCTGGCCGTGCTGGCGGCGCTGCGCCACCGGGATCGCACCGGCGAGGGCCAGTGGGTCGAGATGGCGCTCAACGAGGCCGGGGTGACGTATTGCGCCGACGCGCTGGTGTCGTACCAGCGCACCGGCGAGGTGCGCGCCCCGCAGGGCAACCGTGATCCCGGGGTGGCGCCCCAGGGCGTGTACCGCTGCATCGGCACCGACAACTGGGTGGCGCTCACCGTGCGCTCGGGCGAGGAGTGGACCCGGGTGGCCGAGCTGATCGGCCGGGCCGATCTGGCCAGCGACCCCGAGCTGGCGTCGCTGGCCGGCCGGCAGGCCCGCCACGACGAGCTCGACGCCGCGATCTCGGCGTGGACCGCGGGCCGGGAGCAGTACGAGGTGGCCCATGCGCTGCAACGCCTCGGCGTGCCCGCCGGCCCGGTGCTGGCGAACTGGCAGATCCTGCCCGATCCCCACATCCACGCCCGGGGTGTCTACGAGACGATGCTGTACCCGGTGGTCGGCGCCTACCCGGCGACCACCTGGCCGTGGCGGTTCGAGCGCACCCCGGCCCGGTTGCGCCGCCCCGCCCCGCTGTTCGCCGAGCACAACCGCGAGGTGCTGCGCGAGGCCGGCTTCGACGAGGCCACCATCGCGGCGCTCTACGCGACCGGCACGACCAGCGACGAGCCGGTGCTCCCGCCGGGCTGAGCCGGGCTCAGCCGCCGAAGCCGGTGTGGAGGCGGCCCTCGCGCATGGCGGCCACCCGGGCCTCGAGGACGTCGAACCAGCCGGCGTGGGTGATGATCCAGAACCGCTTGGTGCGCACGGCGTCGAGCACCATGGCGGCCACCTCGGCCGGATCCTTGCCTCGGTTGGCCAGCAGCGCCCCGGCATTGGCCACGAAACGGTCTTCCACGGCGGTGCTCGTGTGCGAGGCGGCGACCTCGGCGGGGCGGTTGCGAGCGGCGTAGACGATCTGGGTGTTCACCGCCCCGGGGCACAGCACCGAGCACCCGACCGCAGAGCCGGCCTGCTGCAGCTCGAGGGCCAGGGTTTCCGAGGCGGCGACCACGCCGAACTTGGCCACGTTGTAGGGGGCGATCCCGGCCGACGACGCGAGCCCGGCGGTGGACGCGGTGTTCACCACGTGGCCCTCGCCCTGGGCGGTGAACACCGGCACGAAGGCCCGGATCCCGTAGATCACGCTCCACAGGTCGACCCCGAGCACCCAGTCCCACGTGGCCTGGTCGAGCGCCTCGATCGGCCCGGCGGACACGACGCCGGCGTTGTTGTGGACCAGGTGCACGGCGCCGTAGCGGGCCAGCGCGGCCTCGCGCAGGGCGATCACCTCGGCCTCCTTCGAGACGTCGGTGCGCACGCCTGCCACCTCGTGGCCGGCGTCGGCCAACGAGGCGACCGCAGCGTCGAGCGCATCGGTCTGGATGTCGGCCAGCACGACCTTCATCCCGGCCTCGGCACAGGCCGTGGCCACCGCCTTGCCGATGCCGCTGCCTGCGCCGGTGATGACGGCGACCTTGCCCTCGAGCTGTTCCATGGCCCGATCCTGCCAGGCGCCGCTCAGGCGGCGAGCCGGGCGGGCGGGCCGGTGCTCGTGCAGCGCCCGTCGGGGTAGGCGATCGTGAGCGTGCGGTCGGGGGTGAGGGTGAGCCGCCAGCCCTCGGCGTGAGCGAGGGTGTGATGGTGGGCGCACAAGGGCAACAGGTTGTCGAGATCGGTGCGGCCCCCGACGAGCCATTCGATGACGTGGTGGGCATCGCACCGGTGGAACGGCACGGTGCAGCCCGGCACCGCGCAGCCGGGATGGAGCGCCCGTAGCGCTCTGCGTTGGGCGGCCGTGGCGTGCCGGCGCTCCCGCCCCCAGTCGAGCCGCTGCGAGCTCGACGGCGTGCCATCGGGCCGGATCTCGATCACCATCGGGTTGGCATACGCGACCAGCCACTCCGTGAGCGACGGGGGGATCCCGTTGGCGGCACCCCAGTCGTGGACGACGGTCGGGCCCCGGTGGTCGGCCACGACGACGGGCCGGTCGGCGCTGCCGTGCTCGACGAGCTGGACCAGCGCAGCGGCCCGCCGCCACGAGGCCCGCTCGATCGGGTCGCTCGGGGTGAGATCGCCGGGTTCGATCCGGCTCGCGGCCCGTTCGACGAGCTCGTGCAGGCGGGCACCGGTGGCGGCATCGAGTACGGCGCTGAGCCGCCATTGGAGGGTGAGGGCGTCCTGGCGCAGCGACAGCCGGTTGTCGCGTACCTGGCGGGCGAGCCGCTCGGTCTCCGTGGTGCGCCGAGCCTGCGCCACCGCGGCCGACACGGCGCAGGCGAACCGGTCGGCCGGGGTGTGCTCGGCGCTGGCGGCGAGTGGGGGCAGGCCGTCGAGGAAGGTGCGCTGCTCGTCGGGTTCGAGCGTGCGCAGGGCGCCGACCACGTGATCGACATGGGCGGCGGTGATGGCGCCGACGGCGAGCGACTCGGCCAACACCGGCAGCTGCTCGAGCACCTCGGCTCTCGCCACCACCCGCTCGGCCTGGCGCAGACCCGACCGGCTGGCTTCGGCGATCGCTCCCTCGCCGAAGGCCGAGCCGGCCATCACCTCGCGGGCGAGGACCGCCTCCTGGGCATCGAGCCAGCCGCGCAGCCGCCGCAGGGCGGCGAGCCGCTCGGCCGGGCTGCCTCCGCCCTCGACGGCTGCGACCAAGGCGACCGGCGAGAGGCGGGCGGTGAGGGTGACGGGCATGCCCCTTTCGTACACATGTTCGCAGAACGTGTGTACGAACACCAGCTCAAGAAACCGTCAAGTCCGTGCACCCGCACCTCGTACTGGCACCGGCACCAGCACCCCTCAGCGAGGCGGACGCCGTCCGGCCCAGGGCAACGCCTGCTCCAGCAGCCCGGCCAACCGCAGCAGCATCGCCTCGCCGTCGGCCGGGCCGACGAGTTGCACCCCGATCGGGAGCCCGGCCGCCGTGGCGCCGGTGGGCAGCGAGATCGCCGGCTGCCCGGTGATGTTGAACGGCCCGGTGAACGCGACCGCGGCCCGGATCCGGTCGCGGGCGCTGTGGCGGGTGCCGTCGCCCTCGTACCAGCCCAACGGCGGCGCCGCGTGCGGCATCGTCGGCGTCACCAGGACGTCGTACGACTCCCACCACGCCGCCATGCGGCGCACGTAGCCGTTCAGTTCGCTCAGCGCCGCCAGATACGCGGTGGCCGACAGCGAGCGTCCGGCCTCGGCGCCGCGCCAGTTGCCCGGCTCGACGTCGTCCACGGTGAGCGGCCGGCCGGCCAGCGCCGCGATGGCGTCGAGGTCGGCCGCCGACGCTGCGGCGACGACGATGCCGAGCCATCGACCCATCGCGTCCCGCTCGTCGGCCAGCGGCGTCGGGTGGGCCAGGTCGACGGCATGCCCGGCGGCCTCGAGGGCCCGTCCCGTCGCCACCACGGCAGCGGCCACCTCGGGGTCCACGGCGAGCCCCGGCAGGCCGGTGCACACCCCGATCCGCACCGGCGCGGCCTCGAGCCCGACCTCGGCGCCGAACGGCTGCGACGGGGGTGCCGCCGAGTACGGGTCCCCGGGGCGGCGCCCGGCGATGGCGTCGAGGATCGCCGCGGTGTCACGCACCGACCGGGTGACCACCCCGTCGCTCGACAGGCCCGCCCATCCACCCGAGGAGTCGGGACCCGCCGAGATCCGGCCCCGCGACGGCTTGAGACCGACCAGGCCGCAGCACGCCGCCGGGATGCGGATCGAGCCGCCGCCATCGTTGGCGTGGCCGACGGCCACGATCCCGGCGGCCACTGCGGCGGCCGACCCGCCCGAGGACCCGCCCGGCGAGCGACCGAGATCCCACGGATTGTGCGTCGGGCCGTACGCCAGCGGCTCCGTGGTCGGCACGGAGCCGAACTCGGGGGTGTTGGTGCGACCGATCACCGAGAACCCGGCGTGCAGGAAGGACTCGGTGAGATACGACGTGCGCGGGGCCCGGTGCCCCAACGCCTTGAGCAGCCGGTTGCCCATGTGGTGGGGTGCGCCTGCGAGCGGCGCGCCGAGGTCCTTGAGCACCATCGGCACGCCGTGGAACGGACCCGGCCGGGCAGGGCGGGGTGCGAGCACGTGGATGACGGCGTTGAGGGCGGGATTGCGTTCGGCCAGCCGGGCACGGGCCTGCGACTCGAGGTCGGAGGCGGACAGCTCGCCCCGGCGGACGAGATCGGCCTGGGCGGTGGCGTCGAGATCGAGCACGTCGTCGCTGGACATGGGTCCGAACGTAACCTCGCTGCCATGGACGTCTCGCTGCCCCCCGACGACGACCCCCGCCGCCTCGCCGTGCGGGCGTGGCTGGCCGCCCACCCGGATCCCTCGGCGCAGGACCTCCTCGATGCCGGCTACGTGGTGCCGCACTGGCCGGCCCCGTGGGGTGTCGGCGCCGACCCCGAACGGCAGCTCGTGATCGACGACGAGCTTGCCCGCGCCGGCGTGCGCCGGCCCGACAACCCGATCGGGATCGGTTGGGCCGCACCGGTGATCTACGCCGCGGGCACGCCGGCCCAGCACGAGCGCTGGCTCGCCGACTGCCTGACCGGTCGCACGTTCTGGTGCCAGCTGTTCAGCGAGCCCGAGGCGGGCAGCGACCTCGCCAACCTGCGCACCCGCGCCACCCTCGACGGCGACACCTGGGTGATCGAGGGCTCGAAGATCTGGTCGAGCTACGCCGACCACAGCGACTACGGGATCCTGCTCGCCCGCACCGATCCCGGCGCGGCCAAGCACAAGGGCATCTCCTACTTCGTGCTGCCGATGGACACCCCCGGGATCACGATCCGCCCGATCGTGGAGATGTCGGGCGGGCACCACTTCAACGAGGTGTTCTTCGACGACGTGCGCATCCCGGCCGACCACCTGATCGGTCGACCGGGGGAGGGCTGGCGCCTCGCCGTGCTGACGCTCGCCAACGAGCGGGTGTCGCTGTCGACCGGTGGGGTGCTGTGGTCGATGGGGCCGACGTCGGCCGAGGTGCTCGACGTGGTGCACGCCGGTGGTCCGCTGGCCGACCCGCTGCTGCGCCAGCAGGTGGCCCGGGTCGCAATCGAGGCAGAGACCTTGCGGCTGTTGGGTCACCGCATCGTGACCGCCGCGATCAAGGGCATGGAACCGGGCCCCGAGGTGAGCGTGCGCAAGGCGCTCGCCGACGAGCACGGCCAGCACGTGTTCGACCTGGCCGCCGCCACCGCCGGCCTCGACGCGCTCACCACGGACTGGGCGCCGCCCGGTGGTTGCGTGGACAACGAGTGGGGTACGTGGCACTGGGGTGCGATGTTCAGCCGCGCGCTCACCATCGGCGGCGGCACGTCCGAGGTGCAGCGCAACATCCTCGGCGAGCGCGTCCTCGGCCTGCCCCGGGACCCGGCCTAACGCGCCGCGCCGTGCCGGGCGGCC
The DNA here is from genome assembly GCA_044370695.1 of Acidimicrobiales bacterium. Classification (GTDB taxonomy): domain Bacteria; phylum Actinomycetota; class Acidimicrobiia; order Acidimicrobiales; family Ilumatobacteraceae; genus JBEIFW01. The sequence goes on along the minus strand of JBILVB010000010.1, from coordinate 7,838 downwards.
AGCTCGTCGAGCAGCGCGGCCGTCGCGGAGCAGCCGACCCGGTCGGCGCCGGCGTCGAGCATGGCCAGCAGCGTCTCGAGCGTCGAGATACCGCCGGCTGCCTTCACCTTGACTGCGGCCGGCACCGACGCCCGCAGCAGGCGCACGTCGTCGAGCGTGGCCCCGTGGGCGGCGTACCCGGTGGAGGTCTTCACGTACTCGGCGCCGGCGGCGACGGCCAACCCGCACGCCCGCACCTTCTCGTCGTCGGTCAGCAGCGCGCACTCGAGGATCACCTTCACGACCCCGCGATCTCGGCACGCCTCGACCACACCGGCCAGTTCGTCGGCCACCCAGGCGTCGTCGCCGGAGCGCAACCGGCCGACGTTGAGCACCACGTCGATCTCGGTGGCGCCGTCGTCGAGGGCCCGCTCGGTCTCGAACCGCTTCACGGACCCGAGGCTCGAGCCGTGCGGGAACCCGACCACGGTGCCCACTGCGACCCCGGTGCCGCCGAGCAGCGACCGACACAGCGCGACGTCGGCGGGCTTGCAGCACACCGACGCCACCGCGTACCGGGCGGCGACGGCGCAGCCGGCCCGCACGGCGTCGACGGTGAGCTCGGGGCGCAGCAGCGCATGGTCGATCGTCGCTGCGACCTCGGCGACGGTACGGAGCGGGGAGCCGGCCATGCCGTCACGCTACGGCCGGCCCGGCCGGGTTCGCGCCCCGCCGGGCCGGGCGCGTAGCGTGCCGGCGTTCGCCACCACGGGGGGTTCGGCATGCGCCTGAGCATGAACATCAACTACGCCGGCGGCTTCCACGAGGCCGTGCAGCGTGTCGTCGACCTGGAGAAGGCCGGCATCGACGTCGTGTGGATCGCCGAGGCCTACAGCTTCGACGCCTTCAGCCAGGTGGGCTACCTGGCCGCCAAGACCGAGCGCGTGCACATCGGCACCGGCATCGTCAACGTCTACAGCCGCACGGCTGCGCTCATGGCGATGACGGCGGCCGGCTGCGACTACGTCTCCAACGGCCGGTTCATCCTCGGCCTGGGTGCCTCGGGCCCGCAGGTGGTCGAGGGCTTCCACGGGGTGCCGTACGAGAAGCCGATGCAGCGCATCAAGGAGTACATCGACGTCTGCCGCATGGTCTGGAAGCGCGAGCAGCCGCTCAACTACCAGGGCAAGACCGTGCAGGTGCCGCTGCCGGCCGGCCAGGGCACCGGGCTCGGCAAGCCGTTGAAGATCATCAACCACCCCGTGCGGTCCGACATCCCGATCTGGTGGGCGTCGCTCATGGGCCAGTCGGTGGCCGCCACCGCCGAGGTGGCCGACGGCTGGCTGCCGGTGTTCTTCCTCCCGGACAAGTTCCAGGAGGTGTGGGGTGACGACCTCAAGCGCGGTCTGTCCAAGCGCAGCGCGGAGCTGCCCAAGCTCGAGATCTCCGCCGGCGGCATGCTCGCGATCGGCGAGGACCTGGTGGGGGAGAAGGCCGACAAGATCCTCGACCTCGGCCGCCCGTCGACGGCGCTGTACGTCGGTGGCATGGGCGCCCGGGACAAGAACTTCTACAACACGATCGCCAAGAAGTACGGCTACGAGGCCGAGGCCATCGAGATCCAGGACCTGTACCTCGACGGCAAGAAGAAGGAGGCCGAGGCCAAGGTGCCGCGCGAGATGCTCGCCCTCGGCAACCTCGTCGGGCCCCGCTCGCTCATCAAGGAGCGCATCGGCGCCTACAAGGAGGCCGGGGTCACGATCCTGTCGGTCAACCCGGTCGGCCCGGATCCGGTCAAGGCCATCGAGGAACTGCGCTCGATCGTCGACGACGTCTGATCGGCCGTCTCGAATCGCCTGGGCATCCCGGGCCCCGGTGGCGTCAGGCCGCCGGGGCCCGGCCGCGCAAGGTCGCGGTGAGCCGGAGGTACAGCACGCCCCAGGCGAGCGCCACGGCGCACAACGCCGCCATCGCCCCGCCGGGCCCGACGAGCGCCTCGAGGCCCCCGGCGGCGAGGTAGCTGACGGTCATCGACCCGCTGACCAGCGAGAAGTCCGCCGCCATGATCCGGCCCCGGGCGTGGTCGGGGGCGACGACCTGGAGGCCGTAGGTCGACAGCGTCCACTGGACGCCGCCGCCGAGGTGGGCGACGAAGACGCCGGCGGCGGCCAAGACCAGGAGCGGGGCAGCGGCCACGCCCAGGTACACGGTGCCGTACAGCAAGCAGCTGAGGGCGCAGACCCGCAGGATCGCAGGGACGTCGGGCCGGGCGTAGCGCTTGGCCAGCAGCGGGCCGACCACCACCCCCACCCCGCGGGCGGCGAGCAGGAGCCCGATGCCGAGGTCCCCCGAGTCGAAGCGCACCTCGGCGAGCACGGCGAGCAGGCCCACCATTCCGCTGGCGAGGCCGAAGCCGGCCTTGGAGCACAGCAGTGCAAGCAACGCCGGGTCGCGCCGCGCGATCCCGACGGCCTCCCGGGTGTCGGCGACCGGGCGCATCGGCACCCGGGCGGCGCCTGGCGCCGTCGCCGACCGGGTGGGCCGGCGGATTCCGGCGACCAGGGCTGCGGCAATCAGGAAGCTGACGGCATCGGCCACGTAGGCGGCGTCGCGGCCGAACGCGGCGCTGAACACTGCGCCGAGCGAGGCGCCGACGGCCAGCATCGCCCCCCACGTGGCGCCGAACATCGTCGACGCCGTCGGCAGGTCGTCGGGGTCGACGAGGTTGGGCAGCGACGCCGACGACGCCGGCCCGAAGAACGACGCCAGCCCGGCGATCGCGGCGAGGACCACGTAGGCCACCCACACCCGCCCGTCGCCGATCCCGAGGAACCCGAGCGCGGCGACGACCTGCAGCAGCGACACCACGAGCAGGATCCTCCGCCGGTCGAACCGGTCGGCGACCGGACCGGCCACCGGGCCCAGCAGCAGCGACGGCAGGCTCTGGGCCACGAAGACCCCGCCGGCGGCGAGAGCCGAGTCCCCGGTGAGGTCGCCGATGTCGCCGAGGACGGCGACGGTGGCGAACCAGTCGCCGCAGTAGTTGACGAGGACGGCGAGGAACAGCAGGCGGACGTCGCGGTTGCGCCGCAGCAGGTCGAGCACGCTCAGCGCCGCGCGTGCGCGTCGAGCAGCAGCGCGAGGGCCGCGGTGAGCCGGCGGCCGGTCGGCACGTGGAGGTACTCGTTGGGACCGTGGGCGTTGGTGTCGGGTCCGAGCACCCCGGTGATCACGAACTGGGCGTCGGGGAACCGCTCGCCGAGCATCCCCATGAACGGGATCGATCCGCCCTCGCCCATCATCCGGGCCGGCCGGCCGAACACGGCGCGGGAGGCGTCGTCGAGCGCGGCGGACAGCCAGGGCGCGAAGGTCGGCGCGTTCCAGCCGGCGCCGGCCTCGCCGCCGGTGACGGTGATCCGGGCGCCGTCGGGCGGATCGGTGGTGAGCGCGGCGACCAGCGCGGCGCGGGCCCGGTCGGCATCCGCGGTGGGTGGCAGCCGGAGCGACAGCTTCAACGAGGTCGACGGCCGCAGCACGTTGCCCGACCGCTCGACCGGGGGCAGGCCCGCTGCGCCGATGACCGACAGCGTCGGGCGCCAGGTGCTGCGCAGGATCTGCTCGACCCGGTCGGCGGTGGTGGGGCGCATGCCGGCGACGAGGGGGAGCTCCTCGGCCGGGCTGTGGGCGAGCGTGGCGGCGGTGGCCCGGATCTGCTCCAGGCGGTCGGCTGGGATCTCGACGTGGAACTCGGGCAGCAGCACGGCGCCGGTGGCCGAATCCTCGACCCGGTCGAGGATTCGGCGCAGCACCCGGAACGACGACGACACGATGCCGGACGCCACGCCGGAGTGGACCCCCTCGGTGAGGACCTCGGCGGTGACGACGACGCTGACGAGGCCCCGCAGCGAGGTGGTGACCCACAGGTGGTCGTAGTCGACGCAGCCCGAGTCGAGGCACAGCACGAGGCTCGGCGTGCCGATCCGGCCGGCGAGGTGTTCCACGTAGGCGGGCAGGTCGGGGCTACCGGACTCCTCGGAGGCCTCGATCAGCACGACGCAGCGGGTGTGGGCACCACCGGCGGCCCGGACCGCCTCGACGGCGGTCAGCGAGGCGAACGCGGCGTACCCGTCGTCGGCGCCACCGCGGCCGTAGAGCCGGTCGCCGTCGAGCACTGGGGTCCACGGGCCGAGACCCTCGCGCCAGCCGGTCATCTCGGGCTGTTTGTCGAGGTGCCCGTAGAGCAGCACGGTGTCGGTGGCCGAGCCGCCCCCGGTCGGGGGGATCTCGACCAGGACGACCGGCGTGCGGCCGGGCAGGCGGTGCACCTCGACGGTCGCTCCGGGCAACCGGCGGGCCCGGCACCAGCCCGCGATCAGCTCGACGGCGGCGTCCATGTGGCCGTGCGCGGCCCAGTCGGCGTCGAAGGCGACCGACACGTTCGGGATGGCGATGTAGTCGTGCAGCACGGGGACGATCTCTGCGTCCCAGGTGTGCTCGGCATGGGCCAGCGCGGCGGTGGCGAGGGGGGTCACCGCCCGATCGTAGGACGGGTGACGTTCTCAGCGGCGAAGGCCGGCCACCCGGTCGATCACGGCTTCGGCCTCGGCGACGAAGCGGCGCACCAGATCCCCTGCGGGCACGAGTTCGTCGATGGCGCCGACCCCCTGGCCGCAGGGCATGAACTCGCGGCGGACGTCGCCGTCGAAGCCGTCGGGCGCAGCGATGTGGTTGACGCCGGCCTTGTAGGCGACGGTGCCTTGGGCCGGGAACGGCCGGAGCTCCTCGGGGTGGGCGTCGAAGTGCGCGGTCCAGTCGGTACGCACGACCCGGCAGGTCTTGCCGGTGTACGCGCGCGACACCACCGTGTCGTCCTCGCGCAGCGACAGCAGCGTGTCCTTGTAGCCGGCCACCGTGCGGGCCTCGGGGGTGGCGATGAACCGGGTGCCCACCCAGATCCCGTCGGCGCCGAGGCTCAGCGCCGCCGCCAGACCCCGGCCGTCGAAGAGCCCACCGGCGGCGACCACGGGCACCGCGCCACCGACGGCGTCGACGACCTGGGGCACCAGGGCCATCGTCGCCACCGTGCCGGTGTGGCCACCGGCCTCGGTGCCCTGGGCGATCACCAGGTCGCACCCGGAGGCAACGGCAGCCACGGCGTGGCGGACCTTTCCGCACATCGACCCGACGATGATGTTGTGGTCGTGGAGGCGGTCGACGACCTCGCGCGGTACGCCGAGGCCGGCCACGTACAGCCGCACCTCGCCGGCGATCACCGTGTCGATGGCCGATTCGACCAGCCCCGGGACGGCGGTCAGCAGGTCCACGCCGATCGGCTTGGCCGTGAGCGCCTGCGCGGCGGCGATCTCGGCGGCCATCTGCGGGACCGACATCGTCGAGGCCCCGAACGTGCCGATGCCACCGGCCTCGGACACGGCGGCGACGAGGCGGTGGTAGGACACGCCGCCCATCCCGGCCAGCATCACCGGGTGCTCGATCTCCAGAAGGTCGGTGAGGGCCGTGCGCACGGCGGCATGGTACCGAGCCGCACCGCGCCGACCGGCCCGGTCAGCCGAACGTGGCGCCGGGGCGGCGCAGGAAGTTGCGATGCCAACGACCGGGGGTGATTGCCGCGGCCCGGGGCTCGTCCTCGAACAGCCACCGGGCGAAGTTGCGCCGCGTCCACGACGTGGCGCCGGCGATCCGGATCGCCGCCCGGGTGCCCCGGCGATGCTGCAGCACCTTGCCCAACGCCACCGACATGCGGTGGTCCGGCACGAGGTGGCGTTCCAGCGCAGCCCGGTACGCCGCCTGCACCGCAGTCGGCGTGCCGCCGGCGGCGATGGCCTCGGCCGCGAGCGAGCCGGTGAGGAGGGCCTGCCCGATCCCCTCGCCGGTCATCGGGTCGGTGGCGGCGACGGCGTCGCCGACGAGCAGCGCTCGCCCGGACCCGGAGGTCATCGTGTCGATCCGGGCCGGGATCGGCCATGCCGTGTGCCGGTCGACGAGGCGGGCCTCGGGCCCGAGGGTGGCCCGCACGTGTGGGCGCTCGAGCAGGTCGGCCCAGGTCGCCTTCATCGTCTGGATCCGGCGCACCCCGTCGCGCAGCACCCCGAAGCCGACGTTGGCCCGTCCGCCCGGCAGCGGGAAGCTCCACGCGTACCCGGGCAGCAGGTCCTCCTCGAACCACACCCACAGCCGGTTGGCGCCGTCGCCGGTGACGCCCTCGGCGTACTGGCGGAAGGCGTGCCACTCGCCGAGGTACCCCTCGGGCGTCAGCCCCAGCGCTTTGCGCAGCGGGCTCCACATGCCGTCGGCGCCGATCACCCACCGGGCCCGGACCGGACCCATCCCCTCGATGTCGACCGTCGTCGCATCGGTGTGCTGGTCGACGATCCCGGCCAGCCCGTGGCCCTCGTGCACGGTGGCGCCGGCCCGGCGGGCGAGCGCCACGAGCGACGCGTCGAGCTCCACCCGGGGCGCCACCGCACCGAACAGACCCTGCCCGGTCGGGAACGGGAACTCGACCGCATACCCGGTGGGGGACCGCACCCACGCCGAGCCCACCTCCTGCCACGACGGCACCGTCGCCGGGTCGAATCCGAGGCCGGACAACAGGCGCAGAGCGCCCGTGGTCAACCCGTCGCCGCAGCACTTGTCGCGGGGGAACGCGGCCTTGTCGACGACGACCACCTCGAGGCCGCGGCGGGCGGCGGTGATCGCGGCGGCACAGCCGGCGGGCCCGGCACCCACGACGAGGAGGTCGGCGGTCATCGGCCGGGCAGGCTACGGCCGGGCGGGCCGACCACCCCCGGCGGGCGCCGATGTGCGTCCCCGGTCACCGGGCAGGCACGATGACCGGCCGTCCCCCGTTCCTAGGAGCACGAATGAGCCGTCTGTGTGAAGGTCGAGTCGCCATCGTCACCGGTGCCGGGCGCGGCATCGGTCGTGAGCACGCCCTGATGTTGGCGTCGCACGGCGCCAAGGTCGTCGTCAACGATCTCGGTGGCAACACCGACGGCACCGGCGCCGACGCGTCCCCCGCCGAGCAGACCGTGGCCGACATCAGGGGCATGGGTGGCGAGGCCGTCGTGAACGGTGACGACGTGTCGGACTGGGAGGGTGCCCAGCGCCTCGTCAACCAGGCGATCGAGACCTTCGGCGACCTGCACGTCGTGGTCAACAACGCCGGCATCCTGCGCGACCGGGTGCTCGTCAACATGACCGAGGCCGAGTGGGACGCCGTCATCAAGGTCCACCTGAAGGGCACGTTCGCCCCGGCGCGTTGGGCCGCTGCGTACTGGCGTGAGCAGTCGAAGAACGGCAAGCCGGTGTCGGGCCGCATCATCAACACCACGTCGGTGTCGGGCATCTACGGCAACCCGGGCCAGACCAACTACGGCGCCGCCAAGGCCGGCATCGCTGCGTTCACCAACATCGCCGCCCTCGAGCTCGTCCGCTACGGCGTCACCGTCAACGCCGTCGCCCCGGTCGCGCTCACCCGGATGACCGAAGGTCTCGGCCCGGCGCCGGAGACCGACGAGGAGCGCGAGATGCGCTCGCCCCGCTGGATCGCCCCGATCGTGACGTGGCTCGCGTCCGAGCAGTCGGCCGGCGTCACCGGTCGCGTGTTCGAGGCCTCCGGTCAGGTCCTGGCGATCGCCGAGGGTTGGCACCGCGGCCCGACCCACGCCCCGGTCGAGGACCCGTCCGCCCTCGGCCCGATCGTCGAGCAGCTGCTCGGCGCTGCGCGCCCGGCCGCCGGCATGGACGGCCGCGACGGCTCCTGGCCGCAGAGCACCCTCAAGAAGGGCTGAACCCCTCGGGCTGACGGCCCGGCTGCTGGTCGCCTGCGGGTAGCA
>JBILVB010000100.1:0-14887 GCA_044370695.1 Acidimicrobiales bacterium | reverse complement strand
TCCTCGTCGCCGAGGCCGGGTTCGGGCCCGGAGGCGACCAGCTGTTCCACATCCTCTACGACGGAACCGTCATGGACGAGAACCGCTTCAGCGTGCTCGGCGGCGATTCCGAGGCCATCGCGAGCCGACTCGAAGCGTCCTGGGTGCCCGACATGGGCCTGGGCCGCGCCCTCGGCGTCGCCGTCGCTGCGCTCGCGGGACCGGAACGCATGCTCAGCCCGGGCGATCTCGAGGTCGCGGTGCTCGCCCGCGGGAACGGCCGTCGCTGCTTCCAGCGTCTCGCCGACGACGAGGTCGCGTCGCTGCTGGGCTGAACGCCGCCGGGTCGATGCGCACGGCGCTGCGGTCGGGACCGATACGGTGCCCGCCGTGGAGCGCCGCATCTTCGGGCTGGAAAACGAGTACGGCGTCACCTGCACCCTTCGGGGTCAGCGCCGCCTCAGCCCCGACGAGGTGGCCCGGTACCTGTTCCGCCGTGTCGTGTCGTGGGGGCGCAGCTCGAACGTGTTCCTCGCCAACGGAGCCCGGCTCTACCTCGATGTCGGCTCCCACCCCGAGTACGCCACGCCCGAATGCGACTCGATCTACGACGTCGTCGTGCACGACAAGGCGGGGGAGCGCATCCTCGAGCAGCTGCTCGCCGGCGCCGAGCAACGCCTGCGCGAGGAGGGGATCCGCGGCACGATCTACCTGTTCAAGAACAACACCGACTCGGCCGGCAACAGCTACGGGTGTCACGAGAACTACCTGACGAGCCGTCGTGACGACCTGGCCCACTACGCCGAGGTGTTGATCCCGTTCCTCGTGAGCCGCCAGATCTACGCCGGGGCGGGCAAGGTGCTCCAGACCGCGCGTGGGGCGCTGTACTGCATCGCACAGCGGGCCGAGCACATCTGGGAGGGGGTGTCGTCGGCCACCACCCGCAGCCGCCCGATCATCAACACCCGCGACGAACCCCACGCCGACGCCGAGCGCTACCGGCGCCTCCACGTCATCGTGGGCGACTCCAACATGAGCGAGTACGCCGCGTTCTTGAAGGTGGGCGCAGCGTCGATCCTGCTCCGGATGCTCGAGGACCCCTCGGTGGTCCTGCGGGACATGACCCTCGAGAACCCGATCCGGGCCATCCGCGAGATCAGCCACGACATGACGTGCCGGCGCACGGTGCGCCTCGCCAACGGTCGCGAGGTGACCGCGCTCGACATCCAGCGCGAGTACCTCGACCGGGCCCTGCGGTACGCCGAGAGCCGGGGCCTCGGACCGATGGAGACCAAGGCGTTGGAGATGTGGGAGCACTGCGTCACCACCATCGAGCGCGACCCGCTCGAGCTGGACCGGGAATGCGACTGGGTCATCAAGTACAAGCTCCTCGAGGCGTACCGCGAGCGCAACGAGCTGTCGCTCGGGCACCCGAAGGTGGCCCTGATGGACCTGCAGTACCACGACGTGAATCGCAACCGGGGCCTCTACTACCTGCTCGAGCACCGTGGCATGGTGGAGCGGATGTGCACCGACGAGGACATCGACACCGCGATCGACACGCCGCCCCAGACCACCCGGGCCCGCCTGCGCGGCGAGTTCATCCGGCGGGCCAAGGAACGAAAGCGCGACTACACCGTCGACTGGGTGCACCTGAAGCTCAACGATCACGCCCAACGGACCGTGCTGTGCAAGGACCCGTTCAAGTCGCGTGACGAGCGGGTCGAAAAGCTCATCGCCAGCCTGTGACCCCGACGTGACCACCCCTCGAACCCGTTCCCGCTCCTCGGGTGGCACCACCCTGAAGACCCTGCGCGAGTGGACGCTGGTCATCGCCGGCGCCCTCGCCATCGCGCTCGTCGTGCGCGCCTTCCTCCTCGCGGCGTTCTACATCCCGTCGGAATCGATGGTGCCGACCCTCCAGACCGGGGACCGGGTGCTCGTCAACAAGATGAGCTACCGGCTCCACGACATCGACCGCGGCGACGTCGTGGTGTTCGAGCGCCCGGCGAGCGGGCAGAACCGCTGCAAGCCGTCCTACGTGTGGGCAGCGGGAAGTGACATCAAGGACCTCATCAAGCGGGTGATCGGGCTCCCCGGCGACCGGATCGAAGGCCGTGACGGCAAGATCTTCGTGAACGGCCAGCAGCTCGTCGAGCCCTACCTGCAGCTCTCGACGGGTCCCTTCGAGACGGTCACCGTGCCCGACGGTTGCGTGTTCGTCATGGGCGACAACCGGCCCTTCTCCCAGGACAGCCGGGTGTTCGGACCGATCCCGGAAGACCTCGTGGTCGGGCGGGCCTTCGTGCGGGTGTGGCCCCTCACGCACCTCGGGTGGCTGTAGCGACGACGCGGTCCGTCGGCACGGTCACCCCGTCGGCACGGTGGACCCACTAACCGCCGATCTCGGCCCGCATCGCGTCGACGATCCGGTCCACCCAGTCGCCGAACACGCCGTCGATCCCCATCCGAAGGGTCTCGCGCAGGGGGCGTTCGAACTGCAGGTCCCACGCGAACGCGAAGCGCCCGAACCGGTGGAACAGCGTGGTCAGCCCTCCCGTCCAGCTCGCGTGGTGCAGGTTGACGGCGTCGATTCCGAGGTCGGCCAGCGTCGCAGCCCGGCGTTCCGGGCCGTCTTTCAGTGCGGCGAGCTTGGTCGAATTGACCAGCCGGACCTCGCCATCGGTCGGTCGCAACGCCTGCAGGACGTCGAGTTCGGGGTGACAGAGCCACAGCGCGGCGGTGCCGTTGCGCAGGCCGGCCCGGGCCTCGGCCAGGACCGCATCGCCCGCCGCAGGATCCTTGAGATCGAGCGACAGCTCGAAGCTCCCGCCACAGGTGGCGAACAGCTCGCCCATCGTCGGGATGTGCGCTGGCAACTCGGCCCGAGGCACCTCCGAGATCGGCCGGCGGCGTACCCCCCGGCGGACCACACCGTCATGGTCCAGCACCGGCACACCGTCGGCGGTGAGCCACACGTCGCTCTCCAACCCGGTGGCGCCCAGGCGCAGCGCGAGGGAGAAGGCCTCCAGGGTGTTCTCCGGGGCGTGGGCGCTCGCGCCCCGGTGAGCGAAGCCGATCGGGGGGTCGATCAACGACGGGAGCCGCTGCTGAGGCATCCGCCGATTCTGCCGACCCGACCGGCGTCACGGCGCCTCGGCGCTCACGGTGCTCACTCGGTGGGGCCGCGGCCCGATCCCTAGACTCCCGGCCGTGTTCAACGTGACCGGTGGCGAGGTGATCATCATCCTCGTCATCGCCCTGGTGGTCCTCGGGCCCGAGAAGCTCCCCGACGTGCTGCGCAAGGTCGGTCGGGTGTACGGCGAGGTCCGCCGCATGGCGAACGGGTTCCAGCAGGAGCTGCGCAGCACCCTCGACGAGCCCACCCGGGAATTCCGCCAGGCCATGGACGACGTCCGCACCGGTTTCACAGAGACGGTCCGGGCGGCGGCCGAGGGCGACACGAACGAGCCGGCGGCGTACGTGCCCGCACCGGAACCGGCGGACACCACGAGCGCCGACGCCGCCGGCGCCGAACCGTCCGAAGCACCGCCGCTGCCGGGCTGGGCGATGCCGGCACCGTCCGGTCCGCCGATCGAGCCCGCAGCGATCTCGCTGCCCGGAAGCCAATGGCCGCCCGCCCCGCCGCCGCTGCCTGCGCCCCCGGCGCCGGCGGCACCCGCCGCACCGACCGGCCTACCGCCGTCGTCGGGCACCGGGGCCCCCGCATGAAGCTGCGCCGCGAGCGGTCGGGCCCACGTCGCCTCAAGGGCCCCGACGACACGATGACGCTCACCGAGCACCTGGCGGAGCTCCGCCGACGCATCGTGGTGTGCACCCTCGCCGTGGCCGCGGCCGCCCTCGTCATGTTCGTGCTGTACGACCCGTGGCTGCAGCGCTTCCTCGGCAACCCGTACTTCGACCTGTGCGCCGAGAACCCCGACTGGAAGTGCTCCGACGGCTTCCAGGTCACGGACCTGCTCGGCGCATTCACGACCCGGCTGCGCATCGCCGGATACTTCGGGCTCGCCGCCGCACTGCCGGTGGTGCTGTGGCAGATCTGGCGATTCGTCGTGCCCGGCCTGCACGCCAAGGAGCGCCGGTACGCCGCCCCGTTCGTGCTGTCCTCGGTGGTGCTGTTCCTCTTCGGTGCGACGATCGCCTACCTGACGATGCCGTTCGCCGTCGAGTTCCTCGTCGGCTACGCCGGCGCCAAGAGCCGGGTCGATCTCACGGCGGATCGCTACATCAACCTCATCAGCCTCATGATGATCGGCTTCGGTATCGGTTTCCTGTTCCCCGTGCTGCTCGTGTTCCTCCAGCTCGCCCGGGCGCTGACCCCCGGACGGCTCCTGCGCTGGTGGCGTCAGGCGATCGTGCTGTGCGTCGTCATCGCGGCCGTCATCACGCCGTCGGGCGATCCGTTCAGCCTGCTCGCCCTGGCCCTCCCGATGACGCTGTTCTACTTCGCGTCGATCCTCGTCGGCTGGTTGCTGACCCGCAAGCGACGTACGGCCGGGACGGGCGCGGCGGCCGCCTGATCCCGTGACGGTTCGCGACGACCTCCTCGCCCGCTACGGGTTCCCGCTCGACCGATTCCAACTCGACGCCATCGTCGCCCTCGATGCCGGCAGTTCGGTGCTCGTCGCGGCGCCGACCGGATCGGGCAAGACCGTCGTCGCGGAGTACGCCGTGGGCGTCGCCCTCGCGCACGGCCGGCGGGCGTTCTACACGGCACCGATCAAGGCGCTCTCCAACCAGAAGTACCGCGACCTGCTCGCCGTCCACGGCCCGGACCGGGTCGGGTTGCTCACCGGGGACAACAGCATCAACGGTGACGCCGACGTCGTCGTCATGACGACCGAGGTGTTGCGGAACATGGTCTACGCGCGACACGGCGGCCTCGACCGGCTCGACGTCGTGGTCCTCGACGAGGTCCACTACCTGCAGGACGCCTACCGCGGTCCGGTGTGGGAGGAGGTGATCCTGCACCTGCCTGCCCACGTCCGTCTCGTGTGCCTCTCGGCGACGGTGTCCAACGCGGCCGAGCTCGCCGCATGGATCACCGAGGTCCGGGGCCCGACCGTGCCGGTCGTGGAACACCGACGACCGGTCCGCCTCGACCATCTGTACCTCGTCGGTGACCGCTCCGTTCCCGGCGTCCACGCCCTGCCGGTCCTCGTCGACGGCCGCGCGAACCCCGAGGGCGGCCGGTTCGACCCGCCGACCCACCGGGTGCCAGGCCGCCCGGGCCGACCGCGGGCCCGGCTGCCGGTCTACACCCCACGCCGGCTCGAGGTCGTCGACCTCCTCGAGGAGCGCGACCTCCTGCCGGCGATCTACTTCCTGTTCTCCCGCAACGGGTGCGACGAAGCGGCCGCGCAATGCCTCGACGCGGGCGTGCGGCTCACGACGGCGGCCGAGCGGACCCGGATCCGGGCGATCGTCGACGAGCACCTCGCCGGAATCGACAGCCGGGACCTCGCCGTGCTCGGCCAGAGCCGGTTCCTCGCCGCGCTCGAGGCCGGGGTCGCCGCCCACCATGCCGGGTTGATCCCCCCGTTCAAGGAGGCCGTCGAGGCCTGCTTCGCCGAGGCGCTCGTCAAGGTCGTGTTCGCCACCGAGACCCTGGCGGTCGGCATCAACATGCCCGCCCGGACCGTGGTCATCGAGAAGCTCACCAAGTTCACCGGCAACCACCACGAGTTCCTCACCCCCGGCGCCTACACCCAGCTCACCGGCCGGGCCGGCCGCCGGGGTATCGACGACATGGGCCACGCCGCCGTGCTGTGGAACCCGTTCGTGACCTTCGACCAGGTGGCCGCGCTCGCGCTCAGCCGCGAGTACCAGCTGCGCTCGGCGTTCCGACCGACCTACAACATGGCGGCGAACCTCGTGCGCACCCGCCGGGCCGAGGAGGCCCGAAGCCTGCTCGGCCGATCGTTCGCCCAGTTCCAGGCCGACCGCGAGGTGGTCCGGCTCGAACAACGGCTGCAGCGCCGCTCGCAGCTCCTCGCCGAGGTGCGCGCCGAAGCGATCAGCCCGTTCGGCGACCTGGAGGACTACCGGTCACGCCGCCGGCTGCAGCGCGACGCGGGCGCCGAGGTCCGCGCCGGCCGCACCGATCCCGAGGCGATCGAACACGCGCTGCTCAAACTGCGCCCCGGCGACGTGATCGACGTCGTACGCGGCCGTCGCCCCGGGCGCGCCGCGGTCGTCTCGGTGGCGTTCCGTCGTGGGGTGCGGGTCCGGGCCGTCACGGCGTCGCGCACCGTGCTCACCCTCGGCGCCGCCGACTTCGACGCGCCGCCCCGGGCCGTGGGCCGAGTCGAGCTCCCCGACCCGTTCGACCCGCGCGCCGCGGGCGATCAGCGCGACGTGGCCCGCCGGCTCGCTCGCTCCCGGTTCCCTCGCTCCGCCGGGGTCGACGACGAGCTCGAGGATCATCCCGTCCTCGCCGACCCGGACCTCGCCGACCGGCTGCGCGCCGCGGCAGCCGCCGAGCGTCTCGCTCGCGAGGTCGACGAGCTCACCGCCCGGGTGCACGCGCGCGGCAGCTCGGTGGTCCGTCGGTTCGAGCAGGTCCTCGCGCTGCTGGGCGCCTGGCGGTACGTCGAGGGCTGGACGCTCACGCCAGCGGGGGAGCGGCTGGCCCGCCTGTTCCACGAATGCGATCTGCTCGTCGCCGAGTGCCTCGAACAGGGCCTGCTCGACGGCCTCGACGCCGCGAGCCTCGCGGCGCTCGTGTCGGCCTTCACCTACGAGCACCGCAGCCCCGAGCCGCCGCCGGCTGCGTGGTTCCCGTCGGGCACCGTGCGGCGCCGGTACGCCGAGATCGAGTCCGTCGCCCGGAGCCTCAACGCCCAGGAGGAGCTCGCCGGCCTCGATCCGACCCGAGCCCCGGACCCCACCTTCGTCGCAGTCGCCTACGCCTGGGCGGCGGGGGAGAGCTTCGCCGCCGTCGTCGACGCCGAGGAGCTCTCGGGCGGCGACTTCGTGCGCAACATGAAACAGCTCGTCGACCTGCTGCGCCAGATCGCCCAGATCGCCCCGGAGCCCGCCACCCGGGCCGCTGCGGCGGCCGGCGTCGAGTTGCTGTTCCGTGGGGTGATCGTCGCGTCCAGCCGGGTCGACGGCGGGACGGTCGACGGCGGGACGGTCGACGGCGGTCGGTCGGAGGGCGCCGCATGGTGATCCGCCGGGGGGAACCCTGGGGCGAACCCGGCGTGCTCCCGACCGGCGCGCCCCGCGTCCACGACGACGCCGCCCTCGCCCAGGCGTTCGCCCGGGGCGCTGCCGTGGTCGGGGTGCTCGGCGGCGACCTGTGCCGCACGGTCGGCGGCGGGGGCGAGCCGGCCCGACTCACCGACGGACGCGGCACCGTGCTGCCGATCGACCTCGGCGTGGTCCGCCTCGACGACGGGCCCGAGCACCTGTTCGTCGCCCACGTCGTCGCCCGCCGACGGTTCTGGCGTGCCCCGGTCGTCGCGGTGATGAACGCACAGTTCCGGGGCCGGTGGGACGTCGCACCCCGGGCCCATCCCAACGACGGACGCCTCGACGTGGTCGTCGCCCACCTCGGGCTCGGCGACACCTGGAAGGCCTGGCGACGGCTGCCGACCGGCAGCCACGTCCCGCACCCCGGCATCGAGGAGCGGCGAGTACGGGCGAGCGAACTCGACCTCGGCGCCCGATGCGCCGTCGAGATCGACGGCCGGCCTGTCGGCACCGCCCGGCGCCTGAGCGTGGTGTGCCGGCCCGACGCCGCCGAGATCGTCGTGTGAGCCGGGTCTAGGGTCCCTCGCATGCACCTCGACGAGGCCAAGGCCTGGGTCACGGCCGCGATCGATCGGCAGGCCGGCCTGCTCGTCGAGGTCGCGCACGACCTGCACGGCCATCCCGAACTGGCCTTCGAGGAGCACCATGCCCACGACGTGCTGGCCGGAGCGCTCGACGACGCCGGGCTCGCCCCGGTGCGCCACCACCTCGACGTCCCGACGGCGTTCGTCGCCGAGGCCGGCTCGTCGGGTCCGCTCGTCGCCGTGCTCCTCGAGTACGACGCCCTGCCCGAACTCGGTCATGCGTGCGGGCACAACGTCATCGCCGCCGCCGGGCTCGGCGCCGGCCTCGCGCTCGGTGCGCTGGCCACGACGGGCGACCCGATCGCCGGGCGGGTGCGGATCCTGGGCACACCGGCCGAGGAGGGCGGGGGCGGCAAGATCGTGCTCGCCGACCGAGGGGCCTTCGGCGAGGTCGACGCTGCCCTGATGGTCCACCCCGCCGACAGCGATCTCGCTGCGATGACGACGCTCGCGATCGAGCAGCTCGAAGCGACATACCACGGGCTGTCCGCCCATGCCGCGGCCGCGCCGTGGAAGGGCGCGAACGCGCTCGACGCAGCCGTGCTCGGCTACCAGAACGTCGCCGCACTCCGCCAGCACATCGCCCCGGACGAGCGGGTGCACGGCGTGTTCACCCACGGCGGCGACAAACCGAACATCGTGCCGTCACGGGCCGCGACGTTCTGGTACGTCCGCTCGGGCACCGTCGCCCGGCTCGCCGAGCTCAAGGCCCGGGTCGAAACCTGCCTGCGCGCCGGCGCGGACGCCGCCGGATGCCGGGTGGAGTTGCGCTGGGGTGACCGTCCCACCGCCTACGCAGACCTGAAGGCCAACGCCCCGCTCGATGCGGCATGGGCGGCGAACGCCACCCGGGTGGGCCGCACCGTGCTCGACCCGCGCCTCACGCACCCGGTGCTCGGCTCCACGGACATGGGCAACGTGAGCTACCTCGTGCCGTCGATCCACCCGATGATCGCCGTCGCACCGGCCGGTGTGCCCATCCATTCCGCGGCCTTCGCCGAGCACGCCCGCTCGGACGCCGCCGACCGGGCGGTACTCGACGGCGCCAAGCTGCTGGCCCTCACCGCGCTCGACGTGTGGGCCGACGCGGCCGTGCGCACCGCCGCCCATGCGGCGTTCGCCCGAACCTGATCCGGACGCCCGCCCGGGAGCCGTCCATCCCCGCCCGTTCCCGCCTGGCTCCGTAGCATGGGCCGCCGTGGCCCTCTACGTCCCGGAGCAGTTCACGGTCGCCGAGGCCGACGTGCTCCGCCGGTACGTCACCACGCTCGACGGCCCGGTGTTCGCCCTGGTCAACCTGCCCGAGGTGGTGAAAGGGGCGCTGTTCGCCCGGTATTCGCGCAGCGCGAAGAGCCTGCGCCGGCTGTTCCTCGACGAGTTCGTCGGCGAGCTCGACATCACCGGCGACGCCACCGTGGACGCCACCGTCGGGCTTCGCCGGGCCGAAGAACTCTACGAGCGGGTGTTCTTCGAGTACGGCGACGATTCCGTCGCCCAGCTCGGCGGGGTGCACCTCGCCTGCGAGCAGGCGTCGAACGTCCTCACCAAGGTGCTCGAATGGGGTCGTCTGGCCAGTTACCTCGAGCAGTCCACCCGGTACATCGCCTACGACGCCCGGCTCGGTGGCCGGTACCGCTACTACCGGGACGCCGAGGTGCTGTCCTCGCCGTTGGGCCCCCGGTACGTCGGCGACCTCGATCGGCAGTTCGACGCCTATTCCGAGCTGCTCGCCCTGGTCACCGACCACGTGCGCGCCACCGTGCCCAAGACGACCGGCGACAGCGACTTCGTCTACCGGCAGGCCACCCGCGCCAAGGCCCTCGACGCCGTGCGGGGGGTGCTGCCGGCCGCCGCGCTCTCGAACGTCGGTATCTACGGCTCCGGGCAATCGTTCGAGCACCTGCTGCTGCGCATGCGGTCCCTGCCGCTTCCCGAGGCCCAGGAGTACGCCGCGCTCATGCTCCACGAGCTGCGCAAGGTGATCCCCAGCTTCCTGCGGCGGGTCGATCTGCCCGAGCGCGGAGGCGCCTGGATCGACTACCTCTCCCGGTGCCGGGACGACACCGCCGATCTGGTCTCCTCGCTGTTCCCGCCCGACAGTGCACCCGAGGCCGTCGAACCGGTCACGCTCGTCGACTGGGATCCCGACGCCGAGGACAAGTTGCTCGCGGCCGCCTGCTACGCCCACACGCACCTGCCCGAGCACCAGGTGCTCGACCGGGTGCGGTCCCTCGGCCACGACGACCGGGTCGCCCTGTTGCGGGCCTACGTGGGGGACCGGACCAACCGCCGCCACCGGCCGGGGCGGGCCTTCGAGCGGGTGGGGTACCGGTTCGACGTCCTGAGCGACTACGGGGCCTTCCGCGACCTGCAACGGCACCGCATGCTGACCATCGAATGGCAACGCCTGACCCCCCGCCACGGCTACGTGCGCCCGGAACTCGTCGACGACGCCGGGGGACGCCACCGCTTCGACGAGGCGATGGGCCGGTCCGCTGCCCTCCACGACGCCCTGGCCGAACCGTTCCCCGACCAGGCACCGTACGCGGTGTCGATGGCCTACCGGGTCCGGTACTCGATGCAGTTCAACGCCCGCGAGGCGATCCACCTGCTCGAACTGCGCAGCGCACCCCAGGGTCACCCGTCCTACCGGCGGGTCGCCCAGGAGATGCACCGGCTCATCGCCGAGCAGGCCGGGCACCGAGCGGTCGCCGCCGCGATGACGTTCCTCAGTTCGGCCGAGCCGGAGCTCGAACGCCTCGACGGCGAGCGCCGATTGGCCCAGCGCCGGCGCTGATTCCGGAAACCCTCAGGTTCCCGCCCGAACGGCCGACGAGGGATCGGTGCCCGGAGCTCGGCTGTTCAGCATCGCCGTGAGCGCAGCGCTCCTCGCCGGGGTCGCGCCGGGTCGCCAAGCCGTCCCGGCGCCCGCGCCGCGCCCCTCCCACGTCGTGCAGCCCGGCGAGAGTCTGTGGCTGATCTCCCAGCGCTACGGGCTCACCCTGAACGCGCTCGTCGGGGCGAACCGCCTGCGCGCGACCTCGGTGATCGTCCCCGGGCAAGTCCTCGTCCTGCCGTTGCGCTCCCTGCCGGCCGTCACCTCCGTCCCAACGACCGCTCCCCGTCCCCCCGTCCCCACCAGCCTGCCCCGACCGAGCGTGCCGACGACCGTGGCGACGACGGTGCCCCGGCCGACACCGACGGCAGCGCCGGGGGTCCTGCCCCGACTGCCCGACGAGGTGCGGGGACCGGCCCAACTCGCCCTGGTGCCCCTGTTCCGGGCTGCTGCAGCCGAGTTCGGGGTACCACCCGACCTGCTCATGGCACTCGCCTACCAGGAGTCCCGTTGGCGCGCCGGCGTGGTCAGCCGGGCCGGGGCGATCGGCGTCGGCCAGTTGCTGCCGACGACCGCCACGTGGGTCGCCACCGAGCTGATCCGCCAACCCGGGCTGGATCCCCGCAACCCGCAGGACAACATCCGGATGTCGGCTCGGTTCCTGCGCTTCCTGATCGATCTGATGCAGGGCGACCTGGTCCGGGCGCTCGCAGGCTACTTCGAGGGTCCCTACGGCGTACTGCGCGTGGGCGTGAGCACCGGTGGCCGTCGCTACGCGGACCAGGTCCTGGCCCGCCGGCCGTCGTTCCAGCCCTGAGCTGGGCCGTCCGAACCCGTCGCGGAGTTGTAACGGCTGTCACGATTCCTGGGCGTCCGAACCGGGGCGGCGGGGCCTAGTATTCCCGGCCGCGACGGGGCGGGTTGACGAAGGGGGACCATGGCAGCCGACGAGGACTTCGCCGACGAGCCGGACTTCGAAGAGGAGATCGAGGAGGACGTCGAACCGGAGGATCTCGACGACGAGGGCCTCGGGGACGACACCGAGGACGAGTTCAGCCTGGACGAGGAGACCGAACTCGCCGAGGAGGACACCTCCGACGACCTCGGAGAGGAGTCGGCCAAGGCGCGGCGGGCCGGCGGCGGCGAAGAGGAGGACGACGACGAGGATCTGATCGATCCCGACGACGTCGAGGCCGATCTCGACACCATCCTGAAGGACCGCTTGGTCGCGGCCGACGAGGAGCCCGAGGACGACGAGGAAGAAGTCGAGACCGACGACCGTGGCGACCCCGTCGACCGGATCCAACCGCGTCGGCCGGGCGAGTTCGTGTGCCAGTCCTGCTTCCTGGTCAAGCACCCCGGCCAGCTCGCCGACGCCGTCGGCCAGCTGTGTGCGGACTGCGTGTGAGCCGAGGTCCCGTGAGCGACCGAAACGATCCCCTCGAGCAGTTCCTCGACCTTGCGGTGTACGCCCCGATCGGCCTGGCGCTGCTCGTGCGAGAGCAGATCCCCACGCTGGTGGGCAAGGGGCGCGAGACCGTCACCGGACGGGTGCGGGTCGCCCGGTTCATCGGCCAGTTCGCCGTGGCCAAGGGCCGCCAGGAGATCGAGCGACGCCTCGCCGAGGCGCGCACCCCCGCCCCGCCTTCGGCGCCCGCATCGGCGCCCCCGTCGGCGACGGCCCCGGAGCCCTCGCCGGCCTCGCCGGTCGTCATCGTCACCGACGACGCTGCGCTGCGTCCGCCGCGACCTCGGTCGGCCGACGAGGGCGCCCTGCCGATCGAGGGGTACGACGCGCTCGCAGCGTCCCAGGTCGTGGGCCGGCTCGCCGGCCTCGACGCCGACGGGCTCGAGCAGGTCCGGCGCCACGAGAGCGCGCATCGCGCTCGGCGTACCGTGCTGGCACGGATCGCCCAACTGCAGGCGGCGGGCGACTGAGTGGAGTCGGCCCGCCCGGCCCGGCCCGACGAACTCGACGAGGTCGTCGCCCTGGCCCGACACGCCCGATCCGAGCTCACCGGTGAGCGAGGCGCCGAACTGCTCGTCGGCCACGATCTCCCCGCGGTCGAGCAGGCGCTCACCGGCCGGGCAGTGTTCGTGGGGTGTATCGACGCCTGCATCGTCGGTTACGCGGTCGTGTCGACCGAACCCCTGCGCGACGGCCGTCGCCTCGGGGTGATCCACGAGCTCTACGTCGAGTCCGGCGCGCGTGCCGTCGGGGTCGGGGAGGCCCTCATGGAGCAGATCGTGACGTACTGCCGGGACGCCGAGTGCCTGGGCATCGATGCCGTCGCACTGCCGGGCATGCGGGAGACGAAGAACTTCTTCGAAACCTTCGGATTGGTCGCCCGCGCCATCGTGGTGCACCGGGCGCTGTGAGCGGGGCCCGATGACCGCGGCCGGGCAGCCCTCGGCGCGATCACGCCGCCTGCTGGCCGTGTTCGACCTAGACGGCACCCTGCTGGACTCCGACGAGGCGCTGTGCGCCGCCTACGTCGAGCTCGGGATCCCCCGGGAGAGCGTCACGTACGGACACGTCGTCGCCGACGAATGCGCCCGGCTCGGGCTGTCGCTCGACGACTACGTCGCTGCGTACGACCCGACCGCGGCCGTCCCGTTCCCCGGCGTCGAGGCGATGCTCGCCGGGCTCACCCGGTGGGCGGTGTGCTCGAACAAGGACCGCCGAAGCGGCGCCGCCGAACTCGCCCGGCTCGGCTGGGAGCCGTCGGTGGCGCAGTTCGCCCAGGACTTCGGCGGCGGACCCAAGCGCCTGGGCCCGGTGCTGGACGCGCTCGGACTCGACGGCTCGGACGTGTTGTTCGTGGGCGACAGCCCCCACGACGCCCTCTGCGCCGCCGAAGCCGGGGCGCGCTTCGCCGTCGCCGCCTGGAACCCGCGCACCCGGGCCCTCGGCCTGCACGGAGACGTCGTGCTCCGCTCGCCGTCCGACCTGCCGGCCGCCCTCGGCTGACGGTGCGCGGCGATCAGCCGGCGTCGCCCGGCGTGGCCTCGGCCACCGGCTCGCCGCCGGCCTCGGTCGGCGCCGACGACTCCGACGGCTCGGACGGCTCGGACGGCTCGGACGACTCGGACGACTCGGACGACTCGGACGGCGCAGCGGCCGCACGGGCGGGACGCTCGGTGCCCCGGCGAGGCTCGTTGCGCTTGGCCGGGCGCTGACCAGGCCGGGCCGCCCGTGGCATCGGGGTCGGGTCGATGCCGAACACCGCGGCGATCGCCGGGACCATCGACGAGAATCGCGTGACGACCTCACGCAGCTCGTCGGTGACCTGCGCAGGCGCTGCGGTGACGGCCACCTGGCCCCGCATCGGCGAGAACGCCAGCGCCTCGATCACCGTCGCCCAGCGTTCGGCCGAGGCGTCGGCCGTTAGCGAGGCCTGCGTGGCCTCGATCAGCCGGATCGCCATCTCGGGCGGGAAGGGAACGCCGGCCTTGGGCGGGCGCGACGAGAGCCGCAACGCCCGTACCACGCGGCCGACCTCGAGCGCGTTGGCGATGTCCTCGAGCCACTCACGGTGCTCCTGGTCCTGGCGGGTGACCAGGCCCTCTTTGAGCTGGCTCGCCAAGGTGCGGGTGCCTTCGTCGCGCGCGACCACCGGATCGTTCGCCGCCGCCACCACCGAGCGCAGGTCGCGCAGGTCGAGCTCGGCGAGATCGGCGAGCGCCGCCTCGGCCCGGTCGAGCCATTCGGCGACTCGGACCTTGGGGAGCAACTCCTCGGCGAGGCGCAACACCCCGGCCACCGGCACTTCGGGCTGACCCTCGGCCTTGCGGGCGGCGTTCTGCTCCTGCAGGGCCTGGCGCACCGCGGGGATCCCGCCCTTGAGCACCTGCTCGGCGATCGGCCGCTGCTCCTCGGGCAGCGCCGCGAGCACGGCGGTGGCATGGGTCCGACCGGCGCGCAGGCGCTTGGGCTTGGGGCGCTGCGGCACCTCGGGTACGGGCGGGCGCGCCGGCCGCTCCGTGCGCGGCCGGTCCGGACGCGGCCCCCGGCGCTCGCCGGTGGGTCGGTCGGTCCGCGGCGCGCCGTCCCGGCGGGGACCGCCCGGTCGGCCGGCGTCATCGCGGCGGGGCCGGTCACCCGCGGGACGATCACCCGGGCCGCCGCGGTCCCGACGCTCCCGACCGTCGGCCGGGCGGTCGCCCCGAGGCCGGTCGGGCCGGTCCCCGCGGTCGGGCCGGTCCCCAC
>JBILVB010000241.1:0-4312 GCA_044370695.1 Acidimicrobiales bacterium | reverse complement strand
GTCGAGCAGCTCGAAGCCGTGATCGACGTCCTCCCCCACGCGTTACGACTGCTCGGCGAGGCGCCCACGGCGCACGTGAACCAGGCTCCGTAGACTCCGCCGCCGTGCTGAAGCTGGTCTTGCCGAAGGGTTCGCTGGAGCGGGCGACGATGGAGCTGTTCGAGGCCGCCGACCTCACCGTGCATCGCTCGAGCGCCGTGGACTACAAGGCCACGATCGACGATCCCCGCATCGCGGAGGTACGGATCCTGCGGCCCCAGGAGATCCCCCGCTACGTCGACGAAGGCCTGTTCGATCTCGGGATCACCGGCCGTGACTGGGTGGAGGAGACGGGCGCCGAGGTCGTGAGCCTCGGCGAGCTGGGTTACTCGAAGGCCACGACGAACCCCATCAAGGTGGTCGTCGCCGTGAGTGGCGGCGATCCGGCCACCCGGATCGAGGAGCTCCCTCAGGGGGTCCGGGTGTCCACCGAGTACCCGGAGCTGACCCGGCGGTTCTTCGCCGCCCGGGGCATCGAGGCGCGCATCACGTTGTCGTACGGCGCGAGCGAGGCGAAGATCCCCGACATCGCCGACGTGATCGTGGACATCACCGAGACCGGCCGAGCCCTCCGGGCCGCAGGGTTGCGCGTGATCGACACGATCCTCGTTTCGCGCACGGAGGTCGTGGCGAACCGGGACGCGTTCGACGATCCGGACAAGAAGCATGCGATGGAGCAGCTGATGGTGCTCCTCCAGGGAACGCTCGAGGCTCGGGGCAAGGTGCTCGTCAAGCTCAACGTCGGGGAGGACCGGTATCGGGAGGTGCTGGCGCTGCTGCCGTCGATGAAGTCGCCGACGGTGTCGCCGCTCGCCGGCGGCGGCTACGCCGTCGAGACCGTCGTGCCCAAGACGCAGATCAACGTGCTGATCCCGGCGTTGAAGGACGCCGGTGCCACCGACCTGCTCGAGCTCCCACTGTCGAAGATCGTGCACTGACGATGGCGAGCGAGCGGCACCGTCGTGGGGTCGTCACCGAGTTCGACGCGCACAAGGGCTGGGGGACCGTCACCGAATCCGACGGCTCCCGCTGGTTCTTCCAGTGCACGAGGATCGCGGACGGCTCGCGCTCGATCGAGCCGGGCACCGCGGTCACCTTCCGGCTCGAAGCCCGATTGCCGGGCCGTTACGAGGCGACCGAACTGCTGCGCTGAGCGACGCTCAGTAGGGTCCGGCGAGCGAGGCCCCGGACGACGACACGTGCACGTACGCGAGGCGGATCTGGGCCAGGGCGTCGCGCAGGACGGGGGCGTTCTCCCCGAGCCGCTCGCCGAGCGCATCGACGATCGCCCCCACGGCGTCGATGGCGAGCGACGCATCGGCCATCGACGGCGGGTCGGTGCTGAGGTGGATCGCGGCGAGTTCCCACAGACCCATGGCGTGGTTGGCGACGACCTGGGCGGCGGGGACCTCGCGCAGACGGGCACGCGCTTGTTCCATCCGGGCGCGTACCTCCGCCTCGCTCAACTCCCCCTCACCCAACTCGTCGTCGCCCGACTCGTCGGGTCCCTCGTCGAAGGCATCGGCCAGGTCGTCGGGTGCGGCGCCTGCGAGGTACCGCTCGCCGTCGGGTGTCCACAACGAACTCACCTGCGATACGCTACCGAACTGCAACCGATCCAAGCGGGGCTTCGTGCTCCCACCCGGCCACCAGCGGTGCGCCCGGGTCGTTCGCTCCGGAACGGGCCCCGGCCCGGGCGTTCGGCTTGTCGTCGGCGCCCGTACCCGTCTGGGAGGAGAAGCCCACTGCACAGGAGTGATCGGCCATAGCGCCGCCCGAAGGCAAAGAGCCCCGCATCAACGAGCGCGTCCGTGCTCGGGAGGTGCGGGTCATCGGTCCGGACGGTTCTCAAGTCGGCATCAAGCCCGCCTACGAAGCGCTCGCCTTGGCGAGGGAACTCGAACTCGACCTCGTCGAGATCGCTCCGATGGCGTCGCCGCCGGTCTGCAAGATCATGGACTACGGCAAGTACCGCTACGAAGAAGCGCAGAAAGCCAAGGAGTCCCGCCGGAAGAGCACGAGTTCCTCGATCAAGGAGATGAAGTACCGCCCGAAGATCTCGGGTGGCGACTTCGACACCAAGACCCGCAAGGTCGCGGAGTTCCTCGGCGAGGGCCACAAGGTGAAGATCACCATCATGTTCCGGGGTCGCGAAATGCAGCACCCGGAACTCGGGATGAAGATTCTCGAACACGTGGCCGACGTGGTGTCGGCCGTCGGGAAGATCGAGGCACACCCCAAGGTGGACGGTCGGAACATGGTGATGGTGCTCGCCCCGGACCGCAAGAAACAGCCGCCCAAGGGCGCTCCCCGGTCGGCGGCCGACACCGTCGACGCAGCCCCGCAACCCCCCACGACCTGACCGGGCGCCGCCCGGCGCCCCCAGGAGAGCACATGCCCAAGATGAAGACGTCCAAGACCGCGGCCAAGCGGTTCACCAAGACCGGGTCCGGCAAGCTCCGCCGGCTCCAGTCGAACCGCCAGCACCTGTTCGAGAAGAAGACGTCCACCCGCACCCGGCGGCTCGACGGACTCGTCGACGTCCACGCAGGCGACGAGAAGCGCGTCAAGCGACTCCTCGCCGAGCGCTGACCGACCGCCCACCCCCGACCGCCACCGAAGAGAGAGGAGACGCTGATGGCTCGAGTGAAGCGCGCTGTCGGCTCGAAGAAGCATCGCCGCCAGGTCCTGGAACGGGCCAAGGGCTACTACGGCAACAAGAGCCGTTCGTACCGGGCGGCCCACGAGCAGGTCATGCGTTCCGGCCAGTACGCACTGCGCGACCGCCGCGCCCGGAAAGGGGATTTCCGGTCGCTGTGGATCCAGCGGATCAACGCCGCTGCCCGTCAGAACGGGGTGTCGTACAGCCGGTTCGTCGCCGGCCTCCACGCAGCGGGTATCGAGGTCGACCGCAAGATCCTTGCCGAGCTGGCCGTGTCCGACCCGGCGGCGTTCTCGGCGCTGGTCGCTGCGTCCTCGTCGGCGCTGAACAAGGCGGCGGGCTGACCCCCGAGCCGATCACCAACCGTCCGGCCACCCGGAACGAGCTCCTCGCACTGCGGCGCCTCTCGGGGCGCCGCAGTGCGCGTTCGGAGCACGCCGTGGCGGTCGTCGAGGGGCACACGTTGATGTCGGAGGCCCTCGCCGCCGGACTGCGGATCGAGGCGGTGTACGTCCACGACGGTGTCGCCGTCGACGTACCGGCCGGTGTGCCGGTGCGCACCGTGCGACCGGGCGCGTTCGAAGGGATCGTGTCGACGGTGTCCCCGCAACCCGTGGTCGCGCTCGTCGAGGTGCCGCAACGGGAGCTGACCGATCTCGTGGCGCCGACGCTGGTCGTCGTGGCCGCCGGGGTGGCCGATCCGGGCAACCTGGGCACGATCATCCGGTCGGCCGAGGCTGCCGGCGCCGACGCGGTGGTGGCGACCGTGGGGTCCGCGGACGTGTGGAGCCCGAAGGTGGTGCGAGCTTCGGCCGGCGCCGTGTTCCATCTCCCCGTCGTCGATGGCGTGGCCGTGGACGACCTCGTGCGGTTGGGTCTGCCGCTGATCGGCGCCGTCGCTCGAGGGGGTGTCGACCACGACCTCGTGCCGCTGACCGATCCCGTGGCGATCGTGGTCGGCAACGAAGCGCACGGGCTGCCGGCCGGGCTCGCGCTCGACGGTCTGGTCACGGTCCGTCACGAGGGTCGGGCCGAGAGTCTGAACGTCGCGATGGCCGCCACGGTGCTGTTGTTCGAAGCGGCCCGGCAGCGTCGTCGCGCCGGTGAATCGCCACGTCTTGCGGAGCCCTCGCCCACTAGGGTCGCAGGCCGATGATCGACCAGGTGCGCGCCGCAGCCGCCGATGCCCTCGCCCGGATCGAGCGGGCGTCCTCCCTCGAGGAGGTCCGGTCCCTCGGATCCGAGGTCCTCGGCAAGAAAGGTGCGCTCGCCGGGTTCAAGCAGGCGCTCGGCCGGCTCGACCCCGATGAGCGCCGAGCCGTCGGCGCCGCCGTCAACGATGCCCTCGCCGCCGTCGGCGCCGCCGTCCAGGTCCGCCAGCAGGCCCTGGCGGCCGAGGCCCGCAGGCTGCGCCTGGCGGCCGAACGGCTCGACCTGACCGAGGTCGTCGAGCGGCCGCATCGGGGCCATCACCACCTCGTGACCCGGGCGATCGCCGAACTGGAGGACACCTTCGTCGGTCTCGGTTTCACGGTCGCCGAGGGCCCCGAGGTCGAGAGCGACTACTACAACTTCCAGGCGCTCAACATGGGCCCCGGCCATCCCGCTCGG
>JBILVB010000240.1:0-4317 GCA_044370695.1 Acidimicrobiales bacterium | reverse complement strand
GAGGCGAACGCGTCGTTGGCCGGCGTCGAGTACGCCGGCAGGCGCGCGAGCCGGTTCGGGCTCCCGGTGCCGGGGCTGGTGACCACGCCCGCGGTCGCTGCACCCGTGATCGCTGCCGTCACCGTGGCGGGCGAGGCCGTCGGGTCGATCCCGAGGTAGACCGCCGCTAGACCGGCCACCAGCGGACTGGCCATCGACGTGCCGTTCATCGTCCGGAAGGCGGTGACCGAGCCGTCGTGCGCCGCCGAGCGGATGGAGACGCCGGGCGCGAAGAGGTCGACGCAGGTCCCGAAGTTCGAGAACCCCACCCGGGCGTCCGTGGTGGTGGTCGCCCCCACCGTGATGGCGCTCGGCGCTCGCGCCGGGCTGACCGTGCAGGCGTCGTCACCGATGCCGTCCGCCCCTCCGTTGCCCGCTGCGAGCACCACCGTGAGCCCGGCGGCGACGAGGTCGCCCACTTTGTCGTCGAGGGGCGACCAGACCCCGTCGAACCCGAGGCTCATGTTCACCGTCGCCGGCGTGCCCGCGACATGCTGCGAGAGCACCCAGTCGACGCCGTCGAGGATGCCTGCGCCGTCCCCGGTTCCGTCGCAACCGAGGACGCGCACCGGCACGATCGTGGCCCGCTTGGCGACACCGACCGTCGTGCCGGCGATCGTGCCCGCCACGTGGGTGCCGTGCCCGTCACAATCCCCGGTGCCGTTCCCGTCGCCGATGGCGTCGAACCCCGCGACCACGCGCCCGGTGAACTCGGTGTGATCGGCCCGCAGGCCGCTGTCGAACACGTAGACCCGCACCCCTTCGCCGGTGCCCGGGTAGCGGTAGCGCTGGTCGTAGGCGGTGGTCGCCTGGTCGATCCGATCGAGGTTCCACTGCGTCGTTCCCACCGGGAGCACCTGGGTGGCCGCCTTCGACACGACCCGGTCCTCGTCCACCCGCACCACACCCGGAACGGCCTCGAGTTCGGCCCGACGCTCGGGTTCGGTGACCACCACCGCCATCGACAGCCGCTCGAGCACTCGGCCGACGGTGAACCCGGCCTCCCCCAACGCGGCCGCCGCCGAGACGTCGGCCAGCGAGACCAGGAACCGCTGCTGCCCGGCGGTGGCGACCGGTAGGGAGGCACGTGCGGCCACCGGGCCGGGCAGGACCCGCTCCTGCCCGCCGGGTTCGGCATCGGGCGCCGCGGCCAGGACCGCAGCAGGCGTCGAGGCGACGAGACCCGCTACGAGCACAGCGACGACGACCCGGCGAACCATGACGGTCCTTTCGACCGGGCGCTCGGCCCGCTGAACCTCCACCGTAGGCGACCGAGCGGGAACCCGGTGCCCGGCACGGGCCCGCTTCTGCGCCGGTTCCGGTTCGGCCGCTGCGGCGCCTCAGGCGTCCTCCACCACGAGCCGCACGCGCTTGTTGCCCTTGCCCTTGTTCTCCAGCTTCACGACGCGGATGCAGCCGACCTCGGCCGTCGAGTGCACGTGGGTGCCGCCGTCGGCCTGCTTGTCGAGCCCGACGATGTCGACGACCCGGATCTCCGACACCGACTCGGGGATCAGCGACACCTTCGTGCGGATCAGGTCCTCGTCGGCGACCGCAGTCGAACGGGGCAGGAACGAGACCCGCACCGGGCGATCCGCCACCAGCTCTGCGTTGACCAGCTCCTCGATGCGGGCGGCGAACCCCTCCGGCACCGGGTCGAACTCGAAGTCCATCCGGGCCGACAGCGGTTCCATGTTCCCGCCGGTCACCGGGACCCGCCACTCGTTCCAGATCACGCCGCACAACACGTGCAACGCCGTGTGGGTGCGGCTGAGCGCCCGGCGCCGGTCGTCGTCGACGAGGCCCTCGACCTCGGCGCCGACGCCGAGCCCGTGCCCGGGGCCGACGACGTGCCACACCCCGTCGGGTTCCTTGCGCACGTCGATGACCGCCCGACTCGCAAGCGTGCCGATGTCGTGCGGTTGGCCCCCTCCCGTCGGGTAGAACGCCGTCCGGTCGAGCGTCACGGCGTCGTCACGCACCCCGATGACACGGGCCACGAACGACCGAAGGTCGCCGTCGCGCAGGTAGAGCAGCTCGGTCTCCATGGCCGCCATACTGCCCGTCGCGCCGCCCCGCCTATCCTCGGAGCTTCGTGGGAGCTCGACACCGGCCCGGCGGGACGACGCTCGCACCGGGCGTGTTCCTGGTCGCCGCGCTCGCATCCGCAGCCGCGTGCGCCGGCAGTGGCCCGGCGCCCGCCACCTCGACGATCCCCGCCACCAGCGCGGCAGCGCCCCGCGCCGCCGACGGCGTGCTGACGATCGGGGTGCTGCTGCCGACCGCCGGCGCTGCCAGCACCACCGCACGAGGGCTGCGCAACGGCATCGAGCTCGCCGTGGCCCAGATCAACCGCGACGGCGGCGTGCTCGGACAATGGATCCAGGTGCGCACCGCCGACGAGGGCGCCGAGCCGGCGGCCACCTCGCTCGCCCTCGACGAACTGCTCGCCGCGGGCGCCGACGCGATCATCGGGCCGCTGTCGGCGCGGGTGGCGCCGCTGGTCGCCGAGCGATCCACCAACGCCGGCGTCGTCGTGTGCCACCCGGCGAGCGCCGCCAGCGCCCGGTCACCCCGACCGCGGGGAACGGTGGTGACCACCATGCCGACCATCGCAGCCTCCGGGCGGGCCCTGGGCCGGGTGCTCGTCGAAACCGGCGCTCGCCGGGTGGCGGTGATCGCCCCGGCGGACGACTACGGCGTCGAGATCGCCGGCGGGGTGACGGCCGAGCTGCGCAGCCAGGGCATCGAGAGCCGGAGCACCCTGTACGACGCCCGTGCCCCGGTGCCCGCCGAGGTCGCGGCGCGCACCACCACGACGGATCGGCCCGATGCCGTCGCCGTCGTCGGCAACGTCGAGCCCGGCGCACGCGTGCTCGACGGGCTCTTCGCCGCCGGGCTGCGCCCGCCCGGCGTTCCGGTCGTGGTGTCGGAGGGCTTCCGCCAGCAAGAGCTGCTCGACGTGTTCGGCAGCGACACCGCCCTCGACGGCGTCTCGCTGCTGCTGCCGCAGGCCGACGCGACCGGCACCACCTTCCGCGACGTCGTGGCGGCCGCCGACCCCACCCTGACCCGCACCTGGTCCTATGCCGCGTACGGCTACGACTGCGTCAGCCTTCTCGCCGTCGCCGCCGAAGCGGCCCGCAGCGACGATCCCGCCGTCTTCGGGCCCCGGATCGTCGACTCGAGCCGCGCCGGCGTCTCGTGCACGACGGTGAAGCGGTGCGGCGAGCTGACCGCCGAAGGCCGCAACATCGACCTCGTCGGCGCGTCCGGTCCACTCGACCTCGACGACGCCGGGAACCCGACCGACGCCCGGTTCGAGCTGCACCGCTTCGACTCCGGCGGTCGCACCCGGCTGCTGCGGGTGTTCAGCCTTCGGTGAACAGCGCCTCCACCGGCGTGACCATCCCGGCGTAGAAGGGCCCGAACTCGCCGTAGATCGCCGAGGCCTCGTCGTACCGCATGGTGTACACCGCCGCCTTCAAGTCGTCGGGGTGCACGCCGAACAGGGTGACGCCCCATTCGAAATCGTCGAGGCCGGTCGAGCCGGTGACGAGCTGCAGGATCCGCCCGGCGAACTTCCGCCCCGACGTGCCGTGCTCGAGCATCAGTTCGTGGCGGCGCTCGTAGGGCAACGTGAACCAGTTCGCGTGCCCCTCGCGCCGCTTCGACATCGGGTAGAAGCACCAGGCCGGCTTCCCCTCCGGCGGAAGCTTCGGATACAGCCGAGGCGTCAGCATCTCCGGTGGCATCCCCTTCGCGTACTCGCTCACCTCCGTGAGCGACACGTAGGAGTCGACCACCTCCAAGCCGGCGTGCTGCAGCAGGGTCTGCAAGCGGCGCAGCTCCCGCAGGTCCGGGCCGAGCGCGAGGAAACCGACATCGGCCTTGTGACCGAGGATCGACACGCACACGACCTGCAACTCGGCGGCCTCCGCCGATCGCACCGCGGCGGTGACCGCCTCGGGGTCGAGCAGCGGCGTCGGCTTGCAGAACAGGTGGAGCACACCCCAGCCGGTGGACGGAACGACGGCGTCGCTCACCGCTGCGGCTCCGTCGGCGGCGCCGGCGGCGGGAAGTTCCCCGACGCCCGCAGGCCCGAGCGGCCGAAGGGCACTCCGAGGCCCAGCACCGGCAGCGTCTTGTCCGGTTGGCCGTGGTTGCGATGCGCCTCCATCGCGGCGAGGTGGTACGCCTCGTAGGACAGGCGGAAGTCGTCGGTGTGGTACACCCAACCGTCGAGCGTCGGTCCGGGCGTGCCCCGGAAGATCGCGT
>JBILVB010000009.1:0-46004 GCA_044370695.1 Acidimicrobiales bacterium | reverse complement strand
GGCCCGCTCGGGCCAGCCCGAGCCACCGCGCAGGCCGCTGTCGGCCTCGGCCAGGAGGGCGAACGCTCGAACCACGCCGTCGTGACCGAGCCGGCGGGCGCCGTCGAGGGCCCGCCGGGCCTGGCGACCCTGGCTCGGCTTGAGCCCCAGGGCGACCGCAGCGGAGGCGTCGTCGGTCACCCGGGCGCCGTCGAGGCGCAGCATGCGCTGGTAGTGGCTGGTCAGGATCGCCATGACCACGAGCGGGTGCCGGGTGCCGAGCATGCGGTCGAGCGCCCCGAGCGCCCGGGGCACGTCGCCGGCGTCGATGGCATCCGTGAGGTCCCACGGCGGGACCCCTCCGGCGTCGCCGAGGTACGGAGCGACGTCCCCCACCGTCAGCTTGCGCGACGAGCCGTAGATCGACGCCAGGGTCTCGAGCAGTGGGCCGAGGGCCGCCACCTCCTCGCCGAGGTGGTGCACGACGAGGGCCGTCGCGTCGTCGCGCAGCGTCAACCCCGCCGCCTCGAGCGCCTCGTTGACGAAGGCCTGCTTGTCCCCCGTCGAGCGCGGCCCGCTGACGGTGTGCACCGTGCCCACCGCCTTGACGGCATCGGTGATCGCTTTCGGGATGCGGCCACCGCCTCCCACGAGCACCAGGTCGGTCGTGTCGCTCGGCGACCGGAGGTAGGCGACGAGCGTTGCGACGTCACCCGCGGATTCCTCGCCGGCGAACCGGCCGACCCCCCGGGCGACGACGACACGGCGGTCGGTGAGGAACGGCAGGGTCTGAGCGGCGTCGACGACGGCAGCCAGCGTGTAGTCGTCGCCGTCGAACTCCTCGAGCATCAGGGACCGGTCGCCGTCGCCCAGGCACTGGTGCACCAGCGCGCGCACCTTGTCGGCGACGAGCCGCACGTCGGCGTTGTCGCCCGCCGTCACGAGGTGGACGGCGCTCATGCCCGAGCCGCGAGCACGGCCGCCAGCACGTCGGCAACCCGTCGCGAACCCCGCACGTCGTGGGCGCGCAACACCCGGCATCCCTTGGCGATGCCGAGCGCGTGGGCCGCGACGGTCGCCAGCCGGCGCTCGTCCACCTCGAGGCCGAGCACGACGCCCAGGAACCGCTTGTTCGAGGCCGACAAGAACACCGGGAACCCGAGCGCGACCAGCGCGTCGGAGGCCTGGAGCAGTTCGAGCGACATGGGCTCGGTCTTTCCCAGGTCGAGCCCGGCGTCGACCATCACCCGCTCCGGGGGGATCCCGGCGGCGACGGCCCGGGCCGCCCGATCGCGCAGGAACTCGACCACCTCGGTGACCACGCCCCGGGGATAGACCGGCTCGGGGTCCGGGACGCGGGGCCCGAGGCGGATGTGGGTCGCCACCACCGAGGCGCCGTAGCGGGCGGCGACGTCGAGGTACGCCGGGTCGGCGAAGCCCGAGATGTCGTTGCCGACGCATGCACCCGCCTTGCAGGACTCCTCGAGCACCGACGCCCGCCAGGTGTCGACCGACAGCGGCAGGTCGAAACGGGCCCGCAGGGCGGCGACGGCCGGCACGACGCGGTCGAGCTCCTCGGCCTCCGTGACCTCCGTGCCCGGGCCTGCCTTCACCCCACCGACGTCGAGGAAGTCAGCGCCGTCGGCGACGAGCTGCTCGGCCTTGCGCACGAACGAGTCGAAGTCCCAGTAACTCCCCCGGTCGTAGAACGAGTCCGGCGTGCGGTTCAGGATCCCCATCACCACCGCCCGGTGGGTGATGTCGAACCGGTGATCACCCAACGACAGTTCACGCATCGGCCGTCACGCTACCGTTCGGTCTCCGGGGCGGCGCCGACGTTCAACGCAGCCCGTGCACGGCGGCGATCCCGAACGCCACGGCGACCAGAGCCACACCGAGACGGCGCAGCGTGCGGCCCGACGCCAGCGCTGCGACGGCTACGCCCACGGCGGCGACGGCGACCCCGACACCGACGACCGTCCCCGCCGGGACCGCGGCGCCGAGCCGGGCGACGAGCAGCAACCAGCGCAGGCACAGGCGCAGCGGCAGCTGCAGCACCGTGCTCACCGGCTCGGGAAGCACCAACGACGCCAGCGCGACCGGCACCCCGTAGCCCATGACCGGCGCCGCCGCTGGCGCGGCGAGGACGTTGGCGGGCACGGACGCGACGGCCAGACCGTCGAACACCACGGCCTGGATCGGCGCCACCCCGACCTGTGCCGCCGCGCTGACGGCGACGACCTCGGCGAGCGAGCGCGGGCCGGGGAGCCGATCGGCGAGGGGACGGGCGAGCACGGCGATCCCGGCCGTCGCCCCGACCGAGAGCCACCAACCGACCCGATGCACGAGGAACGGGTCGAGCAGCGTGCACGCCACGACCGACAGCGCGAGCACCCGGAGTACCGCTTGGCGCCGGTCGGCCAGCGCCGTGAGCGTGACGACGGCAGCCATGGCCGTGGCCCGCAGCACCGAAGGCTCGAAGCGGGTCACGAGCGCGAACCCGGCGAGCAGCACCAGCGCCGCCACCACCCGCCCGCGGCGCCCGAGCCGGCGCAGGACCGGCGCCGCCGATGCGAGCACGTACGCGACGTTCTGGCCCGACACCGCCGTGAGGTGCGACAGGCCGGAGGACCGGAAATCGTCGACCACCTCGGTCGGTTGGGCCCGGTCGTCGCCGAGGACGAGGCCGAGGAACAACGCCCGCTCGGCCGGGGGAAGGCCGTCCACCCCGCCCGAGACGGCGCTGCGGATGCGGTTCGCGGCGCGGGCAGGCGCGGCGCCGGGTTCGGTGTCGGCCACGACGTCGATCTCCATGCGGCCGGCGACGTGCCGGGCGGCGAGACGGCGCGCCGTCGCTCCCGAAACCGTCAGCGTGCGACCGCGCACGGTCGCCTCCTCCCCGGCGGAGCGCAGGGCGAGCTTGCGCGCGGTCCCTCCGTCCGCCCAGGCCTCGTAGCGCCGGCCCTCGTGACGCACGTCCACCCGCACCCGAGGTCCCACCCGTTCCGGGTCGCTCCCGAGCGTCACCGTGCCCTCGAACGGGGCGGCGCGCACGGTGCCGAGACCGTCCCAGGCGCGGGTCGCGAGACCGGCGCCGACCAGCGCCATCCCGACGACGACGAGCCACCACCGACGGGACCGGGTACCGAGCCCGACGCCGACGGTGCCGGCCACCACGGTCGGCACCCAGGCCGCAGGCGCCGGCGCACTCCAGGCCGCGACGCTCACGGCGACGGCCAGGACGACCACGGCACCGTCGGACGGCACACCCACCGGCGCCACGCCGCGCCCGGTACCGGCCGGTACCATCGCCCGGATGGCCGTCGTCGACCTCGCCCCCCGCCCGATCCACCGGGGCCCCCTGGCGTACCGGCGGCGGCTACGCACGCTCGGACCGTTCGCCGGTCTGGTCGTGCCGGCGGTGGCCTTGGCGACGTCGGCCGCGCTCAAGCCCGCGGTGAGCTGCGAAGGCGCCTGCCTGTCGCAGGTCACCGCCTCGTGGATCCTGCCTGCGCTCGCCTTCCCGACCACCGTGCTGTGGGGCATCCCGCTGCAGGACGGCGCCGTGCGCTACGCCGGTGCCGCCGTGACGAGCGTGCTGTTCTGGCTCGCGCTCGGGTGGCTGGCCGCACGGCGCGCCACCCGGTCCCCCGTGGCGTCGTGGCGCAACTGGTGGACCGAGTTCGCCTGGGTGCTCGGCAGCGTGTGGCTCGGCACCGGCGTGGGGCTGTGGATCCTGGCGCAGCGGTACGGCGAGGGCGTGTTCGGCCTTTGACCCGCCCCCGGCGGTGGGGCACGGCGTCGGTGTCATACCCGCACCCGGGACCGCAGGTCCTCGAGGCGGGCGGGGCCGATCCCCCGGACCTCGAGCAGGTCCTCCACCCGTAGGAACCGGCCGACCCGATCGCGCTGCGCCAGGATCGCCGATGCGGTCGCCGGCCCGACCCCCGGGAGGTCCTCGAGCTGCGCCTGGGTCGCCTCGTTCAGGTCGAGAGGTTCGCTCGGCCGGCCGTCACCCGCGACGCCGGCGACGACCGGGAGGGCCGCGACGACCTGCCCGACCCGGGGGACCACGATGCGCTGGCCGTCGGCGAGGCGAGCGGCGAGATTGACCCCGGCCAGCTCGGCGTCGGCTCCGGGGCCGCCAGCGGCGGCCACGGCATCGGCCACACGCCCCCCGGCAGCGACCGTCACCACGCCGGGCCGCACGACCGCCCCGACCACGTGGACGACGACCGTCGTCGGACCCGCAGCGGGCGCCGAGGTCACGGGCCGCGCACCGCTGCCGCTCGACACTGCCGCCGTGGTCGTGGACGTGACGCCGGCCCGAGGCAGGCTGCGCTCGACCGGCGCCGGCGGTGCCGACAGCAGCCACCACGCCGTCGCGGCCACCACCAGGACGGCGGCCGCCCCCGAGGCGACCCGACCCCAACTCAGGGCGGCGAGTGCCGCACGAACCCGGTCAGCGAGCGACCGCGGCGGGACGGGACGCACGAGCTCGGGCATCGCAACCTCCAGCCTCCGGCGCAACGCCGGGACCGCAGGGGAGCCACCCGGGACGCTATCGGGTGTCGACCGACTGGCGGGACTCGGCCCGTCCCGGTCCGCCGGTGAGGAGCCGGCGCGCCACCCAGTCGGCCTCGATCTCGAACGGGATGCGCCGGTAGGCACCCCAGTGCCCCTTGCCGCGCAGGCGCCACAGCGCGTACGCGCCGAGGTAACGCACGGCGAACCCGACCACGCCGTGTCGGCGCCACTGGCGGACGTGGACCAGTTCGTGGTTGAGCAGGTAGGGCCGCTCGGCCACACCGGATCGGATCACGATCACCGGGCCGAGGGTGATCGCCGACGACCCGCGAGGAACGGGCCCACCGTGGACCACGACGTAGCCGTTGCGCCGCTCGATCCGCACGCCGCGCACCCTAGCGATCGGTTCCGGGCCCGCCGGCCCGACCCGGCGACGGGCGATCTCAGAACAGGCGGCTGGTGAGCGCCTTGCGGTACCTGGCCGTGCGCGGGTCGGCCGGGCCCATCACCTCGAGGATGTCGACGAACTCCTGGCGGGCCTCCGGCTCGGCCTTCACCCGGTCGAGCAGTGCGGTCAAGGTCGCGTCGTAGTCGTCCTGGGGCTCGCCCGCCAGACGAGCCCGGGCGGCGAGGGCTCGCACCTCGTCGGTTTCGGGCAGCCGGGCCAGCAGGGCGAGCGCGTCGTCGGGCCGGGCTTGGTCGATACGCAGCGCAGCGAGGGCGAGCACGGCGCCGGCGTGGCCGGGATCGATGGTCAGGGCCTGCTCCAGGCTCGCCTCGTCGCCGGCGGCCACGAGGGCGGCGAGTGCCGACTCGGCCTCGCTCGGCAGCAGCGCCTCCACGAAGCGCCGCACCTCGTGCTCGGGGTAAGCCCCGAGGAATCCGTCGACGGCCTGGCCGTCCTTGATCGCCACGACCAACGGGATCGACTGGACCCGGAACGCCTGGGCGATCCCCGGGTTCTCGTCGATGTTGACCTTCACGAGCGTCACCTGCCCGGCGGTCTCGCCCACGACCTTGTCGAGGATCGGACCGAGGGTGCGGCACGGTCCACACCACGGCGCCCACAGGTCGACGACGACCGGCACCGACCGGGACCGCTCGATGACCTCGGTCTCGAAGGTGGCATCGGTGACGTCGATCGACATGGTCGCGGAGCCTACCGGGGTCGGCTCGGCGGCTCCGCAGCGTCGAGCGGTAGCGTCGGTCGTCGATGGCGTCCGACCCCGACACCGCAACGGTCCCGCCCGACGTGCCCGGCATCGACGTGGCCGGCGTCGGTACCTGGCTGGAACGACACGTGCCCGGCGCTCTCGGACCGTTCCGCTACGACGTCATCGCCGGCGGACACTCCAACCTCACGTACGCCGTCACCGGCGCCGACGGCGCTCGCTACGTGCTGCGACGACCGCCGCTCGGCGCGCTGCTGGCCTCGGCGCACGACATGGGCCGCGAGCACCGCATCATCGCCGCCCTGGCCGGCACGACGGTGCCGGTCCCGCCGGCACTCGGGCTGTGCAGCGACACCTCGGTCACCGGGGCACCGTTCTACGTGATGGCCTTCGTCGACGGGCTGGTGCTGCGCGACCGGGCCGCCGCCGAGGCCGCGCTCGACGAGGCGGCGAGGCGGCACGCCTCGGAGTCGCTCGTGGACACGCTCGCCGCACTCCACGCGCTCGATCCCGCCGCGGTCGGCCTCGGCGACCTCGGTCGCCACGACGGGTACATCGCCCGGCAGCTGCGCCGCTGGTACGGGCAGTGGAACGCCCAGAAGACCCGGGACCTCCCGGCGATCGACGAGGTCCACGACCGGCTGATCGACCGCATCCCCCCGCAGGGACCGGCCGCGGTCGTCCACGGCGACTACCGCCTCGACAACACGATGGTCGACGCCCGGGGCGAGGTGGTCGCGGTACTCGACTGGGAGATCTGCACCCTGGGCGACCCGCTCGCCGACATCGCGCTCCTCGCCACCTACTGGACGGGGCCGACCGACACCCCCAACGCCTGGCAGGGCTCGGCGACCACGGCTCCCGGATTCCTGGACCGGGCAGCGTTGCTCGAGCGGTACGCGGCGGCGTCGGGGCGCGACCTCGGCCCCATCCGATTCCACCTCGCCTTCGCCTCCTGGAAGCTCGCGTGCGTGCTCGAAGGGGTGTACGCCCGCTACCTGCACGGCGCGATGGGCACCCGCGATCCCGAGGAGCTGCGACCGTTCGCCGTGCAGGTGGAGCGCGCGGCCGAGCAGGCCCTCGAGCATGCAACGGGGCTGGGATGAGCGACCTCGTCGTACACGAGCAGCCCGAGCTGTCGGCCCCGGTGCTCGTCGTGATGCTCGCCGGCTGGATCGACGCCGGAGGCGCCGCTGCGCTCGCCGCGACCACCCTCGACGCCGCGGTCGCGGCCCGGCCGGTCGCCACCTTCGACGGCGACCGGTTCCTCGACTTCCGGGCCCGCCGGCCCGTGATGGCGCTGCGCGACGGCGTGAACTCCGGTCTGGTCTGGCCCGAGATCGTCCTGAAGGCCGGGCGGGACCCCGAGGGCCGCGACGTGCTGCTCCTGCTCGGCCACGAGCCCGACATGGCGTGGCACGCGTTCTGCCGCAACGTCGTCGATTTCGCCACGAGCGTCGGCGTGCGGCTCGTCGTCGGCCTCGGCGCCTACCCGTTCGCCACACCCCACACCCGGCCGTCGCGGCTGTCGATGACGGCGAACACCCCAGAGCTGGCCCGGTCGGTGCCCTACCTGCGCAACACCCTCGACGTACCGGCCGGGGTGGAGGCTGCGCTCGAATCGGCCTTCGCCGAGGCCGGCGTGCCGGCGATCGGGCTGTGGGCCCAGGTGCCGCACTACCTCGCCGGCGCCCCGTACCCCTCCGCAGCCGAGGCCCTGCTCACCGGCCTCGGCGACGTCGCCGGTGTGCGGGTGGGCG
The DNA here is from genome assembly GCA_044370695.1 of Acidimicrobiales bacterium. Lineage (GTDB taxonomy): Bacteria > Actinomycetota > Acidimicrobiia > Acidimicrobiales > Ilumatobacteraceae > JBEIFW01. The sequence continues at coordinate 38,566 of JBILVB010000009.1, read as the reverse complement.
CCGAGGCGCTGCGGGCCGACGCCGCGATCCTGCGATCCCGGGTCGACGCGCTCGTCGTCGCCAACCCGGAGCACACGGCGATGGTCGGCCAGCTCGAGCAGGCCTACGACGCCGAGACCGCTGCCGTGCCCGAGGCGCCCGTCGACGAGCCGCTCAGCGGACCGCTGCCGAGCGGCGACGAACTCGCCGCCGAACTCGAGCGGTTCCTGCGCGAGCAGGGCTGACCGGCGCGGCAGGGGGCCGGGTCACCCCGGCCCCCTGCACGATTCCGCCGCGGGCGTGGTCCGGACGACCGATCCACGCAGGTTCCCGCACGACGACCCACGGGGAGCTCCCTCGGACGTCACTCCACGTAGCCGTACGAGCACTAAGTGTAGGGTATCGACCGGGCCCGTTCCAGTCGAGAACGACTCGGCACGGAGCGCTCGCGTGCCGAGCGGCTCCACAGGGCCCGGTCCACGAGAACCAGCGGATGGACGGCGTCCACCCCGGCCGCAGCGAGGTGCAGTTGGCAGCCCGGATTCGCCGACGCGACCGTGCCGCCCCCGGCCCGGGCGATCGCCGCCAACTTGCGGTCCCGGACGGCGGCCGCCGTGTCGGGGTGCAACGCCGAGTAGGCGCCGCCGGCCCCGCAGCACAGGCCGTCGTCGTCGAGTTCGACCACCTCGGCGACATGACCGAGCACGGTCCGCACCGGTAGGTGGGCCTTCTGCACGTGGCGCAGGTGGCACGGATCCTGCACCACGACGCGGGTGCGGTCGGCCGCCGCCGGCAGGAGGTCCATCCGGGTGGCGAGCCACTCGTGCACGTCGAGCACGCGGGCCGAGAAGGCACGGGCCTCGTCGGTGCCGATCAGGCGGCCGTAGTCCTTCAACGCGGCACCGCAACCGGCCGAGTCGACGAGTACCGGCGCCTCGCCGGGCATCGCCCCCATCACCCGGGCCGCGAGCGCCCGGGCCGGGTCGGCGAGACCGGCGTGGACGTGCAGGGCTCCGCAGCACGCTGCGCCCACTCCGGGCAACGAGACGGCGGCGCCGGCCGCTTCGAGCACCCGCAGGACGGCCGCGTGCACGTCGCGCTGCCAGGCGTCCATCACGCAGCCCGTGAACAGCCAGACCGGTGCCGCTCCGGGCCGCGCCGGTCCGGGCCGCAGCGGCGCTGCCCGCAGGGGTAGGCGAGGCAGGCCGAGGCGGCGGGGAACGAGGCGGAGCCGTTGCGCGAGCGCGAGCGCCCGGGAACCGGCGACGAGCAACCGGTGGTGGCCGAGGCCCCGGTACGCGAGCCGCTGCCAGCGCGGGGTGATCCGACCTGCGGCGGCGAGGGTCTCCTTGGCCCCCTCGATGAGCCGGCCGTACGGGACGCCCGACGGGCACGCCGTCTCGCAGGCACGACACTGCACGCAGGCGTCGAGGAATCCGACGGCCTCGTCGTCGGGCGGTGCGTCCTCCCAGTGGAGCAGCCGAATCACGGCGATCCGACCCCGCGGCGAGGCCGCCTCCTCCCCGCTGACCCGATACGTCGGGCAGTGGGGAAGGCACAACCCGCAGCTCACGCAACTCGCCAGTTCGTCATCGACGACGTGCAGCTTCACGACGCTCCTCGCACCAGGGGGTCGCGGCCCGGGCTGAGCCGGCCGGTCGGATCGAACTGCTGCTTCACCCGGCGGTTCAACTCCCGCACCACCGGATCGACGGGCGGAGCCACCCAGGGCCGGTCGAGGTGCACGACGCCGACACCGCTCTCGGCGACGAACGAGCCGTCGTAGGACGACAAGTCGGCCACGGCGGCCGGTGGCAGCGACGCCCGGCCCCCGGCCGGCAGCGGCGGCGGGCCGTCGATCTCCTCGAGCCCGTGGGCGCGCACCTCGCGTCCGACGTCGTCGGGATGGCCTTCGAGGCACACCCAGGTCGTCGTGCCGTCCCAGAGCACGGCGGTCGGGCGGAACAGCGCCACCCGCACGGCGTCGGGATCGGCGCCGGCCGGCGCCCGGAACCACCCGTGACGAGCCGGCAGGGGGCGGGTCCGCAGGATCACGTCGCCGAGCACCGCCAGCGTGCCGAGCGACCCGACCAGGAGCCGGCACAGGTCGAAGCCGCTGACGTTCTTCACCGTCGGGCCACCGGCGCGCACCGCCGTGCCGTCGGCCAGCACGACGCCGGCCTGCAGCAGGGTGTCACGCACCGGGCCGTGGCCGAGGCGACACACGCCGCTGCGGCCGACCGCGAGGGCACCGCCCACCGTTCCGCCGGCCGGGAGCGCCACGCGCTGGCCCACCTCGGCCAGGGCCGTCCCGAGCTCGTCGACCGGTGTGCCGGCCCCGCAGTGCACCACCATCTCCTCGGGCTGGATCCGCACGATGCCGGCCGGCGCCCGCACCAGCCGGGCCTCCGGCGCGACCGCGCCACCGACGGACCACCGGCTCGTGGAGCCGGCCGGCGCCACCGGTCCCGGTTCGGCGAGCGCCTCGACCAGGCCGCTCAGATCCATGCGCCCTCCGGCAGGGTGCCGGCGTGCAGGTCCCCGCAGCGGGAGCCCTCGGGAAGCACCTTGTGCGGGTTGGCGACGCCGTGCGGGTCGAACGCGGCACGCAACCGGGCTTGCGCGTCGAGGTCCGCCGGGGAGAACAACAGCGGCATCAGGTCGCGCTTTTCGAGACCGATGCCGTGCTCACCGGACAGCACCCCGCCTGCGGCCACCGACACCCGCACGATCTCGTCACCGGCGGCGTGGACGCGGTCCATGATCCCGGGCTCGCGCTTGTCGAACACCAACAGCGGATGGAGGTTGCCGTCACCGGCATGGAAGACGTTCATCACGATGAGCTCGTGGCGGTCGGCGATCTCGTACACCTGCTCGAGCACCTCCACCAGCCGAGCCCGGGGCACGACGGTGTCGTGGAGGTAGTAGTTCGGCTTGATGCGGGCGATCGCCCCGAACGCGGTCTTGCGCCCCTTCCAGATCGCCGCCCGCTCGGCCTCCGTCGCAGCGACCCGCACCGATCGGGCCCCGTGCGCCAGGCCGATCCGGCGCACCCGTTCGACCCCGTCGGCGACCGCGGCCGGCTGACCGTCGACCTCGACGATCAGCACCGCGGCCGCATCGAGCGGGAAGCCGGCATGGACGTAGGACTCGACGGCGCGGGTGATCGGGGCGTCCATCATCTCGAGCGCAGCGGGTACGAGCCCGTCGGCGATCACCGCGGACACCGTTGCGGCGCCGTCACGCACCGCGGCGAAGTCGAGCAGCATCGTCGTCACCGTCGGCGGGTTCTGCACCAGCCGCACCGCGATGCGGGTGGCCACGCCGAGCATGCCCTCACCCCCGACGAACGCGCCGCGCAGGTCGTAGCCGGCCGGCTCGGGATCCTCACCGCCGAGGACCGCGACCGCTCCGTCCGGGAGGACGACCTCGACGGCGAGCACGTGCATCGACGTCACGCCCTCGGCCAGGCAGTGCGGCCCGCCGGCGTTGGTGGCGACGTTGCCGCCGATCGAACAGGACTGCTGGCTCGACGGGTCCGGCGCATAGTGCAGCCCGAGCGGCCGGGTGTGGCGCGACAGGTCGAGGTTCAGCACCCCGGGCTCCACCCAGGCGATGCGCTGGTCGGCGTCGACCGACAGCACCCGATCCATGCGCGCCGTCACGATGACGACGGCGTCGTCGAGTGGGACCGCTCCCCCGGCGAGCCCGGTGCCCGAGCCCCGGGCGGTGAACGGCCGGCCGTGGCGGACCGCCGCCTGCACACAGGCGGCCACGTCCTGGGTGGACGACACCAGGCAGACGACGTGGGCCGAGCCGCTCATGTTCGATGCGTCCCGCCGGTAGAGGCTGAGCTCCGCCGCGCCGGTCCGCACCCACTGCGAGCCGAGCGCGGCGCGCAGTTCCTCCACGAGCAGGTCGGTGGCCATCGACCCGGACGCTACCGCTGCGCGCCGTCGCGTACGGTGGCCCCGTGCCCGCAGACGTCCACGAGTGGCTCTCCTTCGACGATCCCGACGAGGACCGCACCTGGGTCTTCGACGTCACGTTCCTCACGTCGCGCTGGAACTGCATCTACGGCACCGGCTGCCAAGGGGTGCTCACGGGACCGGCCGCCGAGCTCGCACACGGGTGCTGCAGCTACGGCGCCCACTTCGTCGACGACGACGACCTCGCCGAGACCACCGCCTTCGTCGAGCGCCTCACCGACGACACCTGGCAGTTCCGCCGCCGGGCCCGCCGCTCGGGCTGGCACACCGAGGGCGCCGACGGGGTCGTCGTCACCCGCCTGGTCGACGGCGCCTGCATCTTCCTGAACCGGCCCGGATTCGCTGCCGGCCCAGGCTGTGCGCTCCACCAGGCCGCGCTCGCGGCCGGGGAGCGCCCGCTCGACTGGAAACCCGACGTGTGCTGGCAGTTGCCGTTGCGGCTCAACGAGGAGATCGACGACTACGGGCACGCCACCTCGACGCTGCGCGAGTGGAAGCGGCGCGATTGGGGTCCGGGCGGCGGCGAGTTCCACTGGTGGTGCACCGAGGCGCCCGACGCGTTCGTGGACCACCGGCCGGTCTACGAGACCCTGCGGGACGAGATCGTCGAGCTCGTGGGCGCCGGGCCCTACGAGCTGCTCGTCGAGCAGCTCCGGGCCCGGCCGAGTCGGACGTGGCTCCCCCACCCGGCCGTACGAGGCCGGCGAGAGCCCGCCGGCTGAACCCGCCGGCCGAACCCGTTCAGGCGCCGGCGCGCTTGGCGACCCGTCGGCGGTCGGACTCGACGAGCAGACGCTTGCGGATCCGTACCGACCTCGGGGTCACCTCGACGAGTTCGTCGTCGGCGATGAACTCGATCGCGGTCTCCAGCGTCTGGATCCGCGGCGCGGCGAGCTTGACCGCATCGTCGTGGGAGTGCGTGCGGATGTTGGTCTTCTCCTTCTCTCGCACGCAGTTGACGACCATGTCGGTGCTCCGGGCGTTCTCGCCGACGACCATGCCCTCGTACACCGCAGTGCCCGGCTCGACGAACAGCTCCCCGCGTTGCTGCAGGTTGTCGAGCGCATAGCCGGTCGTCGCGCCCGAGCGATCGGCGATCATCGCCCCGCCGGAACGGTGCGGCAGCTCTCCTGCCCACGGCGTCCAGCCCGCATGGTGCTGGTGGAGCAGCGCCGTGCCCCGGGTGAGGGTCAACAGCAGCGACCGGAACCCGATCAGCCCGCGAGCCGGCGCCTCGAACGTGACGATGGTGCGCCCCGGGTCGCCCGGCCGGAGGTCGGTCACCCGGCCCTTGCGGGGGGCGAGGGTCTGCGTGACGGTGCCGACGTGGTCGTCGGGGACGTCGCACGTGCCCCGCTCGAGCGGCTCGTGCCGGACCCCGTCGATGTCCCGGGTGATCACCTCGGGCCGGCTCACCTGGAGCTCGTAGCCCTCCCGGCGCATCGATTCGATGAGCACGGCGAGTTGCAGTTCACCGCGACCGGCGACCTCGATCACGTCCGGGGAGTCGGTCGGCGCAAGCCGGATCGACACGTTGCCGAGGACTTCGCGCTCGAGCCGCTCGCGCAGGTGACGGCTGGTCAGGTACTTGCCTTCGCGGCCCGAGAGCGGGGAGGTGTTCACCCCGAACGTCATCGTGAGCACCGGCTCGTCCACGCTCAGCCGGGGCAGCGCCACCGGGCTGATCGGGTCGGCGAGGGTGTCGCCGACTTCGACCTCGGGGAAGCCGGCGACGACGAACAGGTCGCCGGCCACCACCTCGTCGAGTTCGACCCGGCCGATGCCCTCGAATCCCATCAGCTGGGTGAGGCGGCGGCGGACCACGGCGGGTTCGCCGTCGTCGGTCGTGCACAGGGCCACCGTGTCGCCCTTGCGCAACGCCCCGGCGAGCACCCGCCCGACCGCCAGGCGACCGAGATAGTCCGACGCGTCCAGGTTGGTCACGATCGCCTGCAACGGCTCGTGGACGTCGGCCTGCGGGGCCGGCACCGTCTCGACCAGCGTGTCGAGCAGCGCCGACAGGTCGTCGTCGGGACCGGGCATGCCGATGCCGCGCGTCGACCGGCCCTCGCGCGCCACGCAGGACACGACGGGGAACTCGAGCTGCTCGGGGTCGTGGGCGAGGTCCATGAACAGGTGCTCGACCTCGTCGAGCACCTCGTCGGCCCGGGCGTCGGACCGGTCGACCTTGTTGATCACGACCACGGCCGGCAGGTTGCGCTCGAGCGCCTTCGACAGCACGTAGCGCGTCTGGGGCAGCGGCCCTTCCGCCGCGTCGACGAGCAGGAGCACGCCATCGACGAGCGCCAGGGCCCGTTCGACCTCACCGCCGAAGTCGGCGTGGCCGGGCGTGTCGACGAGGTTGACGCGCAGGCCCCGCCAGCGGATCGACGCCGCCTTGGCGAGGATCGTGATCCCTCGCTCGCGTTCCTGATCCATCGAATCGAGCACGCGGTCGGCGACGACCTGGTTCGCGCGGAAGACCCCCGTCGTGCGCAGCAGCGCGTCGACGAGAGTGGTCTTGCCATGATCGACGTGCGCGACGATGGCTACGTTTCGGAGGGGCGGGGGGTTCATGGCAGGGGGGATTGCCGCCGTAGCGGCCGGTTCGATGTGCCGATCGCCTCAGCGATCGTCGTCGTCCTCGTCGTCGTCGAAGGTGACGCCGTACTTCTCGGCCAGGGCGGCGTACTCGTCGTCCGACGAGTGATCCGACCGGCCACCGGTACCACCGAGGCCGAGGTCGAACGCACCCGGCCCGGACTGCTTCAGCTTTCGCGCTTCTTCGAAGCGGCGGTGACGACCCTTTTTCATGAGGGCACCCTTCACGTGGGTTATCGAGGTGACATCGCAGGAGATCTTATCCGGCGGCGGTGATTCGCGGCGGATCACCCCCGCCTGCGAGCGGGACCGGCGCAGGGCCGCCCGACCGTAGGGCATCATGGCAAACGTGGTCGCGACCGTGGCGCTGATGAACGCGAAGGGTGGTGTCGGAAAGACGACCCTCACGCTCGGTCTCGCCTCGGCGGCCCAGCACGCCGGGTTGCGCGTGCTGGTCGTGGACATGGACCCGCAATCGGCCGCCACCTGGGCGCTCGGTCTCGACCCGGGCGCTCCCGAGGGGCCGACCACGTCCGACCTGCTCGCGCCGACGCGGCGCGGTCCGGGTGGTGCCGCCGCTGCCCGGCGCGAGTCGGCGTGGGGCCCGGCGGTCTCGGTCGTGCCGGCGTCGGCTGCCCTCCAGGCCCACGAAGCGCCCCAGGGGTCCGGGGCCGCCCTCCGGTTGCGCCGGGCGCTCACCGGCGCCACCGAGGACGTCGACCTCGTCCTGATCGACTGCGCGCCCTCGCTCGGCAACCTGACCGTGAACGCCCTGGCCGCCAGCTCCCATGCGCTCGTCGTGGTCGAGCCCGCTGCGCTCAGCCTGCGGGCCATCGGCGCTGCGGTCGACCTCGTCGACGAGGTGTGGGACCAGCACCATCCCGAGCTCGACCTCGCCGGCGTCGTGGTCAACCGGGTACCCGGGGTGTCGGCCGAAGCCGACCGCCGGTACGACGAGCTCGTCCGCTCCGTCGGGCGCAAAGCGGTGTGGGAACCGGTCGTGCCCCAGCGAGTGGTGATCACGCAGGCCGTCGCCGACCGGATGCCCCTCCACGCCTACGGGCACCGGGCCGCCGAGGTCACGGCGGTGTTCGACCGACTGCTCGCCAAGCTCCGGCGGGTCACCCGGGGTCGTTGACGAGCGCCTCGCCGACCGGCGAGGCGGCGACGGCTGCGTCGCCGACGACGGGCAGCAGGCGCAAGCGGCCCCGGCCCGAGAACGCCAGCGCCGACTCCCCCGCCACCAGCGACCGGATGCCCTCGCCGACCAGGGCGCCTCGCCAGCCCGTACCGAGCCGGGCCTCCGGCGCTCCGGCGAGCAATTCCACGAGGTCGGCGCGGGTGGCGAGCAGGGCCGTATCGATCTCCTCGGCCCGTGCCACCTGCGCTACCCACGCCGACACGAGGGTGACCGCCGGCCGCAGGCTGCGTTCCAGCTCGGTCTCGCCCGAGCTGGACGTCGATTCGACCGGGTGCTCGAGCCCGTCGGCGATCGCCGCCAGCAGGCCCTTGGCCACCTCGCCCCGGGTGTGACGGTCTTCGACACCCCGGACGGCACGGAGATCCTCTACCCGCGTCGGCGCCCGCTGGGCCAGCGCCACCACGGCAAGGTCGGCGAGCACGAAGCGCGCCGGCTGGTCGATCGCCATGGCCCGCCGCTCCCGCCAGGCTGCGACGGCACGGGCCACCCCGCGGGCCCGCGGCTTGAGCGACCGGGCATCTTTCAGCTTCAGCCAGGCGTCGTCGGGCGGCGTGCCCTCCGTCGGCCGGCACCGGAGGCGCTCGCACTCGTCGGCCGCCCAGGCGCTACGGCCCCGGGCCGCGAGCTCGGCCTCGATCCGGTCGTGCAGCGCGAGCAGGTGCTCGACGTCGGAAGCGGCGTAGCGGAGCTGGTCGTCGGTGAGCGGGCGCGCCAGCCAGTCGGTCAACCGGTCGGACTTCGGCACGTGGGCCCCGATCATCCCGGCGACCAGGTTGGCGAGCGACGGGCTCGACCATCCGAGGAACCCGGCCCCGATCTGGGTGTCGAACAGCCGGGTCGGAATGGTGCCGCACAGGCGGTCGAGCACCTCGAGGTCCTGCTGGGCGGCGTGGAGCACGGCGATACCGGAGCCGCGCAGGACCTCGGCGAGCGGGCCGAGGTCGACCGCGAGCGGGTCGAGCAGCGCGATCGCCCCGGGCCAGGCCAACTGCACGAGCGCCGGCCGCGGCCAGTACGTGCGCTCCCGGTGGAACTCGGTGTCGAGGGCGTAGCGGGGTTCGTCGGCGACGGCGGCGAGCACCTCGGCGAGGGATCGGTCGTCGGCGACCCACCGGTAGGCCGGAGCGGTCACGCAGGATCGAGGCCGGTCGCCACGGGCCGGCCGCTGCCGAGCCATGCGAGAGTGCCGCCCGCCACGTTCACGGCACCGCGATTCGTCCCGGCGAGGAACTGGCACGCCCGCATGCTGCGCGCCCCACTCCGGCAGATCACGTACAACGGCGACGCCTGCGGCACCGAGTCGACCGCATCGGCGAGGCCCGACAGCGGGAACAGCAGCGCGCCGGGCACGTGGGCCTCGGTGTACTCCTCGACTTCGCGAACGTCGATCACGACGGCACCGCCGGCGATCGCCTCGGCCAGTTCGTCCACCGTGACCTCGGGGATCGTCATGGGGGGCAGGCTAGTCCCGGGCGAGGTCCTCGGGGCGGTTCACGTTGCGCAGGTGCGCCGGGGGCAGGGCCACGACCTGCGGGTCGAGCCGGTCGACGAGCACCCGCATCGACCGTTCCCCCTCCCCCAGGAGGGTCTCGACGGCCTCGAGCGCAGCGCGCCGCGGCCAGAGCGCGCACAGCGGCTCGATCCGATCGCTCCAGGCCACCGCACCGCGACCCCGGTCGGCGGCGAGGAGCGCCCCGACGTCGTCGGGTTCGAGGTCCGGCAGGTCGCACGCGCACACCACGACCGTGTCGGCGGCGACGACGGCCAGCGCGCCGGCGAGCCCGGCGAGCGGACCGTCGCCCTGACGGGGGTCGGGGTGGCCGGGCAGCCCCAACGCCGCGAGCGCTCGCAGGTCGCCCCCGAACGCCAGCACCGGGTCGCAGCCGGCGCGCCGCAAGACCTCGGCCACGCGGATCGCCATCGCCGACCCGTCGACCGCCACGAGCGCCTTGTCCCGCCCCATGCGCGACGAGCGCCCTCCGGTCAGCACGACGCCGGCCGGCGTCCGGTTGGACGACCCCGGGGGGATCCGACCGACGATGGGTCTGTGCGAAGCCTCCTCGAACGGTCCCGGTACGTCGTCCACGTCGCCGTCGCCTCGCTGCTCGTCGCGGCGGTCGCCGCCGTCGGCTGGGGGGTGGTCAAGACCGTCCGCTTCGTCGCCGCCGTCGTGGCCGACGACGACGTGGCCATCGTGAAGCTCCTGCAGACCGTCGACGTGTTCCTGCTCGCCACGGTCCTGCTGATCATGGCGCTCGGGCTCTACGAGCTGTTCATCGGGGAGCTCACGACCCCCGCATGGCTCGAGATCGACGACCTCGGTGCGCTGAAGACCAAGCTCGGCGACGTCGTCGTGCTCGTGCTGGCGATCAACTTCGTCGAGTTGCTCGTCGCCGGACGGGACGCGATCGATCTCGTCCTCATCGCCGGCGGGATCGCGCTCGTCGGCGCCACGCTCGTGGCCCTCACGTTCGCACGCGACCGCGGCCACTGACGCGGCTCAGCCGTCGGCGGGCACACCGGCCGGGTCGAGCTGCGCGAGGAACAGCCGGCACCGCTCGGCCTCGTCGTGTTCCCCGATGGCCGCAGCAGACGCCTGCAGGCCCCGCAGCGCCCGCAGGAACCCCCGGTTGGACTCCGCCTCCCAGCGGACGTAGCCGCTGCCCCGCCAGCCGTTGGCCCGCAGCCGGTCGAGGCCACGGTGGTAGCCCACCCGGAAGTAGGCGTACCGCTCGACGGGGGCGGCGGTCTGCTCGCCCAGCCGGGCCCATGCGTCGAGGTAGCGGGGCCAGCGGGCGACGACCTCGGCGAGCGCTGCGGCGCGGGCCGGGGCGCTCGACGCGGCGAGCGCCTCGGCCAGCGCGGCACGAGCCTCGGCGGGTTCGAGGTCCAACACGGTCGAGGGCAACCCGGCGGACAGCGACACGGGGCGCGAATCGGACATGGGCCCGACGCTACCGGCGCCCGCCGACGCCCGACGCGATCGGCCCCGCCGTACGATCCCGTCCATGGTGCTAGCGCTGACCACCGACGACATGCAGACCATCGCGATGGTCATCATCGGTGTGGTCGTCCTCGGTGGTGTCGCCAGTGCGCTGGTGGTCAAGGCGATCGTCGGCAAGGTGCTCAGCCTCGTCGTGATGCTCGGCCTCGGCGGGCTGGTCTGGAGCCAGCGGACGTCGATCACCGACTGCGTCGACCGGGTCAAGCAGGCCGCCGTCGCCAATCCGCTCGCCCCGGCCGCGACCACCTGCTCGTTCTTCGGCTACGAGGTGGAGATACCGACCGACCAGATCCGTCCCACCGGCGGCTGACCGGCGGTCACGCCGGTCAGCGATCGCGGGGCCGGAGCGCCGGTCAGCCCCAGGCGTCCTCGGGCGCGAGTTCGGAGGGTCCCACGTTCGTTCGCAGCCAGTCGTTGACCGCCTCGGTACCGGCCCAGGCCTGCTCGACTCGTCGTCGCACCGCTGCGGTGTGCAACCACGCTGCAGCAGGCCAGCGCCGTGCGAGCGCGAGCCCCTTGCGCCGCAGCAACTCGATGCGCGGGTGATCGCGCGGCACGCCGCGCGGGGCGGTCTTGAGCACACCGGCGGCAACCGCCTCGTACCCCGCCCGCTCGGCGGCTGCGACCAGGCCGCAGAGCGCAGCGCCGCGGTCCTCCTCGAGCACCGCGGCCCGGAACCGCACCAGCTGGTCCGACGCCATCGCGTAGAACCCGGCTGCGGCCATGAGCCCGGCGGACGAGAGCTGGACGTAGTAGATCGAACCGCCCTCGTCCTCCCCGAGCGCCCCGGCGTGGGTCTTGTACGGCGTCTTGTCCGGCGAGAACCGCACGTCGCGGTGCGGCCGGAACATCCGCAACGGCCGGTAGCGCTCGTCGACCTCGGTGATCAGGGCCTCCATCGGTGCTCGAACGGCGGTGTCGTACACGACCTTGTTCGCCGTCCAGTACGCCTTGGTGTTGTCGACCTCGAGCCCGGCGAAGAACGACAGCGCCTCGGGCGGGAACCCGCGGAACCGTCCGGTCATCCCCGCCCGACCAGCTCGAGCGCGCCCACCACCGCCATCTCGTTCGCACTACGGGACCGCAGCAGCGCCCGCAGCGACTCCTGCTGGGCGACGTCGCCGCTGCGGTAGGCCGCTTCGACCGCTGCGCCCAGGGCCCGCGAGGCGAGGTCGTAGCGGTGCGCCACCTCGTCGAGGTGGAGCCCGCCGGCCGGGGCGGCGCGGTACGCCGCCAGCGCAGCGGCCGTGGCCTCGTCGTCGATCCCGGCGACCGCCTCGACGATCGCCGCAGTCTCCTCGTGCATCCAGGCGATCTCGTGCGCAGCGCGCACCGCGCACCCCCGCAGCAGCTGGACCATCTGCTGGACGAGCACCGACGCCGGGCTCCCCGCGGGCAAGAGGGGCAGCACCTGCTCGTCGAGTTCGCGGCAGGCGCCCTCGATGATCTGGTCGGTGGACGGCCGGACGTACATCTCACGCCTCCTTGGCGGCTGCGAAGGCCTGCTCGAGCTGCTCGGAGAACTGCAGCCACATGCTCTGGCCGAACATGACGTTGCGGGCGTTGAACACCGCGTTGAGCGACGTGTTCTCGCCCCGGCTGAACGCAGCGCCCGCTTCGAGCAGCCGCCGGACCGTTCCGATCACCCCGAGGATCAGGAAGTAGGCGATCACGGCCGGGTTGACCTGCTCGTCGGTGAACCCCATCAACTCGTTGTAGCGGGCGCAGAACGCCGCCTCGTCGAGACCGATCAGATCGGGCGGCGCCGCCTGCGCGACGGCCTTGAAGTACCCGAGGTCCTCGCGCGGGTCGCCGATCTGGGCGAGCTCCCAGTCGAGCACGACGATCCGGTCGTCGGCGGTGACCATCAGGTTCGACGACTGAAAATCGCCGTGGATCAACGACAACGGGACGGGGGCCGGGCGATGCGCGTCGAGCCACGCAGCGACGTACTGCAGGATCGGCAGCGCCTCGACGTGCGCCGCTGCGGTGCGGCGCCACTCGTCGATGCGGTCGGTGAGGTACGCCGCTGCGCTCGCCGGGCGCTCGAGGCGGTTCGGGAGCTCGGTCAACGGGATCCGGTGGAACGACGCCGCGGCCTGCGCGAGCGGCCGGGTCAACTCGACCGCAGCGGCGCGCCCGGCAAGGTCGACGAGCAGCGACGTCGCCGGGGAGAAGTCGAGCAGGATCGTCGGGGTGGCGAGCCGACCGCCGTCGTCGAAGTGGTGCGCGTCGGGGGTGAGCACCCCGTTGGCCGCCATGGCCCGCACCACTTCGAACTCGGTGCGGCGATCGGTGAAGATGAGCGTGCGCTCCGGCGGCGGGTCGCCCCGCAATACGAAAGTGCGGCGATGATCCTCGCCCCCGGCGCTCCAGGACACCTCGGCCCGGGCGAGCAGCCGGCTGTAGCCGCCCGTCATCACCTCGTAGGAATGCACCGTGACCTCGCCGGCACCGGGAACCTCTGCGGCCAGGAAGGCCGCCAGCCGGGCGGGCATCTCGCTGGGGTCGAGCATGGCCGGATGGTAACGACCGGTAGGTTGCCGGGCGTGATCGTCGATGCCGCCGCCTACCTCGACGGCAAGCGTCAGACCGGGTCGCTCGGCCTCGACGAACTCGCCGGCTGGCTCGACCGAACCGACGCGTTCGTGTGGGTCGGGCTGCGCATGCCCAGCCGGGAGGAGGTGGCCCAGGCCTTCGGCGCGCTCGGCCTGCCGGCGAGCGAGGTGGACGCCGCGCTCACCGACCACCGACGACCCGTGCTGTCCCGATGCGGGGACGCCCACTGGCTCGTGCTGCGCACGGCGCGCTACGACGACGTGGTCGAGCAGGTGTACCTCGGCGAGCTGAGCCTGCTCGTCGGCGAGCGCTTCGTGCTCTCGGTGCGCCACGGTCAGGCCAGCCCGCTCAACGGTCTGCGGGACGAGCTCGAGCGGCAACCCGACGTGCTCACCGCCGGGCCGGCGGTCGTCGCGGCCCGGATCGTCCATCAGGTGATCGACGACTACGCCCCAGCCCTCGACGGCTTCGAGAACGACGCCATCGAGGTCGAGCGGGCCGTGTTCGGCGACGCGCGCGGTCGCCAGCCGATCCAACGCTTGTACCAATTGAAGCGGGAGGTGCGCCGGCTGCTGCTCGTGTTCGACGCCCTCACCGACCCGCTGGCGCGCTTCGCCGCCACCGAATCGTTGGGTCTCCCCGCGACCGTGCTGCTGCGCGAGAACCTCGAGAACCTACGACGGGTGGGCCAGCGCACCCATGCGCTCGACGACCTGCTGACGAGCGCGCTCGGCGCTGCGATGGCCCAGGTGTCGATGCAGCAGAACGAGGACATGCGCCGGATCTCGGCCTGGGTGGCCATTGCCGCCGTACCCACGATGATGGCCGGCGTGTACGGGATGAACTTCGATCACATGCCGGAGCTGTCGTGGCGCTTCGGTTACCCGCTCGCTGTCGGTCTCATGGCCGGGGTGTGTGGTGCGCTCTACCGGGTGTTCCGGCGCAGCGGCTGGCTGTGACGCGGCGTCGGGCTCAGACCGCGGCTCCGACGAGCGAGCCGATCACCATCGACGCAGCGAGGGCGAGCGCCCCGCCGACGAGCACCCGCAGTGCGGCCCGCAGCCGAGGGGCACCGCCGAGCGCAGCGCCCACGGAGCCGAGCACACCGAGCCCGACCAGCGTGACCACGATCGTCAACGGCGCCCGCAGCGACGCTCCCGCCAACGCTGCGACGACGATCGGGGCCACGGCACCCACGGCGAAGCTGGTCGCCGACACCGCAGCGGCCTGCGCCGGGCGGGACAAGTCGTCGGGGTCGAGGCCGAGCTCGTCGCGGGCGTGGTGCACCACCGGATCGGCCGAGGCCGACAACTCGGCCGCCACCTGGTCGGCCAGCGCTGCCGACAACCCGCGGCTGCGGTAGATCGCCGCGAGCTCCGCCCGCTCCGCGTCCGGAGCGGTGAGCAGCTCACGGCGCTCGCGCTCGAGATCGGCCCGCTCGGTGTCGAGCTGGCTGGACACCGAGCTGTACTCGCCGACGGCCATCGACAAGGCCCCGGCGACGAGCGCTGCGAGCCCGGCCACCACGACCGCGCTGCGCGCCGAGTCCGCAGCGGCGACGCCCACGAGCAGCGCTCCGGTGGACAACAGCCCGTCGTTGGCGCCGAGGACCGAGGCGCGCAGCCATGCGGCCCGCCCGCCCCGGTGGCGTTCCCGATGATGGGTGTGGTCGCCGGACACGTCGCAGGAGCCTACCGGCGGACCAAGCTGCGGGCGTGGCCACCGACGCGCTCCCCCGCTGGGATCTCTCCGACGTGTACCCCTCGGCCGCCGACCGCTCGCTGCAGTCGGCCATCGAGTCCCTCGTCGCCGACGCACGGCGGCTCGAGGCCCTCTACGACCGCCGTGGCGTCGGCAGGATCGAGTCCCGGACTCCGACCGACGACGACGTCGCCGCCGCCGAGGAGGTGCTGCGGGCCACCAACGACCTCCAGGACCGCCTGCGCACGCCCGCCGCGTACGCCTACGCCCTCGTGACCGTCGACAGCCGGGACGACGACGCCCAGGCGGCGCTCGCGAAGCTCGACCACGTGACCGCAGCACTCCGACGCCTCTCGGCCCGGGCGACTCCGTGGTTCGCCGCGCTGGGCCCGGACGCTCTGGCGGCGCGCAGCCCGCTCGCCGCCGACCACGTCCACCCGCTGCGACGGCTCGAGGTCCGTGCCGCACACCAGATGGCGCCGGAAGCCGAGGACCTGCTCGCCGAGCTCGCCCTGAGCGGCTCGAGCGCCTGGGCTCGGCTGTGGGGCGACGTCACCTCCCAGCTGACCGCCACCGTCGCCGGTCCGGACGGCACGGCGACTACGGCGGGCATGGCCGCCGTACGGGCACTGGCCACCGACCCCGACCCGGCCGTGCGGCGCGCCGCGTACGACGCCGAGCTCGCCGCCTGGCCCGGTGCCGCCCTGGTGTGCGCCGCCGCGATGAACGGGGTGAAGGGCGAAGCGGGCGTGGTCAACCGTCGGCGCGGCTGGGCCACCGCCCTCGACGCGTCGTTGGAGGCCAACGGCATCGACGCCGCCGCCTACGGCGCCATGGACGCCGCGGTCACCGCCTCCCTCGGCGACTTCCGCCGCTGGATGCGAGCCAAGGCCGCGCTGCTCGGCCACGACGGCGGGCTGCCCTGGTGGGACCTGTTCGCCCCGCTGCCCGGCGACCACCGCATCGGCTTCGAGGCCGGATGCCGGGCGATCGAGACGGCATTCGCCGGGTACTCCCCGGCGCTGGCCGGCCTCGTGCGGCGCGCCGTCGCCGGGCGATGGGTCGACGCCGAACCGCGCCAGGGCAAGCGCGGCGGCGGCTACTGCATCTCGCTGCGCGACGACGAGTCCCGCATCTTCATGAACTGGTCCGGTTCGGCCGACGCCGTATCCACGCTGGCCCACGAGCTCGGTCACGCCTACCACAACGTGCAGCTCGCAGGCCGCACGCCGATGCAGCGCCAGCTGCCCATGGCGCTCGCCGAGACCGCGAGCATCTTCTGCGAGACGGTCATGACCGAGGCCGGACTCGCCACGGCCGACGACGACACTCGCCTGCGCTTGCTCGACGTGGACCTCCAGGGGGCGACCCAGGTGGTGGTCGACATCCGAAGCCGGGTGCTGTTCGAGACCGAGGTGTTCGAGCGCCGCGCCGCACGACCGCTGTCGGCCGAGGAGTTGTGCGACGCCATGGTCCGAGCGCAGGACGCCGCCTATGGCGACGGCCTCGCCACCGGGAGCCGGCACCGCTACATGTGGGCGGTGAAACCCCACTACTACTCGAGCCACTTCTACAACTGGCCGTACACCTTCGGGCTGCTGCTCGGCCTGGGTCTGCACGCGGCCTACCGTCGGGACCCCGAGCGGTTTCGCGCCTCCTACGACGACCTGCTCAGCCGGGTCGGTATGGCACCGGCGAGCGAACTGGCCGCACCGTTCGGATGCGACCTCGCCGACGAGGCGTTCTGGACGGCCGGCCTCGACACCCTGCGGTCCCGGATCGACGCCTACGAGCGCCTGGCCGCAGCCCGCCGCCCGTAGGCGGTCGGCTCCGGCCTGGGTAGCGTCGCTCGCCGTGCCCCGTCGATACGACCTGACGCGCGAGGCCCTCGCCGCATTCCTCGCCGGCGAGCCCCGCTATCGCGTCGAGCAGGTGTGGCAGGGGCTCTATCGCGACCTCGTCGGTCCCGAGGACGTCACGACCCTCCCCCGGACGCTGCGCGACCGGCTCGGGACCGAACTCCCGCCGGCCCTCCGTCCGGCCGTCACCCGCACCACCGACGACGGCGACACGGTCAAGATGTTGTGGTCGTTGCACGACGGTGCCGTCGTCGAGAGCGTGGCGATGGCGTACCCGGACCGGATGACGGTGTGCGTGTCCACCCAGGCCGGCTGTGCGATGGCGTGCGGGTTCTGCGCCACCGGCCAGGCCGGCTTCCAGCGTCACCTCGACGTCGGCGAGATCGTCGAGCAGGTGGTCTGGGCCGCCCGACTCGCGCGCGGTCAGGACCGGCGGCTGTCGAACGTCGTGTTCATGGGCATGGGCGAACCACTCGCCAACTACGACGCCACCTGGGCCGCGGTCGAGCGGATCCACGGCTCGCTCGGCCTGTCCGCCCGCCATCTCACGGTGTCGACGGTCGGCATCGTGCCGGGGATCCGGCGACTGGCCGCCGAGGCGCTGCCGGTCAACCTCGCCGTGTCGCTCCACGCCGCCACCGACGAACTGCGCGACAGCCTCGTGCCGATCAACCGCCGGTATCCGCTCGAGGACCTGCGCACGGCCTGCGCCGACTACGTGCGCGCCACCCGGCGCCGCCTCAGCGTGGAGTGGGCCCTGATCGACGGGGTGAACGACACCGACGCCCAGGCCGACGCGCTCGTCGGCTGGGCCCGCTCGCTCCCGCTGGCCGCACACGTCAACCTCATCCCCCTCAACCCCACGCCGGGCTACGCCGTGCGCGGCACGCCCCGTACACGCGTCGCTGCCTTCCGGGACCGCCTGCAGACCAAGGGGGTGAACGCCACCGTGCGCCGCACCCGCGGCGTGGAGATCGACGGGGCGTGTGGACAGCTGGCGGCCGGCCAGCCGGTGCGCCTCAGCGCGCGTCGGCCGGCGTCGGGGTGAAGGCGAGCGGCAACCGCTCGGGACCCCAGATCCCCGCCCCCATCGGCTTCCAGGTGATCTCGCCGTCGACCCGCAGTTCCGGCATGCGGCGAGCCAACAGCGGCAGCGCCTCCTGCAGTTCGGCGCGCGCCAACCACGCCCCGAGGCAGTAGTGGATGCCACTGCCGAAGGTGAGGTGTGGCTGGGGTGGCGCGTCCGCGAGCAGGTCGAGCTCCTCGCCGGCCGGCCACAGGCCGGGCTCGGTGTTGGCGGCGACGAAGTTCGGGAACACCAGCGTGCCCGCCGGGAACAGCACGTCGCGGTATTCGACGTCCTCGGCGGCGAAGCGGCCCGTACCCCGCACGGCACCGAGCAACCGCATGGACTCCTCCACGGCGCGCGAGGCGAGGTCGGGCCGTTCGGCGAGCAGGGCCCACTGGTCCGGGTAGCGGGTGAACAGCGCCGTGGTGCAGGCGAGTTGGTTGCGGGTGGTGTCGGTGCCCCCGATGATCACCGCCTCGACCATCATCACGAGTTCCTCGGGGCTCAACCGGTCGCCGGCTTCCTCTGCTGCGATCAGATCGGTCAGCAGATCGTCGCGGGGCTCGCTCCGGCGCTGGGCGATGAGCTCCCGGACGTAGGCGTCGATCTCGTCCTGCGCCTGCATGATCGCCGGCAGGTGCGGCTGCATCGGGCTGGTGAACACCTTGAGGATGTCGCCCGCCCACCGGCTGAACGACTGCCAGTCCTGTTCCGGCGCGCCGAGCAGCGCGCAGATGATCGGGATCGGGTACGGCTCGCACACGTCGCCGACGAGTTCGGTGCGCCCGGTCGGGGTGACCGCGTCGAGCAGGGAGCCGATCACCTCCTGCATCCGGGGCCGGAGCCGATCGGCCGCCCGGGGCGTGAACGCCGGCGCGACCAGTCGGCGCAGCCGACCGTGCTCGTCGCCCTCGGCCGACAGGATCGACGTGCGCCGCCGCCGGGCCAACCACTTCTCGTCGTTCACCTGCTGGAGTTGCGTGATGAGGCCGACCGCCGAGTGGAAGCGTCGATCGCGCAGGATGCCGACGACGTCGGGGTAACGGGTGACGACGTAGCCGAACGGGCCGCGAGCGAGCCAGTGCTGCTCGCGGGCTGCGGCGATGGCCGCACGCGCCTGGTCCCGGTCGGTGAACGACATCGGTTCGAGCGAGGGCAGGTCGAGCTCGTGCACCGGAACGGCCATGGGGCGCACGCTACCGAGCCGACGCGGTCGGTAGCGTGCCGGCCCATGGCGATCTGCGTCGGTTCGCTCGTCGGATCGACCCGAGGTGTCCGCTGAGTCGAGCCGCACCGGTGTCGTGGCTGGCGGTGCCGTGGCTCGCGGTGCCCTGGCTGCTCGTGGCACCGCTCGTCGTCGCGCAACTCGCCTTCCACACGCGACGCACCGGTCCGTCACCGGTGCTGTGGGCCGTGGCGGTGCTGCCCCACCTGACGATCGTGGCCGCCGCCGCCGTCGCGCTCGCCCTCGCACAACGCCAGACGCCGGCCATCGTGGCGACGGCCCTGGTGCTCGCCGGCCAATTCGCCGCCCTCGCCCCGGCGGTGGCGACCGATCTCCGGCCCGACTCGCCGTCCGCACCCGCCGACGCCCCCACCCTGCGCGTCGTGTTCGCGAACCTCTACCGCCACAACGCCCAACTCGACGACGCGCTGCGCGCCGTCGCTCGCCGCGGTGCCGACGTGATCGTCCTCGACGAGGCCGGGGCGGTCGACGTCCCTGCTCTCGAACGCAGCGGGCTGGCCGCGGCGTACCCCTTCACCGTGCCGATCGACCGCGTCGGGGTCGGGATCGTGGTCCGATCCCGGCTCGCGTTGCGCGTGCCCGACGGGTACGGCGGTCGCCGGTTCCCGGATCTCGTCGTCGACGTGGGCACACCCGGCGCGGCCCGCGAGGCACGCCTCGTCGCCGTGCACGTGCGGTCACCGGTCGGCGAGACGACGGCCGCCCAGTGGAAGGATCAGTTCGCGCTGCTCGGCCGACAACTTGCGTCCGACGCCCGACCCGGACTCGTCATCGGCGACTTCAACGCGACCCGCTGGAACGGACCGTACCGACGGCTGCTCGGGGCCTGGCGCGACGTGCACGACGACCTCGGCGACCCGTGGAGCGCCTCGTGGCCCGCCGACCGCTGGTTCCCCCCGGTCGTACGTCTCGACCATGCGCTCGTGCGCGGCCCGCTCGTCGCCCGAGCGGTGCGCACGCTCACGGTCCCGGGGAGCGACCACCGCGGCCTCGAGGTCGACCTCGCGCTCGGACCGGGCTGATCCCGACCGGGGAGCCACCGGGTCGACGCGTACCTGCAGCGATACGGTGCCCGTGTGATCGACGACCTCGCCAGCGGAGCGCCCCGCTTCGCGGCGGCGCCCCCACCGTCGGGGTATCCGGCGCCGTCGGTGTCGATCCACCCCGACCCTGCCCGCGGTTGGTTCCGCCGGCTGTGGCCCGTCCTCGGCGGCGAACGGGCCCGGTTCGCGCTCGCGCTCGGCGGGGCGCTGGTCGCCATGGTCGCCGGGACGCTGCTGCCTCGGGTCAGCATGGACGCGATCGACCGGGCCCTCGTGGCGCGTGACATCCCGCTCGCGCGTTACCTGTGGGTCCTCGTCGGCCTCGCCGTCGGCCGTGCGGTCGTCACCTTCGCCTACCGGCGCACGCTGTTCGGTATCGCCTACCGCCTCGAGGAACGCCTGCGGCTGTTGATGCACGAGCACCTCACGCGCTTGTCGTTCGCGTTCTACGACCGGGTGCAGTCGGGGCAGCTGATCTCCCGGGCCAACTCCGACATCCGCAGCGTGCAGATGTTCACCACCTTCGCGCCGCTGCTCGCGCTGCAGGTCGCGAGCCTGGCCGTGGCGCTCGCGCTGATGCTCTCGATCCACGTCGGGCTCACCCTGGCGTCACTCGCCACCCTGCCGGTCACGTACGCGGTCGGCCATCACCTGCGCAACGAGCTGTTCCCGCTGTCGTGGATCGTGCAAGGTCGCGCCGCGGAGATCGCGACCATCGTCGACGAGAACGTCCAAGGCGCGCGGGTGGTGAAGGGCTTCGCCGCCGAAGACCGCGAGCTGCGATCGCTGGCCGTTGCGGCGCAACGGCTGAGGTGGGCGAACCTGGCGCAGAACTCGGCCCGCGCCCGCTGGGGACCGCTGCTGGAGAACCTCCCGCGGATCGGCCTGGTGGTCGTGCTCGTCTACGGCGGCCATCTCGCGATCGACGGCGACGTCACCGTCGGCGCCCTCGTGGCGTTCAACGCGTACGTCGTGCTGCTGCAGGCCCCGTTCCGGTTCCTCGCCACCATCCTGATCCTCGGCCAGCGGGCGAAGGCCTCGGCCGGGCGCATCTACGAGGTGCTCGACGAAGCGCCTGCGGTGCAGGACCGACCGGGCGCGGTCGACCTCGTCGAGGCGCACGGCCGCGTCGAGTTGCGAGCGGTCCGCTTCGGTTACGGCGACCACGACGACGTGCTGCGCGGGTTCGACCTCGTCATCGAGCCGGGCGAGACCGTCGCGATCGTCGGGCGCACCGGCTGCGGCAAGTCGACCGTCGCCCGAGCGATCGCCCGCTTCTACGACGTGCGCGACGGTGCGGTGCTGCTCGACGGCCGGGACGTGCGCGACCTCACGCTCGCCAGCGTCCGCCACCACGTCGGGCTCGTCCTCGACGAACCGTTCCTGTTCTCGGCCTCGGTGCGGGACAACGTCGCGTTCGCGCGCCCGGACGCCTCCGACGGCGAGGTCGCCGCTGCGATCGCCGACGCGCAGGCCAGCGAGTTCGTCGCCGAGCTCCCCGAGGGTGATCGCACGGTGCTCGGCGAGCGCGGCTACGACCTGTCGGGCGGTCAACGCCAACGGCTGTCGATCGCCCGGACCCTGCTCGCCGATCCCACGGTGCTCGTCCTCGACGACGCCACGAGCGCCATCGACGCCCGGGTCGAAGAAGCGATCCACGAGGCGCTGCGCCGACGCCGGGCCGGGCGGACGACGGTGCTCGTCGCCCACCGATTGTCGACGATCCTGCTCGCCGACCGGGTCGTGCTGATCGACGCCGGACGGGTGGTCGCCGACGGCACCCACGCCGAGCTGCTCGCCCGGGAACCCCGGTACGCCGAGGTGCTCGCCCGGGCCGGGGAGACCGCGCCGTCATGATGGGGGGTGGCGGTGGCGGCTTCTTCGGACCGGGTGGGGCGCAGGTCAGCGCCGCAAACGGCCTGCCCTTCGCCGGAGTACCGAGCGAGCTGCGCGAACGCGCCGAACGGATCCTGGCCCGCGAGCCCGAGCACCCCGAGCCGGACGTCGCCCACCAGCCGCGGCTCGAGGACCGCCGGCCGTTCACCCTGCGCGGCTTCCTCGCCGAGCACCGGCTCGGCCTCGCCGGCGCGCTCGGGCTCGTCGTCATCGAGTCGCTGGCGCTGCAGGCCGGCGGAATCCTGACCCAGCGCGGCATCGACGACGGCGTGCGAGCGGGGAACACCGGCGTGCTGGTCACCGTCGCCGGCCTCTACCTGCTGACGGTCGTGGTGTCGGTCGTTGCCGGAGCCGCGCGCGTCGCGTGGACCGGGGTACTGGGCGAACGGCTGCTCTACCGCCTGCGGCTCCGGGTGTTCGATCATCTCCAGCGCCTGTCGGTCGACTACTACACCGACGAACGGGCCGGGCGGGTCATGACCCGCATGACGAGCGACATCGATGCGCTGTCGCAGCTGCTGCAGGACGGGATCGTCAACCTGATCGTGCAGGCGCTCGCGCTGGTCCTCGTCACGGCGATCCTCTTCGGCCTCCAACCGGTGCTCGCCCTCGTGACCGTGGCCGTGGTCCTTCCTCCGCTGCTCGCCCTCACCGTCTGGTACCGGCGGGCCTCGGACCGTTCCTACGGCGTGGTGCGCGACCGCATCGCCGAGGTCCTCGCCGACCTGTCCGAGAACTTGTCGGGGATCCGCATCATCACGGCGTTCAACCGGCGGGCCTACAACCTGGTGTCGCACCGCGTCGTCGTCGGCCGCTACCGGGAGGCGAACGTCGCGACGGCCACGCAGAACGCAACGTTCAGCGCCGCCACCGACCTCGTCGGTGCGCTCGGTCAGGTCGTGGTCCTCGGCGTCGGCGGCACGATGGTCGTCGACGGCTCGCTGTCGATCGGTGAGCTGGCGGCGTTCGTGCTCTACCTGACCGCGTTCTTCGCCCCGATCCAGTCGCTCGTGCAGCTCTACGCCACGTACCAGTCCGGGCAGGCCGCGGTGACCAAGCTGCGGGACCTGCTCGCCACCGAACCGTCCGTCGCCGACGCCCCCGGCGCCACGGTGCTGGGACCGATCGAGGGAGCGATCACCCTCGATCGCGTGACGTTCGGGTACGACCCCGCCGTGCCCGTCCTGCGGGACGTGTCGCTGGACATCGCCCCGGGCGAGACCGTGGCCTTCGTCGGCACGACGGGCGCGGGCAAGTCGACCATCGCGAAGCTCGTCGCCCGCTTCTACGACCCGACGGCGGGCACGGTCGCCGTCGACGGGGTCGACGTGCGCACCGTCACCCAGACCTCCCTTCGCCGCCAGCTCGGCATCGTGCCCCAGGAGCCGTTCCTGTTCGCCGGCTCGTTGCGCCACAACCTCACCTTCGGCCGACCGGACGCATCAGACGACGAGGTGCGCGCGGCTTGCCGGGCCGTCGGGCTCGACGACCTCGTGGCGCGGCTGCCCGACGGCCTCGATGCGCCGGTGCACGAGCGGGGCGTGTCGCTGTCGGCCGGCGAACGTCAACTCCTCGCGCTGGCCCGGGCGTTCCTCGCCCGCCCCCGCGTGCTGATCCTCGACGAGGCCACCTCCAATCTGGATCTCGCCTCGGAGTCCCGGGTCGAGCAGGCGCTCGACGCCGTCCTCGCCGGGCGGACCGCCGTGCTGATCGCCCACCGCCTGGCCACGGCCATGCGGGCCGACCGCATCGCCGTGGTCGAGCGGGGCACGATCGTCGAGCTCGGCACCCACGACGAGCTCGTGAGGCTCGGCGGTCACTACGCCGCCCTCCATGCCGCCTGGGCAGCCGCCGGCGCCGGCCAGGACGGCGCCGGGGCCACCCAGGGCTAAGTTCGCCGTCATGGCCCGTTCCGGACGCGACGCCCTCCTCGAAGTCCTGCGCACCGAAGGTGTGCGCCACCTGTTCGGCAACCCCGGCTCGACCGAGCTGCCGCTCATCGACGCCCTCGCCGACGCCGAGGATCTCCACTACGTGCTCGCCCTCCAGGAGGCGACGGCGGTCGGCATGGCCGACGGCTACGCCCAGGCGACCGGCCGGCCGGCGTTGCTGAACCTGCACACCTCCGCCGGCGTCGGCAACGCCATCGGCAACCTCACCAACGCCCAGGCCAACAACTCGCCGCTCGTGGTCACCGCCGGCCAGCAGCACTACGGCCACATCGAGGCCGATCCGATGCTGTCGGGCGACCTCGTCGGCTTGGCGCGTCCGGTCACCAAGTGGGCCCACGAGGTGCGCACGTTGCGGGAGTTGGGGACGGTGATGCGGCGCGCCTTCCACGACGCCGCTGCGCCCCCGGTCGGGCCGGTGTTCGTCAGCCTGCCGATGTCGACCCTCGACGAGGAGGGCGACGCCCCGGTGCCGCCCGCCTCGACGATCCACGGCGGGGCCACTGCGGGCGCCCTCGAGGAGTTGGCCGACCTGCTGACCACCGAGCCGATCGGCTCCGTGGCCCTGATCGCCGGCGACAGCGTGCACGACGAGCGCGCCCACGCCGAACTCGCTGCGCTCGCCGAGGCCCTCGGAGCCCCGGTGTTCGCCGCCCCGCTCCACGGCACCGGGGTGTTCCCCGCCCAGCACCCGCTGTTCGCCGGGATGCTGCCGATGCTCGCATCGGGCGCGCGCGCCGCGTTGGCCCGGTACCGGCGCCTGTTCTACGTCGGCCGGCAGCCGTTCCTCGTCTACCCCTACAGCGACGGCTCGCCGCTGCCCGAGGGGACCGAACTGCTCCACCTGGCACCCGACCACCAGCACCTCGGGCGCACCTATCCGGTTCGTTGGGGGGCGGTGGGCGATGCCCGGGCGTCGCTGCGGGCACTGTCGGCGCTCGTCGCCGGTCGGGTCGACACGGCGGCCGCCGCCGATGCGGTCGCCGCCGCTGCGACCCGCCGGCAGTCCGAGCTCGAACACCTCGAGGAGTCGGCGCGGGCCCGCTACGGCGCGGCACCGTTCGATCCGATGGCCGCCGCCCACGCCGTCGTGCGGGCCATGCCGCCGGGCGCTGCCGTCGTGGACGAAGCGATCACGACGGGTGGCTTCGTGCGCGGCTTCCACCGCTGGAGCGAGCCGGGCCGGTACTTCTTCTGCAAGGGCGGCGGTCTCGGGTGGGGCATGCCCGCTGCGCTCGGTGTCGCCCTCGCCCACGAGCGCACCCTGCCGGTGCTGTCGGCCGTGGGCGACGGTTCGGCCATGTACTCGCCTCAGGCGCTGTGGACCGCGGCCCACGAGCAGCTACCCGTGGTGTTCACCGTGTTCAACAACCGCCAGTACCGGATCCTCAAGAACAACGTGCGGGCGATGAAGGGTGACTCGGTCCGCACCGGCCGCTTCGTGGCCCTCGACCTGGTCGATCCGGCAGTCGATTTCGTCGGCCTCGCCACGTCGCTCGGCGTGCACGCCGTGCGCGTCGACTCCCTCGACGATGCGAGCGACGCCGTGCGCACTGCGGCGGCCAGTGGCCGCCCGGCGCTCGTCGAGCTGCCGATCTCGGCGGAATGACCACCCGGACCGAGCCGTACGCCGCCGAGGCGCCGGCACTGCGCCTCCAGGGGGTGCGCCTGGTGCGCGGGGCCCGCACACTGCTCGACGGCATCGACTGGACCGTGCGACGCGACGAGCGCTGGGTCGTGTTGGGACGCAACGGCTCGGGCAAGACGAGCCTCGTGCGGATCGCCTCGCTCTACCTGCATCCGAGCGCCGGCGTCGTCGAGGTGCTCGGCGAGACCCTGGGCCGTACCGACGTGCGCACCCTGCGCACCCGGGTCGGGGTGGCGTCGTCGTCGCTCGCGCAGCAGCTCCGCCCGCAGCTCACCGCCGCCGACGTGGTGATGACGGCCAAGCACGCTGCGCTGGAACCGTGGTGGCACCGCTACGACGACGCGGATCGGGACCGGGCCGTGACCCAACTCGGACGGCTCGGCGTCGCCCACCTCGCCGAGCGGGAGGTGGGCTCACTGTCGTCGGGTGAGCAGCAACGCACCCTGCTTGCCCGAACGCTGATGACCGACCCGGGCCTGCTCCTGCTCGACGAACCGACCGCCGGGTTGGACCTCGCCGGCCGGGAGGAACTCGTCGCCTCCCTCGCCGGGCTCGCGGCGGACCCGACCGCTCCCGCCACCGTGCTCGTCACCCACCACGTCGACGAGATCCCCCCGGGGTTCACGCACGCGCTGCTGCTGCGCGACGGCCGCGCGCTCGCCGCCGGACCGCTCGACGCGACACTGACCGCCGAGGCGCTGTCGGAGTGCTTCGGGCTCCCGCTGACGCTCGAGCGCCGCGGCGCCCGCTGGTCGGCCTGGTCAGCCGGGCCGGACTGACAACGCCGAGAGCGTGCGGCCCCCGAGCACGGGGCCCGAGGTCTGCAGGTGGCACGCCACGATGCCGCCCCCGTCGACCGGCGTCGGCTCGGGCATCGTGGTCCGGCACACGTCCATGACGTAGGTGCAACGGGCGGCGAACGGGCAGCCGGGCGGTGGGTTGCTCGGGTCCGGCGGCTCGCCCGACAGCACGACCCGCGCTCGCTGGCGCTGGACGGCGGGGTTCGGGACCGGCACCGCCGAGAGCAACGCTTCGGAGTACGGGTGCGCCGGCGTCTCGAAGATCCGCTCCGAGGGCCCCTCCTCCATCACCCGGCCGAGGTAGAGCACCACGGTACGCCGGGCGATGTGGCGCACGACGGCGAGGTCGTGGGCGATGAACAGGAACGACACGCCGGTGGCGTGCTGCAGGTCCTCGAGGAGGTTGATGATCTGGTTCTGCGTCGACACGTCGAGGGCGGACACCGCCTCGTCGAGGATCACGAGCTTGGGGTGGTTCGCGAGCGCCCGGGCGATCGCGATGCGCTGACGCTGCCCACCCGAGAACTCGTACGGATAGCGCTGCAGGTGGCGTGAGGACAACCCGACGTCGTCGAGCAGTTGGGCCACCCGCTTGTCGCGCTCGGCGCCCTTGATGCCCGCCTGCACCTCGAGGGGTTCACCGATGATGTCGGCCACCACCATCGACGGGTTCATCGACGAGTACGGGTCCTGGAACACCATCTGGACGTCCTTGCGGGCGTTGCGCAGATCGGCGCCGCCCAGCGTCAGCAGATCACGGCCGTCGAGCACGGCGCGTCCGCGCTCGGCGGGCACCAACCGCATGACCGCGCGAGCGATGGTGGACTTCCCGGATCCGGACTCGCCCACGACCCCGATCGTCTCGCCGCGCTCGAGCGTGAAGGTCACTCCGTTCACCGCCCGCACCGGCCGGTCGGTCCGGCGGCGCCGGAACGTGACGTGCAGGTCCTCGATCGACAACAGGACGTCGCCGCCGGTCGCCATGGTTGCAGGATCGGTCACTTCGTCCCCACCAGGGTCAAGTCGTGGACACGGACACAGCGCGACGCTCGGCCACCGGCGAGCTCGGTCAGCGGGACCGGCCCGCTGCGGCACTCGTCGAGGACGTAGGGGCACCGGGGACCGAACGCGCAGCCCGCCGGCAACGCCGATGGCACCGGGGTCGATCCCGGGATCGAGGCCAGTCGACCGGACCGGGGACCGATCTGCGGCATGGCCGTGAGCAGACCCTCGGTGTACGGGTGGACCGGCCGGTAGTACAGGTCGTCGATGCCGGACTGCTCCATGACCCGTCCGCCGTAGAGGACGACGACCCGGTCGCAGACCTGGGCCACCACGCCGAGGTCGTGGGTGATGAACACCACCGACATGCCGAACTCGGTCTGCATGTCCTTGAGCAGCTCGAGCACCTGGGCCTGGATGGTCACGTCGAGCGCGGTGGTGGGCTCGTCGGCGATCAGCAGCTTCGGCTCGCACGACACCGCCATGGCGATCATCACGCGCTGGCGCATACCGCCCGAGAACTGGTGCGGGTATTCCTTGGCCCGGCGGGCCGGGTTCGGGATGCCCACGCGGTCGAGCATCTCCACCGCACGCGCCCACGCCGCCTTGCGGTCGACTTTCTGGTGGCGCCGCACCATCTCGGCGATCTGCTCGCCGACCGTGAACGCCGGGTTGAGCGACGTCATCGGCTCCTGGAAGATGTTGGCCACCTGCGCGCCGCGCACCGCCTCGAGCTCTTTGGGGCTCAACCCCACGAGCTCGCGACCGTCGAGGCGGACGGACCCGGCGCTGATCCGGCCCGGTGGCATCGGGATCAACGCCGTCAGTGCCATACACGTGACGCTCTTGCCCGAGCCGGACTCGCCCACGAGGCCCAGGGTCTCGCCCCGACCCACGGTGAAGCTGACGGAATCGACGACCTTCTCCCAGCCGGTGCCGGAGTAGAACTCGACGGTCAGACCGTCGACGACCAACAGCGGATCGGTCATCACTTCCCCCGACGGATCTCTTTGCCGAGCGAGTCCCGGAGGCCGTCGCCGAGCAGGTTGAACGCAAGCACGCAGATCATGATCGCCACGCCGGGCGGGATCGCCTGGAAGGTGTTCTGGCTGAGGTTGGCGTAGGCCACCTGCAGCAGGGAACCCCACGAGGCCTGCGGCGGACGCACCCCGAGCCCGAGGAACGACAGGCCCGCCTCGGCCAGCATCGAGAACCCGAGCGCCAGCGAGATCTGGACCACGAGCGGGGACAGGATGTTGGGCAACACGTGTCGACGAAGGATCCGGGCCGTCGGTGTGCCGATCGATCGGGAGGCCTCGATGTAGGTCTCCTCCCGCACGGCGAGCACGAGACCGCGTACCAGTCGGGCGAACCGGGGGGCCGACACGATGCCGACCGCCAGCATCGCATTGCCGAGACCAGGGCCTCGCACGGCGACGATGGCGATGGCCAGCAGCAGCGGCGGGAACGTCATGATCGCCTCGGCGATGCGCATGATGACGACGTCGACCCACTTGCCGAAGTACCCGGCCACGAGGCCGGGGATCAGGCCGAGCAGCAGGGCGATCCCGACGGCCTGGAACGCAGCGATGAGCGACACCCGGGCACCGAACAGCATGCGGCTGAGGGTGTCGCGACCGAGTTGGTCGGTGCCGAGCAAATGGTCGGCAGACGGCGAAGCGAACCGCTCGAGCACGTTCGTCTTGTCGGGGTTGTACGGCGCCAGCACCGGCGCGAAGACCGCGACCAGGATGATGAGGACGAGGAAGCCGAGCGAGATCAGCGCCAGGCGTTGCCGCAGGAACCGGCGCAGGAATCGCTTGCGGGCCGACACCGGCCCGGAGGACTCGTCGATCGACTGCTCGACGACGTGCTCCGCGGCATGGCGGCGCCACACCTCGGGGCCGGTGGGCACCACGCCGGGCGTCGCCGGCAGGGAGACGTCGCTCATTGGGCACGCACCTTCGGGTTGAGCCAGCCGTAGGCCAGGTCGACGAGCAGGTTGCTGATCGTGACGACGAACACCGACAGCAGCACGATCCCCTGGATGATCGGCAGGTCGCGGTTGACCACCGCTCGCACGGCGAGCGCACCCACGCCGGAGAACCCGAACACCAACTCCAGGGCGATCGCGCCGCCGAGCAGCGCGTTGACCTGGAGGCCGATGACGGTGACGACCGGGATCGCCGCGTTCTTGAGCGCGTGTTTCAGGATGACCAGCCGACCGCTCAGGCCCTTGGCTTTGGCGGTCCGCACGTAGTCCTGCTGCATCGTGTCGCGCAGCGAGCCCCGCAGCTGACGGGTCACCTCGACGATGCCTGCGAGCGACAGCGCGAACGCCGGTAGGAGCAGGTGGTACAGCCAGTCGAGCGGGTTGTCGGTGATCTTCACGTACAGCCCGGTCGGGAACCAGCCGAGGTTCAGACCGAACACGATGATGAGGATGATCCCCACCCAGTACCCCGGGGCGGCGACACCGAGGGCCGCCAACAAGGTGAGGATGCGGTCGATGATCGAGCCGGGCCGGGAACCGGCCAGGAGCCCGAACGACACGCCGAACAACACGACGAACAGCAACGCCAGCCCGGCGAGGGACAGCGTCACGGGTAGGGCGGTGGTGATGGCATCGGTGACCTTCTGCTCGGAGTAGAGCGACGTTCCGAGATCACCGGTGAACACCCCCTTGATCAGGCGGCCGTATTGCACGATCGCCGGATCGTTCTCCCCCAGCCGTTCGCGGATCTGCTCGATCCGTTCGATCGTGGCGTTCTCGCCGGCGATGGTGACAGCGGGGTCACCAGGTACCAGCTTGGCCAGACCGAACACGATGAGCGACACGACGAACAGCAGCGGGATGGTCAGGAGCAACCGCCTGACGATCAGCTTTCCCATGACGAATGTCCCTCGCCGGAACCGGAGTGACGGACTACTTGGTGAGGCCGACGCCGCGGAACTCGGGCTTGCCGTTCAGCCACGTCGTGAAGCCGGCGAGCTTCTCGGTGGCGGCGAACGACGCCGAGCTGTGGAGCAGCACCACGTTCATGGCCTCGTCGGTGATCTCCTTCGACGCCGCCTGGACAGCGGCGGCGCGTGCCTTCTGGTCACCGGGCTCGTTGGCCTTGGCGACCAGCTCGGCGATCTTGGGCGTGGTGTGGCCACCGGGGTTCTGGATCGGGCCCTTGGTGAACAGCGAGTTCAGCAGCTGGGCCGGATCGGCGCGGCCGCCGAACACCGAGATCAGCAGGTCACCGGACGACTGCACGTAGAAGATCGGAGCGGTCTGCACCGGGTCGACGGGGCGGAGCTTCAGGTTGATGCCGGCCGCCGCCATCTGATCCTTCACCGCCTGCGCAAGGGTCAGGTAGTAGGTGAGGTTCGGCACCACGGTGTCGAGCTCCCAGTTGTCCGGCACGCCGGCGGCCTTCAGCATCGCCTTGGCCTTCTCCGGCTCGTACTTGTACTGGTCGATCGAGATCGCCTCGTTGTACCCGAAGTAGCCCTTCGGGAAGTACTGGTTGTTCGGTGCGCCGTAGCCGTAGTTGGCGAGCTTCACGAGCGCCGCACGGTCGACCGCCATGTTCATCGCCTGGCGGACTTCCTTCTTGTCCAGGAACGGCTTGGACCGGTTCAGCTGGACGTGCATGAGGCTCAGGCTCAGACCCTCGGTCACCTTGAGCCCGGAGATCTTCTTGAACTCGTCGATCTGGCTCGCCTCGATGTTGGCGATGTCGAGCTGACCGGACTTGAGCGCATTGGCCCGTGCGTTGTTGTCGGTGAGGATCAGGATCTCGACCTTGGCCGCACCCTGGGCCGTCTTGTCCCAGTAGTCGGCGAAGCGCTCGAGGACGATCTTCTGGTCCTTCACGAACTCGGTGACCTTGTACATCCCAGCCCCGACCGGCATCAGGTCGAGCGCCTTGGTCGCTGCCTCGTCGGCGAACGACTTCGGGCTGGCCAGCACGCCGGGACGGTCCGTCAGCACGCCGGGCAGCGAGCCACCCGGAGCCTTCAGGTTCAGCTTCACCGTGAGCGGATCCGGCGTGTCGATCGTGTCGATCGGCGCGAGTTCACCCTTGGAGGCGCCGGCCGCGTTGCGCAGCAGGTTGGCCTTCACGGCCTCGGCGTCGAGGGCGGTGCCGTCGTGGAACTTCACGCCCTTGCGCAGCGTGAAGGTGAGCGTCTTGCCGTCGGCCGAGAACTCCCACTTCTCCGCGATTCCGGGGATCGGGTCGGCGCCCGGGTTCAGGTGCACCAGGCGGTCGTAGGCGAAGAACGCCGTCGGCGTGTCGAAGCTCGACGACATCTTGGCCGGGTCCCAGCTGGTGGGGCCGACCTGGTACGAGAACCGCAGCGTGGCGTTCGTGTCGATGGGCTTGGCGGCGGCCGTGGTGGACGGGGCAGCGGTGCTGCCGGCGACGGTGGTGGTCGAGGCCAACGTGGTGACCTCCTGTGCCACCTTCGTCGTGGCCGTGGTCTGTTCGGAGCTCTTCGAGTCGTCACCGCACGCAGCGGCACCGACGACGAGTGACGTTCCGACCAGTGCGACGAGCGATCGACGCACGTGTTTCCCCCTGTGTGGTCCCGGTGTGAACCGGACCGGATCCCCTCGGAACCGGTCCGGAGTTCCTAGCACACCGGTCGAATGTCACGCAGGCCGTAACGTGAGGGGCCACTCTCGCTTTTCACCTTAGGACGGTCGAGAACTCCACGGCCGCACGGCCGAGCGCGGCGGCGACCACCGGGTTGACCAGCACCCCGGCGACGCAGTTGAACCCGAGGGCCAGGGTGGGGTCGGCGGCCGCCGCTGCGGCCGCACCCTTCGTGGCCAGAGCCTGCAGGTACGGCAGCGTGGCGTTGGTGAGCGCGTAGGTGGAGGTGTTCGGCACGGCGCCGGGCATGTTGCCCACGGCGTAGTGGAGAACCCCGTAGCGCTCGTACACCGGATGGGTGTGCGTGGTCTCCCGGGTCGTCGCGATGCATCCCCCCTGATCGACGGCCACGTCGACGACCACCGCCCCGAGCTTCATGGCCCGCACCAGTTCCTCGGACACCACCACCGGCGCCCGCCCACCGGCGACGAGCACGGCACCGATCACCAGATCGGCGTCGATCACGGCCCGTTCGATCGCACCCCGGTTCGATGCGATCGTGACGATCCGGCCCTTGTGGATCTGGTCGACGAACCGCAACCGATCCATGTTCCGGTCGAGCAGGAGCACCTCGGCCTCCATGCCTGCGGCGATCCACGCCGCGTTCCAGCCGACGTTGCCGGCCCCGAGTACCACCACCCGGGCCGGGCGGACACCCGGCGCTCCCCCGAGCAGGACCCCGCGACCGCCGTGGTGACGGGACAGGTAGTTGGCGCCCACCTGGACCGCGAGACGACCGGCGACCTCGCTCATCGGCGCGAGCAGCGGGAGCGTCCCGTTCGGGAGCTGCACGGTCTCGTAGGCGACCGCCGTGCACCGGGATGCCAGCAGCGCATCGGCCACCTCGGGGTACGCGGCGAGGTGCAGGAAGGTGAACAGGGTGAGGTCGGGTCGCAGGAAACCGAACTCGGCGGGCTGCGGTTCTTTCACCTTCACCACCAGCGGCTGCGCCCAGGCCTCCTCGGCCCGAGCGACGACGGTCGCACCCGCGGCGGCGTACTCGGCATCGGTGATGAACGAATCGTCCCCGGCGCCGGTCTCCACGAACACCCCCACACCGGCGCGCTCGAGTTCGCGCACGCCGTCGGGCGTGATCGCGACGCGGTGCTCCTGCGTCTTGGTCTCCCGAGGTACTCCGACGGTCAGTGCCACGACCCGCTCCTCCCTGCTCGCCGTGACCCCGCCCCACGAAGAGCATGGCGGCGCCGGTGACTAGCATGCCGCCGTTCACGACCCTGCGCACGGTGGAGGGCGACCGCTGGCCTCGAGTTCCCCGGACGACGTCATCGCCCTCGAGCACGTCCACAAGGCGTTCGGCTCGTTCGTGGCGGTCCACGAGGCGCACTTCTCCATCGCGCGCGGTGAATTCTTCTCCTTGCTCGGCCCCTCGGGCTGCGGCAAGACCACGACGCTGCGGATGATCGCCGGGTTCGAGCGTCCGACCCGTGGCCGCGTGCAGCTCGACGGTTCGGACGTCTCCGACCTGCCGCCGTACCGGCGGCAGGTGAACACGGTGTTCCAGCAGTACGCCCTGTTCCCCCACCTGAGCGTGCTCGACAACGTGGCCTTCGGGCCGGTGAACGCGAAGGTCCCCAAAGGCGAGGCCCGCCGGCGGGCCCGAGCGATGCTCGAGACGGTGCGCCTCGGCGACCTGGCCGACCGGCGCCCGGCGCAGCTCTCCGGCGGCCAGCAGCAGCGGGTGGCGCTCGCGCGGGCGCTGGTGAACCTCCCCAAGGCCCTCCTGCTCGACGAGCCGCTCGCTGCGCTCGATCTGAAGCTTCGGCACGCAATGCAGGTCGAGCTCAAGCGCATCCAGCGCGAGGTGGGCATCACCTTCGTGTTCGTCACCCACGACCAGACCGAGGCCCTCACCATGTCGGACCGGATCGCCGTCATGAGCCAGGGACGTGTCGAACAGATCGGCACCCCGGAGGACATCTACGACCGGCCGGCGTCGGTGTTCGTCGCCGGGTTCATCGGTTCGGCCAACCTCCTGCCGGCCACCGTGCGCAACCGGGCGGGTATGCGGGCCACCTGTGTGCTCGCCGACGGCACCACCCTCGACGCAGCGATCGCCGGTGACGGCCCGGCGCTCGGCGACACCGCCACGGTGATGTTGCGGCCCGAGCGTCTGCACCTGCTCGACACCGCCCCGACGAACGGTCCGGGCCTGCGGGCCACCGTCACGGATCTGCTGTTCGAGGGCGCCACCCGCCGGGTGCTGCTGCGGACCGACGACGGCACCCCGCTGGCCGCCGAGGTCGCCTCGACCCACGACCCGGTGCATCCGGGCGACGCCAGGTGGGTCGTGTGGCCCCCGGACGCCCCGGTGGTCGTCGCCGGCCGCAGCACCCGTGCCGGGGCCACCGGCACGGACGTCGACCTCGTCGAAGCCTCGTTGTAGACCCCACCACCCCGCACCCGGAGGACCCCACCATGCACCCCTCGATCTCCCGGCGCCGCTTCCTCGGCCAACTCGCTGCCGGTAGCGCCGCCGCCGCCCTCGCCCCGACGCTGCTCGCGGCGTGCGGCGACGACTCCGGCGGTTCCTCGGGCGGCAAGAAGGTCGTGTTCCACAACTGGCCGCTCTACATCGAAGGTGACGACCCGGCGACCTCACCGACGCTGACGGGCTTCACGAAGGCTTCGGGCCTCGCCGTCGATTACACGACCGCCGTGGAGGACAACGACTCCTGGTTCGACAAGTTCTCGCCCGACCTGGCCAAGGGCAAGGGGGTCGGCGTCGACATCGTCGTGCTGACCACGTGGATGGCGGCGCGGATGGTCGAGCGCAAGTACGTCCAGGCGTTCGACGCCGCCAACTTCCCGAACAAGAAGAACGTGCTCGCCGATCTCGCCGACTCGCCGTGGGACAAGGGGCGCACGTCCACGATCCCGTGGGCGCAGGGTCAGACCGGTATCGCCTACTGGCCCGACAAGGCCGGCTTCGAGATCAAGAGCATGGCCGACCTGCTCGACCCCCGCCTCAAGGGCCGGGTCACCCTGCTGTCGGAGATGCGCGACACGGTCGGGCTGATGATGCTGCTCGACGGCAAGAAACCCGAGGAGGCCAAGGTCGCCGACGCCCTCGCCGCCATCGAGAAGATCAAGGTGGCCCGCGACAAGGGGCAGTTCCGCAAGATCACGGGCAACAGCTACACCGACGACCTCGGGGCCCAGGAGGCCTGGGCGTCGGTCGCCTGGTCGGGCGACATCGCCCAGTTGCAGGCCGAGAAGCCCGGGCTCAAGTGGGTGCTGCCGGCCGAGGGGGCCATGAGCTTCACCGACTGGGCGATGATCCTGCTCGGCGCGCCCAACAAGGCCGGCGCCGAGAAGCTCCTGAACCACGTCTACGACCCTGCCGTCGCCGCCGGCCTGTACGAGTCGATCGCCTACCGTCCGCCGGTGCAGGGCGCGGTGGAGAAGATGTCGGCCGAGGCCCAGAAGAACCCCCTGATCAACCCGGGCGCCGGGGTGAAGCTGCACGAGTTCCGGGTCCTCACCGCGGACGAGGACAAGCAGCTCGCCGAGGCCTTCAACGCCGCAACCCAGCAGTAGGGCACACCGGTGGCGGTGTCGGCGGCGGGGCGCAGCACCCCGTGGTGGGTGCCGTGGGCGCTGGTGGCGCCCGGCGTGGCGTGGCTCGGCGCGTTCTTCGTCGTGCCGATGATCCGGCTCGGGACGCTGTCGTTCCAGGACGGCGGCGTGTCGAACTTCGTCGACGTCTTCGCCGACAACAGCGAGGTCGTGGTGCGCACCTTCTGGTACGCGGCCGCTGCGACCGTTGCCGCTCTCCTGCTCGGCTACCCGCTCGCGTACGCGATCGCCACGCGCGGCGGGCGTGCCAAGGGACTCCTGCTCGGCCTGGTCGTGCTGCCGTTCTTCACCACCTACCTGCTGCGCGCCATCGCCTGGCGGGTACTGCTCGGTGGCAACGGCCCGGTCGTCGGCTTCCTGCAGGCCGTCGGGCTGTTCGGCACCGACGACGGCATCCTGGCGACCGACATCGCCGTGATCGGCGCTCTCACCTACAACTTCCTGCCGTTCATGGTCCTGCCCGTGTACGTGAGCCTGGAGAAGGTCGACCGCCGGCTCGTCGAGGCCGGCCAGGACCTCTACGGCGGGCCGCTGCGGACGTTCCGGCGCGTCACGTTGCCCCTGTCGATGCCGGGGGTGTTCGCCGGCAGCCTGCTCACGTTCATCCCGGCGTCCGGCGATTTCGTCAACGCCGAGTTCCTCGGCTCGGACAACCAGCGGATGATCGGTTCGGTGATCGTCGCCAACTTCGCGAAGGAGTTCCTCAAACCGCAGATGTCGGCGCTGTCGTTCGTGCTGATGGCGCTGATCCTGGCCGGGGTGCTCGTCTACGCGCGGCTGCTGGGCACCGAGGACCTGGCGTGAGCCGGCCGTGAGCGCATGGGGTCGCCGGGTCGCCGCCCGCCTGCTCGACGTCTGGGCGCTCGTGGTGCTGCTGTACCTGTTCGTCCCGATCGCAGTGATCGTGCTGTTCTCCTTCAATCGTCCGGTCGGGGCCCGCAACTACGAGTGGAACGAGTTCTCCCTCGACGCGTGGACCGACCCGTTCAAGGACCCGAAGCTGCGCGACGCGTTCGTCACGAGCCTCGAGGTCGCTGCGGTCGCCACGGCCATCTCCTGCGTGCTGGGGACGCTCGTGGCCGTCGCGGCCGTCAAGTACCGCTTCCGGGGCCGCGGCGCGCTCAATGCGCTGCTCGTGCTCCCGCTCACGATGCCCGAGATCGTGCTCGGGTTCTCGTTGCTGCTGTGGTTCTCCACCCTCGGGGTCAGCCGCGGTGTGGTCACGATCGTGATCGCGCACGTGATGTTCTGCGTCAGCTACGTGGCAACCACGGTCAAGGCCCGCGTGCGCGGCTTCGACTGGAGCCTGGAGGACGCCGCCATGGATCTCGGCGCCGGCCCGGTCGTGACCTTCCGCCGGGTGACGCTCCCGTTGATCGCCCCCGGGATCCTCGCCGCTGCGCTGCTGACGTTCGCGCTGAGCCTCGACGACTTCATCATCACGTACCTCAACTCGGGGCTGACCGAGACCTTCCCGGTCTACGTGTGGAACACCAAGCGAAGCCGCGTGCCACCGCAGCTCAACGTGTTCGGGACGATGGTGCTCGTCGTCAGCATCGTGCTCGCCGGATTGATCGCGCTGTCCGGGCGGCGGCGCGCCGCCGGCCGCTAGCCTCGCCGCCGGCATGACACCCCCACGAGCACCACGCATCGCCGTCGCCCCGCACGACGGACCGACCTGGATCCCGGATGCGGTGGTGGCAGGCGGTGGCCACGTGGTGCCGCTCGCCGAGGCCGAAGCGTTGGTGTGGGGCTCGCCACGCCGTCCGGACCAGCTCGCCGAG
Organism: Acidimicrobiales bacterium; assembly: GCA_044370695.1. Classification (GTDB taxonomy): domain Bacteria; phylum Actinomycetota; class Acidimicrobiia; order Acidimicrobiales; family Ilumatobacteraceae; genus JBEIFW01. The sequence goes on along the minus strand of JBILVB010000009.1, from coordinate 990 downwards.
GCCCTTGCGGCCGGCGGACACCTTCGGTGGGTGCAACTGCCCTGGGCTGGCATCGAGGCGTTCACCGATCTGCTCGACGACGAGCGCACCTGGACGTGCGGCAAGGGTGTCTACGCCGAGCCGGTCGCCGAACTGGCGCTCAGCCTCGGGCTCGCCGGCCTGCGCAACGTGCATGCGTACGGGCGGGCGACCCGCTGGCTCGGTCCGAGCGGGCGCAACCTGATCGGCGGGCGCGTCACGATCCTGGGCGGCGGCGGGATCACCCAGTCGCTGGTCCGGCTCCTCACCCCGTTCGAAGTGCACATCACCGTCGTGCGGAATCGTGCCCAGGAGATGGACGGCGTCGACGTCGTGCTCGAGAGCGACCGCCTCGCGGACGCGCTCCCCGGCGCCGATCTCGTGGTGCTCGCCCTCGCGCTCACGCCCGACACCGAGGGGATCATCTCGGCCGCCGAACTCGAGCTGATGGAACGTCATGCGTGGCTGGTGAACGTCGCCCGCGGCAAGCACATCGTCACCGACGACCTCGTCGATGCCCTGCGCAACGGGGTGATCGGCGGGGCCGGGCTCGACGTCACGGACCCCGAGCCGCTGCCCGAGGAACACCCGCTGTGGTTCCTGCCCAACAGCATCGTCACCCCGCACGTCGGCAACACCCCCGAGATGGCGGCGCCACTGCTGTCGGAACGCATCGCCGCCAACGTGCGTCGGTTCGCCGCCGGCGAGGAGCTGATCGGCCTCGTCGACGTCGGCCTCGGGTACTGAGCCTCGGTGCTCGACCCTGCCGCGCTGGTCGGCCTGCTGGCCGACCCCGACCGGCGCCGAGTGGTGGCGGCACTGGTGCTCGACGCGTCGAGCATCGGCGAACTCGTGGCGGCCACCGGCCTGGACGGTCCCCGGGTGCTGAAGGCGCTGACCCGGCTGGAGCGCGCCGGGCTGGTCGAAGCCGATGGGCCCGGGCGGTATCTGCTCCTCGGCGAGGCGTTCGCC
>JBILVB010000098.1:0-15136 GCA_044370695.1 Acidimicrobiales bacterium | reverse complement strand
CCTAGAGTTCGAGGGCGTGGTTGGCCCCTGGGGTGTTTGGCGCCGCAACGCCTCGCTACCGAGGGACGAACGTTCCACGTGAAACGTCCAGCTACGGGTTGGATACCGGAGGAGCAATGAGCACCGATCTGCCCACGGACGCAGCCGCAGAGCGGAAGCCCAGGCAGCAGCGCATTCTTGCGGTCGCCAACCAGAAGGGGGGCGTGGGCAAGACCACCACCACCGTGAACCTCGGTGCCTGCCTGGCTGTTCTCGGCTTCCGCACCCTGCTCATCGACCTCGATCCGCAGGGTAACGCCAGCACGGGACTGGGCATCGACACCCATGTGTTGTCGTCGTCGACCTACGACGTGCTGCTCAACGACGTACCGATCGAGGATTGCATCGAACCGACCTCGGTGCGAAACCTTTTCGTCGCTCCCGCCAGCCTGGACCTGGCGGGCGCCGAGATCGAGTTGGTCCCAGCCTTCAGCCGGGAACTTCGGCTGAAGCGGGCCCTCGAAACGATTCGCGAGGAGTACGAGTACGTCTTGATCGACTGTCCTCCGAGCCTCGGTCTCCTGACGGTCAACGCCCTTGCCGCGGCCACCGAGGTCCTGGTGCCGATCCAGTGCGAGTACTACGCCCTCGAGGGCCTCGGCCAGCTGGTGCGCAACGTCGAGTTGGTGCGCAAGGGGCTCAACCCGACGTTGCAGATCAGCACCATCGTGTTGGTCATGTACGACGCCCGCACCAAGCTTGCGGATCAGGTCGTCCAAGAGGTCCGCGACCACTTCGGCACGAAAGTCTGTCGTACCATCGTTCCCCGGACGGTGCGTCTTTCGGAGGCGCCGTCGTTCGGGCAACCGATCATCACCTTCGATCCAACGTCCCGAGGGGCCATCGCCTACCGGGAGCTCGCCAAGGAGGTAAGCGGTGGAGCGGCGTAGCGGCCTCGGCCGAGGTCTGGCAGCCCTGCTGCCGAGTGATCCCGAGCAGGCACCACCGGTGGAGGGCGCGGCGTTCCGCGAGCTGCCGGTCGGTCAGATCGACCCGAATCCTCACCAACCTCGGACGGTCTTCGACGAAGAGGCACTGGTCGATCTGACCGCTTCAGTGCGCGCCCTCGGCGTGCTCCAACCGATCCTGGTGCGCCCCGGTTCGGATGGTCGGTATCAGCTGATCGCCGGGGAACGTCGGTGGCGAGCTGCCCGCCGGGCGGGTCTCGATGTCATTCCGGCGATCGTTCGAGCGACGGACGATCTCCTCAGTGTCGAACAGGCGCTGGTCGAGAACCTCCATCGCCAAGATCTGAGTCCCCTCGAAGAGGCCGCCGCGTATCAGCAGCTCATCGAGGACTTCTCGCTCACCCACGACCAGGTTGCGGCCCGGGTGTCCAAGAGTCGGGCTGCTATCACCAATACGCTCCGCCTGCTCCAGTTGCCGGCGGCGGTCCAGCGCCTGCTCGCCGAAGGGCGAGTGTCTGCGGGACATGCCCGGGCGCTGCTCGGACTGACCGACCGTAGGGAGATGGAGCGGATCGCTGGGCGAATCAGCGACGAGGGCCTCTCCGTTCGTGCCGTGGAAGATCTCGTCCGCACAGCGCGTGAGCAGGTCCCGCCGTCGGAGTCGTCGCCGGCGCCACGAACGCCGCCGGCCCCACTTCGGCCGCCCGGTCTGCTCGAACTCGAGGAGGCGTTGTCCGAGTTGCTGGACACGCGAGTTGGCGTCCAACTCGCGAATCGCAGGGGCAAGGTCGTCATCGAGTTCGCCAGCCTCGAAGATCTCGAACGCATCTACAACGTGATGGTGTCCGGTCGACCGAGCTGAACGCACGACGGTGGTCCACCCCGTCTCCACAGCGTTATCCACACGGTGTGGACGTCGACGTTCGAATGAGGCCGACGGCGACCTCAGCTAGATGGTTCGGCGCCGGGTGCTCGACACCATTCGACGATTCCGTCGGCGATCTGTGACGTGACGTCGGGATGACGGTCCGCCAGTCGGCCGGCCCGACCGAGCTCGATGATCACCGCAGGCATCTGGGTCTCCCGCAAGATCGGAAGCCGCATGCCTCGAGTGGAGGCCGTGATCTCCGGACTGAGGGCGCGCACGAGCGTCTCGGCGAGGCGCCGGCCGCCGGGAGAGGCGAACCCGTGCGACTCGTAGAAGCCGACCCACGGTTCGTCGGACTCGCTGGCCAGGCCGACGTACAGCTCGGCGTCGAAGCGGTTCGCCACGCTGGCGTTCACCCGGCTGCTTCCGTCGTCCGTGGTGACGACCCGGGCGCCCCGGGCGCGCAGCGTTCGCGCGAGCGACCGTACGAGTGCCGCCAGGTTGCCCTCGTGACCGACGACGAGACGAGGGTTCGGCATCGCGTGGTCGAAGCGCAACGCTTGGCGCACCGCGTTGACGAGCTGACCCGATTGGGACCGCATCGCCAGACGCTGCAGCGCTCGGAAGGTCTCGTGGCCGACCACCCCGTCGGGGGACAACCCGACGTTTCGCTGGAACTCGCCGACGGCGGTCGACGTCGAGGGACCGAAGATGCCGTCGACCCAGCCGCAATCGAATCCCAAACGTCCGAGGCGAGCCTGGAGGTCGGCCACGTCGTCGCCGCGCAGGTGTGGACGCCGTAGGTAGAGGTGGCGGTCACCGAGTTTCCAACTCGCCTCCACGAGCGCCGACCAGGTCGTGTCGTCGCAGACGCCCGTCTCTCGAAGACCACGGCTCTGCTGGAAGGCCCGTAAGGCCGCTTCGGTGGCGACACCGAACACCCCTGGATCGATGCCGGCCGGCTGGAAACCGACCGCAGCGAGTCGCCGCTGGAGATCGCGAACGGCCTCGCCGCGGTCGCCGGACGTCAGTGGGAGTCCGTCGGAAGGAATTCCTTCAACTCCTGCAGGAGCTGGCCCTTGCCCTTGGCGCCGACGAGCCGCTTGCGCAACTCACCACCTTCGAACACGAGCAGGGTGGGAATGCTCATGACGTTGTACTTCATCGCCAGATCGGGGTGCTCGTCGACGTTGAGCTTCGCGATCGTCACCTTGCCCCGCTGCTCGGCGGCGATCTCGGTGAGGATGGGGGCGATCATCTTGCACGGGCCGCACCATTCCGCCCAGAAGTCGACGACCACGGCCGTGTCCGACGACTGCACGGTCTCGTCGAAGGTGGAGGTGGTCAGGTTGATGATGCCGTCTGCCATCGTTCGCCCTTTCGGCTGGAGGGTCCCGCTCGCACCAACACCGGTGGACAGCGGTGGCATTCCCGGGGAGGAAAGCCTAGATCAGTGCCCGGCTGCTTCGAGCCAGCGTTCGGCGTCGATCGCGGCCATGCACCCGCTACCCGCCGCCGTGATCGCCTGGCGGTAGGTATGGTCCTGCACGTCACCGCAGGCGAAGACTCCGTCGACGTTCGTGGCGGTCGAACCGGGACGGGTGACGAGGTAGCCGGTGTCTTCCATGTCGAGGACGCCTTCGAAGAGCCGAGTGTTGGGTCGGTGCCCGATGGCCACGAACACGCCCGTCACGTCGAGCGTCCGGCGTTCACCGGTGGACACGTGTTCGACGACGGCTCCGGCGAGCGAGGTCTCGCCGACGAGGTCGACCACCGTGTGGTTCCACAGGAACTCGATCTTCGGGTTCGCGAACGCCCGTTCCTGCATGATCTTCGATGCGCGCAAGCTGTCGCGGCGGTGGACGATCGTGACCTTCGAGGCGAACTTGGTGAGGAAGGTCGCTTCCTCGATGGCCGAATCCCCGCCGCCGACCACGGCGATCTCCTGACCACGGAAGAAGAAACCGTCGCAGGTGGCGCAGGTGCTGAGCCCGTGGCCGATCAAGCGTTGCTCGGCTTCGAGACCGAGCATCAGCGACTGCGCTCCGGTGGACACGATGATGCAGCGAGCGAGGAACTCCTGCTCGCGCACCCAGACCCGGAAGGGACGCTGCGAGAAGTCGACGCGGGTGACCTTCTCGGTGAGGAACGTTGCGCCGAAGCGCCCCGCCTGCTCGCGGAACCGGGTCATCAACTCGGGGCCCATGATCCCCTCGGGGAAGCCGGGAAAGTTCTCGACCTCCGTGGTGAGCATGAGTTGCCCACCCGGTTGGTCGCTGGTGGACGACGGCTCACCTTCGATCACCAGGGGCGAGAGGCTGGCCCGCGCCGTGTAGATCGCAGCGGTGAGGCCAGCAGGCCCCGAGCCGATGATCAGGACGTCGTGGACCGCAGGTCCGTTCACGATTCCGCCTTCGAATGACGCTTGGACATCAGGATCAGCCCGCCGAGAGTGAACAGCGCCCCGGTGATGAAGTGCGATTTCCACACCCCGCCCGGCACGTAGTTCTCGATGATGCGGACCACGAGCACGGCGAGCAGCACCACGGCCACGACCCCCAGGATGGCGGCCATGATGCCGAACACCAGCCCGCGGGCGATGGTGATCGCCGGCTTGGTGGTGCGATCCCGAAGCGTGCCGATCGTGCGCACGATCGTGTCCGTGACCTGGGCGACCCAGTCCGCAGGCGGCTGATCAGGCATGACGGCAGCCTACGGCACGGCGATCGTCGTGACCTCAAGGCAGTCGTCCACCGTGACGAGTCGGGCACGCGCACCCGTGACGACCACCACGACCACCCGGTCGGTGGGCGTCCAGCGCAGCGGACCACGGAGCGAGCCCGCCAACGTCGGGCACGCGGCCGGTGCGGCGGCGACCGGGAGCGCGCCGAGCAGCGCTCGCAGCTCCACGTCGGTTGCGGCGACCGGCAGCGACGCCGGCCCACGCAGCGAGTCGTTGGAAGCGGCGGGCGACGCAGCGAGGGCCGGCGCGCCGTCGGACCGCACCCCGGCATCCTCGGGCGCCGCGACCACCTCGGGGGCGGCCGCCCGGGCGGCCTCGCCGCCGGCGAGGTTCGGATCGGAGGAGGGCCCCCGACCGACGAGGACGAACCCGGCGGCCGCCGCCGCAAGCGCAGCGATGGCCGCCGCCGGAGCGACGACGCCGCGGCGGCGCCGAGCGAGCGGGATCACTCGCCCACCGCTGCCCGGTGGTGGCACGAACGGCGGTGCTGCGGTCGCGTCGAACGCGCGCAATGCGCCAGCGAGGGTGGCGGCGCGCCGGTTCGGTTCTGCGGCGGGAACGTCGACGAGCCGGGCGCGGAGGCGGTCGAACTCTGCGGCGCGGGCCAGCACGGCGTCGTCGATCACGCCGCGTTGCCCGCTCGGCGACGGTCGATCGAGCAGATCGCTCGCGTCGAGGTCGACGGGGTCGACGGGGTCGAGGTCGGGGGGATCACCGGGGAAGGTCATGGCCGTGTCCTCGGACGTTCGTCCCCGGTGGTCTGGTTCCCACCGAGGGCCGCCGCCAGCGAGGCGCGCCCGCGGGCGATCCTCGACCGAACCGTTCCCGGGGGGATCTGGAGCACCTCGGCGATCTCGGCGTAGTCCAGATCGCCCACGTCACGGAGCACGACGGCGATGCGGTACTCCTCGGGCAGCTGGCGCAACGCCCGGTCCAGGACGTCCCGCTCGGCGACGGTCTCGATGCCGGCGCCGACAGCGGCCGAGGCGGCGAGGCGGTCGACCTGGTCCGGATCGGGTACGGGTCGACGCCTCCTCCGGCGGAGCTCGTCGAGCGAGGCATTGGTCGCGATCCGGAAGAGCCAGGTGGTGAACGCCGATCGGCCGTCGAACCGGGGAAGCCCCCGGACGACGGCGATCAGCGCCTCCTGCGTGGCGTCGTCGGCGTCGGCGGCGTTGCCCGTGAGTCGCCAGCACACCGCCCGGACACGGTCGTGATGGCGCTCGAGCAGGGTTTCGAGGGCCCGTCGATCGCCCCGTTGCGCCGCTGCGACGAGGATCGCGTCCGATGGCTCAGAGCGAGACGACTCGGACATCGGAGAGCCGGATCTGGTAGGGGAACGTGCAGCCGCTGATCGCCCGGCCGGCTCGATCGAGCCAGAGCAGCACCTCGGTGCCGGCGCCCGCGAGCGGGAAGCGGACCGTGCCGGCCGGGAGGTTCGTGCCGGCCGACGCCGCCGTCCCCCAGCCGGCCAGCGTCGGGCCCGCAGTCGTCGCGAGGAAGACCCGGGCAGACCAGCCCGTGGTGGGCGAGGTGACCTCGAGGGCCATGCCGACCGGTGGTGCGGACAACCGGAAGCGCAGGCCGACGCCCCCCTTGGCCCCGAACGTGGCCGACTCGTAACAGACCGTCGACCACGTCGTCGCCGGGTCGCCGTCGACGAGGGCACCGAGTTGGCCCGGGTTCTCCCGACCGTCCCCGGGCGGAGGATCGAATTCGGCGGTCGCGGTGATCGACACGGGACCGGCCGGGGTCGGCGACGCCGTCGTGGCCGTCGCCGTCCCTCCGTCCACGGGCACCCCGGCGCTGACGGCCGCGGGTGCGCCGGGCTGGTCGGCACTGCGGGACAGCCCGATCGCACCGGCGAGGCACACGGCAACGAGCGCAACGACCGCGAGCACGACCTTGCGCCGGCCGGTGCGCCGCAGCGGTGACGGCTCGGGCATCGTCGGGCTGGCGTCGGCGCTCGGTGACAATTCGAGACGGGCCAGCCGGTCGCGCAGCGCCGCGGCGCTCTGCGGGCGCAGTTCGGGTCGTCGGGCCAGGCAGGCGTGGACGACGCCCTCGAGGTCGCGGGGAAGCCCCGGGCGCAGCGTGCGCAACGGCACCGGCGTGCGCTGCAGGCGCGCGAGCGCCGTCGCAGCGTCGGTGTCCGCAGCGAAGGGCACCTCGCCGGCCAGGCACTCGTAGAGCACGACCCCGAGGGAGAACACGTCCGAGCGCGCGTCGACCGGTGTGCCGAGCACCTGCTCGGGAGACAGGTACTTCGCCGTCCCCATCATCACGTCCTCGCGGGTGAGGTCCCGCTTGGCCCGCATGGCGGTGGCGATCCCGAAATCGGTCAGCACGACGCGACCGTCGTTGGTGAGCAGGATGTTGCCCGGCTTCACGTCGCGGTGCACGAGGTCGGCCCGATGCGCGGCGTCGAGTCCGTCGGCGAGCGCGAGCCCGATCGTCACCACGTCGGCGGCTGGCAACCGGCCTTCGCGGTCGAGGCGCTGGCGCAGGGTGCGCCCCTCGACGAGTTCCATCACGACGGCCTGCTCGGCCTGCGTGCCCACGGTGTCGAAAACGCGTACGACGCAGGGATGGGCGAGTCGAGCGGCGGCCGCAGCCTCCCGCCGGAACCGCTCGACGAGCACGGGGTCGTCGGCCAGCGCTCCTTTCAGCAACTTCACCGCGACCGGCCGTTGCAGCACGAGATCGGTGGCTCGCCAGACCTCGGCCATGCCACCGATGCCGATGAGTCGCTCGAGCCGATAGCGACCGGCGATCACCCGCCGCGCATGATCGGGAACGGACGACAGCGCAGCCACCGCAGCGAACGCTACCGGTGGGGATCGGCCGGGCGGGGGACACCCGGCGTCGACCGGCGGGACTCAGCCCGGGCGGCGGAACGCGACGCCGATCGTGCCTCGACCTGCGTGGGTGCCGATGACCGGCCCGATCTCTCCGACCACGATCTCGCCGGCGTAGATCTCGCGCAGCCGTCCGACGAACACGTCGACGTCGTCGACGTCGGCGTGCATCACCGCGAGACGTTCGAGCGGAAGGTTGGCGCGCACGGTCTCGACGAGCATGGCCAACGCCTTGGCTCGGGTGCGCTGCTTGCCGCCTTCTTCCACCTTGCCGTCGCGAACCTCGATGATCGGCTTGATCGACAACACCGACGCGACGAGCGCCTTGGCCCCACCGATGCGGCCGCCCTTGCGGAGGTTCTCGAGCGTGTCGAGCGCACCCCAGACCTTGGTCCGCGCCGCCACGTCACGAGCGTGCGCAGCGACCTCGGTGACGCTCGCGCCCGTGGCCGCGAGTTCCTCGGCAGCGAGGACCGTCATCCCCAACCCGATCGTGACCGATCGCGAGTCGACCACCTCGACCTCGATGACGTCGGCGACGGCCTCGGCGGCCAGCAGCGCGCTCTGCATGGTGGCGGACAGCGCCGAGGAAAGGTTCACCACCACGATGCCGCGGGCGCCCTCCGCCGCCAACCGGCGGTAGGCGGCCTCGAAGGCACCGGGTGCCGGGGCCGCCGTCTGCGGGAGTTCGCTCGACGCCGCGCAACGGGACCAGAACTCCTGGGTCGAGAGCTGCTCACGGTCGACGAGGTCCTCGTCACCGAACCGGATCGTGAGTGGCACGACGGTGATCCCTCGCTCCCGCACCAACGCATCGGGCAGGTCGCAGGCGGAATCGGTGACGATGCGAACGGTGCTCACGGCGTGAGGGTACCGGCCCGACGCCGCCGACTCCTGTTGTGCTGCAACCACCAGGCTGCGAGCACGAGGATCGCTCCGCCGGACAGCAACACGCCGAGGCCGGACAGTCCCAGCGCCCGCACCTCGAGCTGCCCGCGGCCGACCTCGACGTCACCGTCGGGGGTGAGCAGGGCGATGGTCACCGGTGTGGTCCCGTTGGCGCGCACGACGACCGGCACCCGCCCCTGCCACGTCCCGTCGACGGTGATCACCTCGTCGTTGGCCGGGAACGAAAGGCGCGGGCTCTCGAGCCGAATCCGGACCCGCACCGGATACGGGACGCGAGAGCGAACGGTGATGGGGATGCTCGCGGTGTCGCCACCGAGGGTCACGGTCCGGCGGGGCAGTTCTTCGATCACCGCGAGTCGCCCGTCGGACTCACGCTGGACGTTGGCGAGCAATGCGTCCCGTTCGGTCGCCGTGAGGTCACTCGACACGGCGATCCGGAGCGGCTCGGTGTCGACCGGGCTCCCCGTGCGCAAGCTCGACGCCGCGTCGGCGAAGGACTGCAACGCCGCAAGGCGCTCGGCCAATCCGGCGAATCCCTCGCGGGCGACCGCGCTCGCCATCGTGCGGGTCACGGCCAGTCCGTCGGGACCGATGGCGACGGGGACGGATCGGGCCGCTTCCGACAGCGGGGTCAGGCGAAGGAACGGCGCGACCGCCGGGTCGGTCAGGACCCGCAGCAGCGTGTCGGTCCCGTTCGGGTCGGGTGTCCAGCGGGAGTCGAAGGCGAGCACGACCGGGGCCCCGGTCGGGGCGGCGCCGGCCGCGGTGTCGAGCCACCGGCCGAGCAGTTCGGCGACGAGGTGATGGGCGCCGAGCACGGAGTCGCGGCTCGGGTCCAGACGGTCGAGCAAGCCCGGGTCGGCGACGAGGACGGGCACGTTCGAGACGTCGCCGACGACCGACACCGTCCCGGGGAGGCGGTCGTCGCCTTCGTCGACGAACAGCGACCCGGACGCGACCACCTGACGGGTGCCGCGGGAGCGCAACAGGGCGAACCCGCTCGGAGTGATCGGATCCTCCGCCACCCAGGTGGTGCGCACCGGTCGGGCACCGATCTCCGCCGCCAGGAGGTCCTCGCCGCGCGTGAGCGCGTCGGAGAACGCCGCGTCGAGGCCCTCGGCAGCGGCCGTCGACGGATCGAGACGCACGTACGGTCGGGACAGGACTTCGCGCGCCCCGAGCGACGACCGCAACGATTCGACGAGCGTCGCGTCGCTGGCGCGGCCCGTACGGCGCAATCCGTCGAGGAGCTCGGGCGACACGGCGACGGTCATCGCCGCCGTCGGCCACCGCGACAGCAGCCGGTCGAGTTCGGCGAGACGGCTGCGGGCCGTGTCGGGGACCACGGTGCTGCCGTCGGGCCGCATCGTCGGCGGCGTCGACACCGGCACCACCATGGCCACGGGCACCGGCGGTTCGGCGGCCGGCGCGGCCGGGCTGCGTACGACGAACACGGTGAGTTCGTCGGTCGTGTCCGCAGTGCGAAGCGACAGCCGCACCGGGTAGGAACCGGCCTGGGCGAGTCGGGCGTTCTCGCCAGGGACGCTCCCGGCGCGCTCGGTGACCGTCGGGATGCGTAGTCGCGTCGACCACGCGCCGGACACCGAGCCGGGGGGAGCCGGTGCCCGTTCGAGCGAGGCCAACGTGTCGCGGCGCGACAGCAGGACCGGTCCGGGGTCGGCTCCGTCGAGCACGGCGCGGACCTGGCGGCCGGGTTCGGACAGCCGGGCGTGGACGGTGGTCTGGATCCGTGCGCCATCGGGCACCGTCGCCGGGATGAGCACGCGGAGCTCGATGGTGCCGTCCGGTGGGATCACGAGGCTGTGCGACTCGAGGGTGAGCAGCGAGGAGCCGCGCCCGGGGGCCGCCGCAGCGGTCGCGGCCCCGACGGGGACGAGCGCCAGGACGAGCGCCAGGACGACGAGGGGCCGAGCGACACCTCGACCGCTCACGGCGAGTGCCCCGCGAAGCCCACGACGCTCAGCCCGCTCGGCTCGAGTTCGAACCCGTGGCGCCGGTAGAGGGTGAGCGCCCGCTCGTTGACGCGTTGGGTGTTCACGAGGGCCCGGCGGGCCCCACGCCGCCGCAGCCAGCGCAGCCCGTCGAGCAACAGGGCGCTACCGACGCCGCATCCTTGACGCGCCGGGTCGACGGCGAGCCGCTGCACGAATCCTTCGCTCCCGGCGCGGCCGCACACGGCGTATCCCCAGGGATGTGTCGACCCCACGACGCGGAAGCGGGCGGCGGGGGTGGCGGCGATCGCATCGGCGAGTTCGTCTGCGCCGAAGTGCCAGAACGCATCGAAGGCGCGCTCGTCGAGCGCTTCCACCGGTCCCCAGTCGCGACGGCGCGCCCGCCGGGTGGTCGGTTCGCTCGGGTGGTCGACAGCGGCATCGAGCGAACGGGACAGCAGGTGCAATTCGTCGATGACGGTGCCGCCCGCAGCGAGGAACGGCTCGCGCTCACGCCGGTCGAGCGCTGGCGTGACCACGCGCGAATGACCGGCGGCGAGCAGGTCGTCGACGATGCGCCGGACGGTGTCGGCCGTCGGGGGCGAGGCGCCCGACACGGGACTGATGACCACCGGTCGGTGGCGCGAACGGAGGTGGGCGACACGGACGGCTCGCGATCCCTGGCGCACGAGGTGCTCGGCGGGGCGGCTGCCCGGGCGGTGCGGGCCGGCTCCCCGGGTCGTTCTCACCGGGACGGCACGCTAGTGCCCGCTAGGGTGCCGGGGCTGTGCGGATCCTGTTCGCCACCCATGAGCGATGCCTGGACCACGACGCCGGCCGCGGTCATCCGGAGCGGCCGGCTCGGCTCGAGGCCGTGCTCAGCGGCGCCCGCCTCGGCGACGTCGCCGAGGCCCTCGTGCCGCTCGAGGTCCGCCGGGCCCGCCTCGAGGAGTTGGCCGCGGTCCACGATCCGGCGCACCTCGACGCCTTGGAGCGGTTCTGTGCGGCCGGTGGCGGCTCGATCGACGGTGACACGGCGGCGACGTCGTCATCGTGGGATGCGGCGGTCCTCGCAGCCGGCGCCGGGCTCGCCGCGGTCGAGGCGCTCGACGCCGGCGTGGCCGAAAGCGCCTTCTGCGCCGTGCGCCCACCGGGCCATCACGCCACCCCGAGGCGGTCGATGGGGTTCTGCCTGCTGAACAACGTGGCCATCACTGCGGCCACGTTGGCCGCTTGCGGCGAGCGCGTCGCCGTCGTCGACTACGACGCACATCATGGCAACGGAACCCAGGACGCTTTCTACGGTGACGGCCGGGTGCTCTACGTGTCGTTGCACGAGTGGCCCCTCTACCCGGGAACCGGTGGTCTCCACGAGACCGGGACCGGCGACGGGCTCGGCACGACGGTCAACGTCCCGCTCCCGGCCGGAGCGACCGGTGACGTCTACCTGCGTGCGCTCGACGAGGTGATCCTGCCGGTGGTCGAGCGGTTCTCGCCCACGTGGATGCTGCTGTCGGCGGGCTTCGACGCGCACCGTCGTGATCCGCTCACCGGGCTGGGGCTGTCGTCGGGGGATTTCGGTCCGATGACGGCCCGCCTGATGGCTGCCGTGGGGCCCGGTCGTCGTCTTGCGTTCCTCGAGGGCGGCTACGACCTCCAGGCCCTCGCCGACTCGACGGCCGCGTGCCTCGGGGCGTTGGCCGGCGTGACCGTCGCGCCGGAACCGCCGACCGGCGGTGGCCCGGGCGCAGAGGCGGTCGTTGCCGCTCGGCGCGTGCAGTTGTCCTGGAGTTGAACGAACCGGCAGCGCGAGCGCCTCGTCGGTAGCCTCCGAGGCGTGGTGCCGGATCGCTTCGCCCCCGTGCTCGCCGAACTCTCCCCGCTCGGGGAGCGGTTCGCCGCGACGGGGCACTCGCTCTACCTCGTCGGCGGCACGGTACGCGACCTGCTGCTCGGCGCCGGCGACGCCAACGATCTCGACTGCACGACCGACGCGCGCCCGGAGGTGATCCGCCGCGTGCTCGACGGATGGGCCGACGCGATCTGGTTGCAGGGGGAGCGTTTCGGCACCATCGGTGCCCGCCGGGGCGGTCGCACCATCGAGATCACCACCCATCGCGGCGAGTCGTACGCGCCGGAGAGCCGCAAGCCGGAGGTGTCGTTCTCGGACTCCCTGGACGAGGACCTGTCCCGGCGGGACTTCACGATCAACGCGATGGCCCTGCGGGTCGGCGGGGAGGTGCGTCTGATCGATCCGTACGACGGCGCCGTCGACCTCCTCGCCAAGCGCCTGCGCACCCCGCTGGCACCGGAGGTGTCCTTCACGGAGGACCCGCTGCGGATGCTGCGGGCGGCTCGGTTCGTCGCCCGCCTCGGACTGGAGCCCGTCCCCGAACTCGTCGAGGCGGTACACCGGTTGCGGCACCGGTTGGAGATCGTCTCGGCCGAACGCGTCCGGGACGAACTCGACAAGTTGATCGTGACCGATCGACCCTCGCCGGGGTTGTGGTTCGTCGTCGACACCGGGTTGGCCGAGGAGTTCCTGCCCGAACTGCCGGCCATGCGCCTCGAGCAGGATCCGATCCACCGGCACAAGGACGTCCTGACGCACACGCTCGCCGTCATCGAGAACGTCCGCCCGGACGCGCACCCGGACTTCGACTTCCGCCGCACCCGGCTCGCCGCGCTGTTCCACGACGTCGGCAAGCCCAAGACCCGCTCGATCCGGGGGGGCAAGGGCGTGAGCTTCCACCACCACGAGGTGGTCGGCGCTCGCATGACGCGGGATCGCATGACCGCGCTGCGGTACGGCAACGACGACGTCGAGGCCGTGACCGAGCTCGTGGCTCTCCATCTGCGTTTCCACACCTACCAGATGGGGTGGACCGACTCCGCCGTGCGGCGGTACGTCCGCGACGCCGGGCCGCTGCTCGCGGAGCTCAACGTGCTCACCCGGTGCGATTGCACGACACGCAACGCCCGCAAGGCGGCCACGCTCGCCCGACGCATGGACGAACTCGAAGCGCGCATCGCCGAACTCGAAGCCGAGGAAGAGCTCGCCGCCCTGCGGCCCGATCTCGACGGGCGCGCGGTGATGGAACGCCTGGGTGTGCCGCCGGGCCCGGTGGTCGGCCAGGCCCTTGCGTTCCTGCTCGAACTGCGGATCGAGGAAGGCCCGCTGGGCCCGGACGAGGCGGCGCGCCGGCTGGATGCCTGGTGGGCGCAGCGCAGCTGACCGCGGATCAGATCCCGAGTTTGCGGGTCCGCAGCACGACGACCGGGGGCACGAGACTGGCGGCGCCGACGGGTACAGGTTCGGCGAGGACCTCGACCTGGAACCCGGCGCGTCCGAGTCCCGCGAACAGGCCCGACACGGTGCGGCCCTCGGCGGCCCAGTAGGGCCGGCGCAGCACGACCTCCCCGCCGTCGAGCATCCGGGTCAGCGGGTGGGCCAGCGCGACCACGAAGATGCCCGAGGGCTTGAGGACCCGATGCACCTGACGGAACACGCGGTTGAGGTCCTCGGCGGCGTCGAGCGCGCCAGCCGACACGACGACGTCGATCGAGCCGCTCGTGGCGAAGCCCAACTCGGCCGTCTCGGCCCGATGCGACTCGATGCGGACCTCTGCGGCATCGGCGGCGGCCCGCACCTCGGCAAGCCGGACCGGGGAGGGGTCGACGACGATCGCCTTGGCCCCCCGCTGCGCGTAGGCGACCGGGTTGGCCGGGAACGGGCAGCCGAGTTCGAGGACGCGCCGACCGGCGAGGTCGCCGAGGAGGCGGAGCTCGGACTCCCCGGGGATCGCCGTGCCGTAGGTGATGTCGCCGCCGGCCATGCCCCCCAGTGTGGCCCCGGCTCCGGTCGCGTCGGTGGATGCAGCGTCGGGCCCGCTCGGTCCTCATCGCCGTGACGCCGGTAGCGTTGGCGCTCATGACCTTCTCGTCCGGAGCGCTGCGTGGGGGCGCGCGGGGCGTGGTCGACCACCGGCTGGCGCGCCGAGCCCTGGTCAACGAGTACCGACGCGGCCGTCTCGCCCGCCACCAGGTGTGCGATGCCCACCCCGAACTGGTTCGGGCCGCTCGCGAGCTCGGCGCGCCCACCAGCGTGACCTGCCCGATCTGCGAAGAGGTCAAGCTCGTCCTGGTCACCTACGTCTTCGGGCCCCGACTCCCGGCTCACGGCAGGTGCGTCACGACGGCCCGGGAGCTGGCCCAGTTGAACCGCCGGGCCGACGACCTCGCTGCGTACGTCGTGGAGGTGTGCCCGGCGTGCTCGTGGCATCACCTCCTGCGGGTGTTCCCCGCCGGTGGCCGCCGCCGGGCGGCCCGCAGCTCCTAGCCGTTGCTCACGGCGCGGCGGGTTCGTGCGGGTAGTGGCTGACGCACACCAGGCACCAGCGCTCGACGTCGTCGAGCTGCCGGGACGAACCAGGGGTGTCCCAGGCCTCGGGGGTGACGTAGACGCGATGGACGGCGTAGAGCTCCTCGTCCTCGCGACCACAGCTGTCACAGGTGCCCACGGCAGGCACGCTACCGACCTACGGTGCCGGCGTGCTGCGGCGCTGTCGATCATGGGCGCAGGCCCTCACCGCGGCGGCGGTGGTCGCGCTCTTCGCGCCGGCGTGCGGCGGGGCACCGTCGTCGGCTGCTGCGCCGCCGCCGTTCGAGCAGTTCGGGACGGTCTCGGTCACCGTCGTGCTCGCGGACGGCAGCCGGCGGGAGTGGTGTCTGCTGCTCGCGGACACCCCGCAGCGCCGGGCCCGCGGGCTCATGGAGGTCGGTTCGCTCGCCGGCTTCGACGGCATGGCGTTCCGCTTCGGCTCGCCGGTCGAGGCTCGCTTCTACATGTTCGCCACCCG
>JBILVB010000239.1:0-4344 GCA_044370695.1 Acidimicrobiales bacterium | reverse complement strand
GGGGCGCGCCCGGGGCCGGGGGGCCGCCCCGCCCCCGGCCCCCCCCCGCGGGGGGGGCCCCCCGGTCCGGGTTGGACAGGCGGGACCACAGGGTCGCCTCGCCGGGGCCGAGCCAGCCGAGCGCCCACCGCTCGTCGGGCGGTGCCGGCGGGCGCGGCGACAGCGAGCCGGCCCACCGGCCCGCCAGGTGCCCGAGGTGCCCCAGCCGGCGGATCGCCGATCGTTCCGTCATCGGTGGCGGGCCCGGGGGTGGGCACGGTCGAAGGCTTGCCGCAGGCGGTCGGTGGAGACCTTGGTGTACACCTGCGTCGTCGACACCGAGGCGTGACCGAGCAGTTCCTGCACGATCCGCACGTCGGCACCGTGGTCGAGCAGGTGGGTGGCGCACGAGTGGCGCAGCACGTGCGGGCTCACGTGGGCACCGAGGCCCGCCCGCTCCGCGTGATGGCGCACGACCCCCCAGGCGCCCTGGCGGCTGAGGCGACCTCCCCGACGGTTGAGGAACACCGCCTCGGCGTCGCCCCGCCGGGCCCAGCGGGGCGGGGTCAGCGCCGGGCGTCCACCGGCATCGAGCCATGCCACCAGCGACCGCAGCGCCGGGCGGCCCAACGGCACGATGCGCTCCTTGCTGCCCTTGCCGAACACCCGGGCCAGCCCACCGCCGAGGTCGAGGTCGCCCAGGCTCCAACCGACGAGTTCGCCGATGCGCATCCCGGTGCCGTAGAGCACCTCGAGCATCGCCCGGTCTCGACGGGCCACCGGATCGTCGCCGGTCACCGCATCGAGCAGCGCGAGCACCTCGTCCTCGGCGAGCGGCTTGGGCAGCGACGACGGCACCGTCGGGGCGCCGACGGCGGCGCCCGGGTCGGACACGCCGGTCTCGTCGGCCAGGAACCGGTGGGCCGTGCGGATCGCCACCAGCGCTCGCGCCACCGAGGCGGGTGCCCGGCCGAGCGCACGCAGGTGTGCGACGTAGGCCTCCACGTCGCATTCGGCAGCCGAGCCGATGTCCTGACCCCGCTCGGCGAGCCAGGCTCCGTAGGCGCCGAGATCCTGTCGGTAGGCCGCGAGCGTGTTGGCCGACCGGCCGCGCTCGACGGCGAGCCAGGTGAGGAACTCCTCGACGGCGAGCGGCAGGGCGGCGGCGCCCATCGATCAGCTCCCGAGGCGTCGGGCCGCCAGCAGCAGACCGACGACGGTCTTCGCGTCGGTGATGGTCCCCGCCTCGACGGCGGCGAGGGCCTCGGCGAGGGCGACCGTGACGAGTTCCATCGCCTGTTCCTCGGGGCCGTGCGCCTGGCGCTCGACGGCACGCAGCCCCTGCCCGAGGTACACGTGGGTACGGCTGTCGGACATCCCGACGTTGCCCAGCATCACGGTGAGCAACTCGAGCGAGGCGGCCTGCAGGCCGACCTCCTCGGCCAGCTCGCGCTGGGCCGTCGCCGCAGGTTCCTCACCCGGTACGTCCCGCATGCCGGCCGGGATCTCGAGCACCCAGTCGTCGATCGTCGCCCGGTACTGGCGAACGAGCACGACGGTGCCGTCGTGGTGGACCGGCACCACCCCGACCGCGCCCGGCGACCGGACGATGTCACGGGTGAAGCGGGCGCCGTCGGGCCCTTGGAACTCGCCGACGACCACCCGCCAGACGTACCCGTCGTGGACCGGGCGCTCCGACAGCAGGCGGAACATCACGCCGGCGCGGTCTCGTAGCCCGACGCCACTCCCTCGGCCGCGTCGCGCCCCGCTCGCCGGGCGATCGCCGCCCCGAGCAACCCGCGAAACAGCGGGTGGGGCCGATCCGGGCGGCTCTTGAACTCGGGATGAGCCTGCGTGCCCACCCAGAACGGGTGGTCGGCGAGCTCGATGAACTCGACGAGGCGCTTGTCGGGCGAGGTGCCCGAGCACACGAACCCCGAGCCCTGGAACCGGCTGCGGTAGTTGGGGTTGAACTCGTAGCGGTGCCGGTGCCGCTCGCTGACCACCGCCTCGCCGTACGCCTCGTGCACGAGGGTGCCCGGCGCCAGCACGGCGTAGTAGGCGCCGAGCCGCATGGTGCCACCCTTGTCGGTGACGTCGCGCTGGTCGTCCATCAGGTCGATCACCGGGTGCGGGGTGGCCTGGTTGAATTCGGTCGAGTTGGCGCCGGCGAGGCCGAGCACGTTGCGAGCGAACTCGATCGTCATCACCTGCATCCCGAGGCACAGCCCCAGGCACGGGATCGAGCGCTCGCGCGCGTAGCCGGCGGCCGCGATCTTGCCCTCGATACCCCGCCACCCGAACCCGCCCGGGATCACCATGCCGTCGAGCCCGGCGAGGCGGCCTTCGGCCAGCAAGCCCTCGACGTCCTCGGCCTGCACCCAGTCGAGCTCGACGCGGGCCCCGTGGTGGAACGCCGCGTGCTTGAGCGCCTCCACGACCGACAGGTAGGCGTCGGGCAGGTCGACGTACTTGCCGATGAGCCCGATGCGCACCGGCCGCGTGGCCCGCTCCACCCGGGCGACGAGCGCCTCCCAGTCGGACAGGTCCGGCGTGCCGTCGAGCCGCAGGATCCGGCAGACCTCGTCGTCGAAGCCCTCGGCGTGGAACGTGAGCGGCAGTTCGTAGATGTTGCGGGCGTCGGCCGCGTTGACCACGGCGGACTCGTCGACGTCGCACAGCGAGGAGATCTTGCGCTTGAGCGCGGGCGACAGCGGGTTCTCGCTGCGGCACACGATCACGTCGGGCTGGATGCCCCGGCTGCGCAGTTCGGTGACGGAGTGCTGGGTGGGCTTGGTCTTCTGCTCGCCCGACGGCCCGATGAACGGCACGAGCGTCACGTGGACGTAGCAGACGTTGTCGCGGCCGGACTCTTTGCGGAACTGCCGGATCGCCTCCAGGAACGGGAGGATCTCGATGTCGCCGACGGTGCCGCCGACCTCGGTGATCACCACGTCGACGTCGTCGGTGGCGAGCCGGCGGATCCGGCGCTTGATCTCGTCGGTGATGTGCGGGATCACCTGCACCGTCTTGCCGAGGTAGTCGCCCCGACGCTCGGCCGCCACCACCGACATGTAGATCGAGCCGGTGGTGGCGTTGGACGCCCGGGTGAGCGCCACGTCGATGAACCGCTCGTAGTGACCGAGGTCGAGATCGGTCTCGCCGCCGTCGTCGGTGACGAACACCTCCCCGTGCTCGAACGGGTTCATGGTGCCGGGATCGACGTTCAGGTACGGGTCGAGCTTCTGCATCGTGACCCGCAGCCCTCGCATCTTGAGCAGTCGACCGAGCGAGCTCGCCGTGAGACCCTTGCCGAGCGAGCTGGCCACACCACCGGTGACGAAGATGTGCTTGGGCACGCGAGGACCTCCTGCGCCGACCGGGGAAGGCTAGCCGGGGGTGACCCGCTCGACGCGTACCGCTGCCGCCAGCGCGAGCAGCTCCTCGGCGTGCTGACGGGCAGGCGCCGACGCCGTGAGCCCCGACAGCATCCGCGTGAGTTCCCGGGCCCGCTCGTCGCCCTCGACGAGCGCCGCGGTGGCGACCGTACGACCGTCACGCTCGGCCTTCGAGACGACGACCTGGTGATCGGCGAAGGCCGCCACCTGGGCCAGGTGGGTAACGACGAGCACCTGGCGCCCGGCGGCGAGCGAGGCGAGCGAACGACCGACGGCGAGGGCGGCCTCGCCCCCGATCCCGGCGTCGACCTCGTCGAACACGAGGGTGGGCGGCGCATCGGCGAGCACGAGGCGCAGGGCGAGCATCGTGCGGGCGAGCTCCCCGCCGGAGGCCACCTTGGCGAGCGGCAGGGCCGGTTCGCCCGGGTTGGCACCGAGCAGGAAGGTGACCTGATCGCCGGGGTCGTCGCCGACGACCACCTCGAGGCGAGCCTTGGGCAGCGCGAGCCGACGCAGGTGTTCGACGGCGGCCTCGGCCAGCGGCCCGGCCGCCGCCCGACGGGCGGAGCCGAGCGCGGCCGCCTCGGCGGCGAGCTGGCGACGACCGGCCGCGCGCTCGTCCTCGAGCTCGCGGACCCGTTCGTCGTGACGTTCGAGTTCGTCGATGCGGACCGACAGCGCATCGCGTTCGGCGAGCACGTCGGCCAGGGTGTCGCCGTACTTTCGCCGCAGATCCCGCAGGAGCTGCCGGCGCGTGCGTACCCCGTCGAGGCGGGCCGGATCGTCCTCGATGCGCTCCCCGGCGGTGCGCAGTTCGTCCGAGAGGTCGTCGAGCTCGGCCACGAGGCCCCGAAGGCGCTCGGCGTGAGCGGCGAGCGGACCCCGCGAGCCGAGCGCTGCGAGCGCCGAGCGAGCGCCGTCGAGCGCACCGCCGTCGTCGACGAGCGCCGCGACCGCCGCGACCGCA
>JBILVB010000238.1:0-4431 GCA_044370695.1 Acidimicrobiales bacterium | reverse complement strand
CCGTCACGGCACCTGGTGAACACGCTGCGCTCGGCGACGTCGTCGTCGTCGAGACGGCGACGCAGATCCCCGGCGCGTACTGCGGCCGGCTGCTGGCCGGTCTCGGCGCCACGGTCGTCAAGGTCGAATCGGCCCGCCGCCCCGACATCGCCCGGGTGGCCGGACCGTTCCCCGGTGACGTCGCCGATCCCGAGCGTTCCGGCTGGCACCGGTACCTCCACGCCGGCAAACGATCGGTGGCTCTCGACCCCGTCGACGCCGCGCCGCTGTTCGACCGGCTCGTGGCCCGGGCCGACGTGCTGATCGACGACGGCCTGCTCGGCGACCCGCCGGCCGTTCGGGCCCGCTACGACGCACTGCTGGCCGCCAACCCTCGCCTGGTCGTGGTGGCGTTCTCCCCCTACGGCCTCGACGGGCCGAAGGCGGCCTGGGCGTCGTCGGAGCTGACCGAGCTCGCCGCCGGTGGCTGGCTGCAGGGCGCCGCGCCGGGGCGGCCGCCGCTCATGCCCGGCACCCCGTGCGCCCATCACGCCGCCGGGGTGTTCGGCGCGTTCGGGGCGCTCGCCGCGCTGACGGCACGGCGGCGCAGCGGTCGGGGGCAGCTCGTCGAGACCCGTCTCACCGAGGCGTTCCTGTCGATGTTGACCTGCCCGACCTCGCTCTACGTGATGTCGGGCCTCGACGGGTACCGGACCGGCGACGGCTACCCGTACGCCGTCCACCGGTGTCTCGACGGCTACATCGGGGTGAGCATCCTCACCCAGGCGCACTGGGCCGGGCTGTGCTCGCTGATGGGCGACCCGGACCTGGTCGACCATCCGCGCTACGCCGCCGGGGTCAACCGGGCCGACCCGACCGTCGCCGCCGAACTGCACGAACGCATCGCCCGGTGGGCCGCCACCCAGCGAGCGACCGAGGCGTTCGAGCGGGGCCAGGCGATACGGGTTCCCGTGGCGATCGTGCCGCCGCCGAGCGAGGTGCTCACCTCCCCGCAGTACGCGGCGCGCGACTACTGGACCGACCTCGTCGACGACGACCCCGACACCGGACTGGGCCGGTTGCGGCTTCCCGGCCACCCGTTCCGCTTCGCCGGCGGCGGGACCGTCGATCCGGCGCCGGCGCCCCGCCGGGGCGCGCACACCGGGGAGTTTCGATGAGCGCCGCAGCGCTGGCCGGGGTGCGAGTGCTCGACCTGACCGCCTGGCAGGCCGGGCCGTTCCTCACGATGGCGCTCGCCGATTTCGGCGCCGATGTGATCAAGATCGAAGCGCCGTCGCGCCTCGACGGCTGGCGGGGCGCCGCAGGGATGATGCAGGACCTTGCGTACGAGAAGAACCCGTTGTGGCTCACCATGAACCGCAACAAGCGGGGGATCTCGCTCGACCTGCGCGCCCCCGAGGGACGGGCCGTGTTCCTGCAGCTCGTCGCCGAGGCCGACGTCGTGGTCGAGAACTACACACCCCGGGTGATGGCGAGCTTCGGACTCGACTACGACGTGTTGCGGGCCGTGAACGACCGCATCGTCATGGTGGCGCTGTCGGGTTTCGGGGCGACGGGACCGTGGCGCGACTACTCGGCGTTCGCCTTCCCCACCGAAGAGGTGTCGGGCCTTGCCTACCCCACCGGGTTCCCCGACGGTCCACCGATGCTCGTCGGGCACTCGGTGACCGACGTGTTCGCCGGAGCGATGGGCGCCGTGGCCGTGCTCGCCGGGCTCCACAAACGCGAGCGCACCGGCCGAGGCGACTTCGTCGACCTCAGCCAGATCGAGGGGCTGACCACGTTCCTGGCCAGGGAGCTGATCGATGCGCAGCTCAACGGCCGCGACCCGATACGGCGGGGGAACCGGCGCGACGGCCTGGTGCCCCACGGGGTGTTCCCGACGCGCGAGGCCGGGAGCTGGCTCGCGCTCGCCGTGCGCGACGACGCCGAGTGGGCCCGATGGTGCGCCCTCGCCGGTCGCGGCGACCTCGGCGCCGACCCCGGGCTCGCCACCGTGGCGGGCCGCACCGCCCGCATCGACGAGGTCGACGCGGCCGTCACGGCGTGGAGCGGCACCGTCGACGCCGACACTGCGGTTCAGGCGTGCCAAGCCGTCGGGATCCCGGCGTCGCCCGCCATGCGACCCTCGGGCCTGCTGGCCGACGAGCAGTTCTGGTGGGACGGGTTCTTCGTCGTGCTCGACCGGGCCGTCGTCGGCGCCCACCCCTACCCGGGCCCGATCGTGCGCCTGCACGACACCCCGGCCACGTTCGAGCGGCCCGCACCGCTCTACGGCGAGCACACCGACGAGGTCCTGCGCGAGGTGCTCGGCCTCGACGACGCCGAGCTCGCCGACCTGTACGAGCGCGGGGTCACCTCCCGGCTGCCCCTCGCCCAGGACTGGCGCTGACCGGCGCCGCCCGGGTCGGGCTCAGCGCAGGTCGCGGATCAGCGGGTCGACGATTCGTTGCGGGAGACTGGTGAGCAACGGGAACATCCCGGCTCGCTTGGGGAGCCACACGTTGCGGCGTTCCTTCTCGACGGCCTCGGCCGTCTCCCGGGCGACCACCTCACGGGCCACCTTGGGCATGAGCTGCAGGCGCTCGAACCGCTCGAAGGCGGCCTTCACCGGCGGGTGGGCGTCGACACCGGCGAGCATGTCGGTGGGGATCGGTCCGATCTCCACCGACGTCAGGCCGATCCGCGTCCCCTTGAGGTCCTGGCGCAGCACCCGGGTGAACTGCGACAAGCCCGCCTTGGTGGCGCAGTAGGACGCCATCCCGGGGAACCCACCCGCCGACGCCATCGACGACACGTTCACGACGTGGCCCCGACCGCGGGCGAGCATCCCGGCCAGCACCTGGCGGGTGAGCTCCATCGGAGCGTGCAGGTTCACCTCGACGATCGCTGCCAACTCGGCCTCGGTGTGCTCGACCAGCGGCTTGGTCACCTCGATGCCGGCGTTGTTGACCAGCACCTCGACGGGACGTCCGGCGGCGGCCTCGATCCGGGCGATCAGGTCCGCCCGGCCGGCCGTCGTGGCCAGGTCGGCGGCGACGGCAGTCGCCCCGGTCCGCCCGGCCACCGGGGCGAGCGCCTCGACCGTCCGGGCGACGACGCTGAGCACCGCACCCCGGCGGGCGAACTCGTCGGCGATCGCTTCCCCGATCCCGCGCGAGGCGCCGGTGATCACGACGTGGGTGCCGCGTAGCTGCATGGTGCGGAGTCTCGCCCGCCCGCCCGCCGCCCGAGCGGTCGGACCACGCCCTCAGTCCCGCTCGGCGGACCGCAGGACACCACCGGTCTCGAGCGCTTCGACCTCGACGGGGTCGTAGCCGAGCAGACCGGTCAACACCGACGCGTTGTCGGCGCCGAGGTTCCGGGCCTCCAGCGCGCGGTCGTCGGGCACGCTGGCGAAGCGGATCGGCACCCCGGGGATCGTGATCTCGCCCCACACCTCGTCGGGCACGGTGCGCACGGCCCGGCGGGCCAGCAGGTGCGGGTGACGCGCCGCCTCGGGCACCGTCAGCACCTTGGCCGCCACCACCCCGGCCGCGTCGAGCCGCTCGACCACCTCGTCGGGGTCGCCGACGGCGTCGAGCCAACCGTTCACGGCCGCGAGCACCTCGTCGCGGTGCCGGACACGGTCCTCGTTGGTCGCGTAGCGGGGATCGTCGGCCAGTTCCGGGCGGCCCATGGCGGCAGCCAGGCGGCCCCACTCGGGCGGGCTCACGCACGCCAGGAACAGCCACGACCCACCGCAACGGAACATCCCGATCGGGCAGACGGTCGCCGTGCCCGGACCGGGGACGACCGTGCCACCCGAGCCGCTCCAGGCCTGCAGGTTGATCTCGTGGCAGCTCACGTAGGTGTCGAGGAGCGACACCTGCACCCAGTCACCCCGTCCGGTGCGTTCCCGGTTGAACAGCGCCGCGGCGACACCGGCGAAGCCGTGCACGCCGGTCGTCGTGTCACCGATCGCCGCGCTCGGCAGCATCGGCGGACCCCCGGGCGGGCCGCTGACCGAGGCGATCCCCGACAGGGCGGCGCCGACGGTGTCGTAGCCACCCCGGTGCGACAGCGGCCCCCCGTAGCCGAGCGCGGTCACCGAGCACAGGATCAGGCGGGGGTTGAGCTCCTGCAGGACCGACCAGCCGAACCCCATCTCGTCGAGCACGCCGGGCCGGTAGTTCTCGACGAGCACGTCGGCGCGTCGCAGCAGATCGGTCAGCACGGCCCGGCCGGCCTCGGTGCGCAGGTCGACGCAGAGGCTCTCCTTGCCTCGGTTCTGCTGGATGAAATAGCCGGATCGGCCATCGCGACGGTACGGCAGGCTGCGCGACGCGTCACCGTCGGGCGGGGTCTCCACCTTCACCACCCGGGCGCCGAGCTCGACCATGAGCCGGGTGACACTCGGTCCCGCCAGCACCCGGGACAGATCGACGGCGA
>JBILVB010000095.1:0-15423 GCA_044370695.1 Acidimicrobiales bacterium | reverse complement strand
ACGGGCCCGCCGAGCAGGTGCATCCAGCGGGCGTCTTTCTGCCCGGGTCGGCGGGTGAGGCGCACGACGAGCGGCTCGGGTCGTGCGGCGAGCACCTCGAGCGTGCGCTCCACCTCGGCCAGGTCGGAGAAGGGGTGCTGCCGTTCGGTGCGCCCCTTCAGCTCGCCGACGGTCTGCGGGCCGCGCAGCGCGAGCACGCACAGCATCGCCTGCTCGGCGAGGTCGATCGACCACGCCTCTCGGGCGACGTGGCGGTGCTTGGGGGCCCGGTTCGACGTCGAGTACACGATCCGGGTGATCCCTTTCTCCCGCAACGACGTCAGGGCCGACACCACCGTCGGCTCGTCGAACCGGACGACCGGGAACCGGTTCGTGGACTGGTTGCTGGCGGTGACGAGCGCGTTCACCGTCATCGGGTACCCGTCCGGAGTGGTGGTCTCTTTCTCCATCAGGCAGCCGAGCACGCGGATCTCGTCGGGGCGGAGCACGGGGGGCATCACCGGCCATTGTGGCCCCCTGGGGCGCGCCGGGCGCGCCGGGGCAGGATGCTGCGGTGCGAGCCGCCGTCCGGACCACCGCCGACCTCGCCGGTCGCTCGGTCGTCGCCGCCGTGGTGGGCGTGATCGCCGGCGTCGCCGGTGCCGCCTTCCTGCACAGCCTCGACTGGGCCGGCGCGACGTTCGTGCGGCTTCCCTGGCTGCTGTGGTTGCTGCCCGTCGCCGGGATCGGGGTGGCGGCCGCCTACCACTACCTGGGCGGCCGGGCCGCGGGCGGGGTGTCGTTGATCATCGAGGAGATCCACGCCCCGGCGCACCACGTGCCCCGGCGCATGGCCCCGCTGATCTTCGTCACGACGGTGGTGACCCACCTGTTCGGGGGGTCGTCGGGGCGGGAAGGCGTCGCCGTGCAACTCGCCGGTTCGCTGTCGGATCTCGTGACCCGTTGGCGCCGGCGGGCGCCGACGGATCGCGGCGACCTGCTCGTCGTGGCGATCGCCGCCGGGTTCGGCGCCATCTTCGGTACGCCGTTGGCCGGCACGGTGTTCGCGCTCGAGGTGCCCACGGCCGGCCGGCTGCGGTTGGCCCCCGCACCGGGGTGCCTGGTCGGCGCGTTCGTCGGCGACGCGGTCGCCCGGGCGCTGCGGGTGGAGCACCCTGCGCTGGTGCCGTTCCCGGCCGGCTCGGCCGACCTCGCCACCCTCGGCCGGTACGCACTGCTCGGCGTCTGCTGTGGAGTGGCTGCGCTCGCCTTCGTCGGGCTGCTCCACACCGTGAAGCGCCAGGCCGGTCGGCTGCCGTGGTTCGTACGCCCCGTCCTCGGCGGTGTCGTCATCGTCGCGCTCGTCGCAGTTGCCGGGACCCGTGCCTATCTCGGACTGTCGGCGCCGCTGGCCGCCGCAGCGGTGGCCGGCGTGGAGTTCGGGATCACCGCCTGGGCGTGGAAGGTGGTGTTCACGGCGGTCACGCTCGGCACCGGGTTCCAGGGCGGTGAGGTGACGCCGTTGTTCGTCGCCGGGGCCACGTTGGGATCCGCGCTCGCCGCTCCGCTCGGACTGCCGGTCGGGGCGGCCGCCGCAGTCGGTCACGTCGCCGTGCTGGGTGCGGCGGCCAACACCCCGGTCGCGTGTTCGGTGCTCGCCGTCGAGTTGTTCGGTGGTGCTGCGCTCGCCCCGGCGGCCGTCGCCTGCCTGGTGGCCCGCCTCGTGTCGACCCGTCGCTCGCTCTACTCGACGCAGCGTCACGACGCGCCCTGAACCGTCCCGGCCCGTGAGCCCAGGATTCAGTTGGCCGAGGCCACCTCGATGCGGGTCTGGGGCCACTCCCGGGCGTTGGCGAGCGCCGCTTCGGCCTTGGCGAGCACCTCGGACGCGTTGAACGCATGCGCCGGGTAGCAGGCGACCCCGGCCCACTGCATCAGGCGCTCGTCGGTCTCGCCGATGGCTCGGCGCAGACGCTCCAGGGTCCAGATCGCACCTTCCTCGGGGGTGTCTTCGAGGATGAACCCGAGTCGGCCGTCGAGTTCGCAGGCGATGTCGGCCTCCCGCAGCGTCGCCCGCACGGCGCGGGCCACCGTGAGGCGCTCGGCCGGGAGCACCTTGCCGTCGGTCGGGCAGCCGACCACGACGAGCACGATCGACACCGGCCGCAGGTGGCGCTTGGCCGCCGACACCCGGGTCTCGACCATCACGTTGAAGTACTGCTCGTTGAACAATCCGGAGTCGGGGAACATCGCCGGGGCGAGATCGGCCACGCCGCCCCGGTCGATCGGGACGGCGACGGCGGGCGCGGCCGCCGGATCGGTGCGGGTGGCGAGGATGCCGGCGATCAGTGCCGCGATGCCGGCGGCGAGGCCGGCGCCGCCCGAGCCCGTCGCCACGGACACGACGCCGAGGACGGCGCCGATCACTCCGATCCCGACGGCGATCCTGCTCGTGTTCACCTCAGCACCCCCGGTGGCGTCAACGCTGCATCATGCCGCACCGGCGCGGTGCGATGCCGCCAAGGCGGTGATGTCGTCCATGATCCGGTGCAGAGCGAAGTCCTTCGGGGTGTACACGGCCGCCACGCCGAGTCCGAGCAGGCGGGCCCGGTCGGCCTCGGGGATGATCCCGCCGACCACGACCGGAGCGTCGACGCCCTCGCTTCGCACGAGGCGCAGCACCTCGGGAACCAGCTCGAGATGGCTCCCCGACAGGATCGACAGGCCGATCACGTCGGGGTCCTCGTCGCGGGCCGACGCCGCGATCTGGGCGGGGGTGAGCCGGATGCCCGAGTAGACGACCTCCATGCCGGCGTCTCGGGCGGCCACGGCGATCTGCTCGGCACCGTTGGAGTGGCCGTCGAGCCCGGGTTTGGCGACCAGGAACCGGGGCGGCCCGCCGGGCAGGGCCTTCACGCGCTCGGCGACTTCGGCGAGCTCCTGCGGCCGGCGGCCGACGGCGGCCGCCACTCCGGTGGGTGCCCGGTACTCGCCGAAGACCTCCCGCAGTGCGCCCGCCCACTCGCCGGTCGTCCCGCCGGCCCGGGCGAGCGCGATCGTCGCCGGCATCACGTTGTCGTCCGACGCGGCCGCTCGGCGCAGCTCGTCGAGGGCTCGGGTGACCGCAGCGCTGTCCCGGGCGGATCGCCAGGCATCGACGTCGGCGATCAACTGCGGTTCCACGGCGGGGTCGACGGTGAGGATGTTGCCCTCGCCGGCGAGCGGGGACGACTCGGTCTCGGTGTAGGCGTTCACGCCGACCACGACCTGCTCGCCGGACTCGATGCGCCGGGTGCGTTCGGCCATCGACGCGACGAGCCGGCCCTTGAGGACCTCGACCGCCTCGAACGCGCCGCCGAGTGCGAGCACGTCGGTCAGCTCCGCCCAGGCGGCGTCGGCGAGCTCGGCCGTGCGGGTCTCCACGACGTGGGAGCCGTCGAGGATGTCGCCGTACTCGAGCAGGTCGGTCTCGAACGCGAGCACTTGTTGCATCCGCAACGCCCACTGCTGATCCCAGGGCCGGGGCAGGCCGAGCGCCTCGTTCCACGCCGGGAGCTGCACCGAGCGCGCCCGGGCTCGCTTGGACAGCGTGACGGCCAGCATCTCGAGCACGATGCGCTGCACGTTGTTCTCCGGCTGGGCCTCGGTGAGGCCGAGGGAGTTCACCTGGACGCCGTAGCGGAACCGCCGCAGCTTCGGGTCGGCGACGCCGTAGCGCTCGAGACAGATCCGGTCCCACAGGTCGGTGAAGGCCCGCAGCTTGCAGGTCTCCTCGACGAAGCGGATGCCGGCGTTGACGAAGAACGAGATCGAGCCGACCACCTCGGCGAAGCGTTCCTCGGGCACCTGCCCCGAGGCGCGCACCGCATCGAGCACGCCGATCGCGGTCGCGAGGGCGTAGGCGATCTCCTGCACGGGCGTCGCGCCCGCCTCCTGCAGGTGGTACGAGCACACGTTCATCGGGTTCCACCGCGGGGCGTGCTCGGCGCACCAGGCGATCATGTCGACGATCAGCCGGCGGCTCGGCAGCGGCGGGAAGATGTACGTGCCCCGGCTGAGGTACTCCTTCACGATGTCGTTCTGGGTGGTGCCGCGCAGGTCGCTCGACGCCACGCCCTGCTCCTCGGCGTTGGCCACGTAGAGCCCGAGCAGCCACGCCGCCGTGGCGTTGATCGTCATCGAGGTGTTCATGCGCCCCGGCGGGATCTGGTCCATGAGGGTGCGCATGTGCCCGAGATGGGTCACCGGCACGCCGACCTTGCCGACCTCACCGCGGGCCAGGACGTGGTCGGGGTCGTACCCGGTCTGGGTGGGCAGGTCGAACGCGACCGACAACCCGGTCTGCCCCTTGGCCAGGTTGGTGCGGTAGAGCTCGTTGGACGCCCGTGCCGTCGAGTGGCCCGAGTAGGTCCGCATCAGCCAGGGGTCGTCACGCCTCATGGGTCGATCTTCGCAGCGTGTGCCCGGCCCCATCCACCGGGATCGGGGGTCACGGTGAGCGCATGGGCCAGCCGCTCCAGGTACTCGGTACGCGGGATCTCGACCACGCCGAGCGAGGCGAGGTGCGGGGTCGACCACTGGACGTCGAGCAGCACGTAGCCGTCGCGCACCAGCATCTCGACCAGCGCGACGAGGGCCACCTTCGACGCATCGGTGGCCCGATGGAACATCGACTCGCCGGCGAACAGCCCGCCGATCGCCACGCCGTACAGGCCGCCCACGAGTGCCGAGCCGTCCCACGCCTCGACCGAATGGGCCCAGCCCGTGTGATGCAGTCGTTCGTACGCGTCGACGATGGCCGGCGTGATCCACCCGTGGGGGCGTCGGGGATCGCCGCAGGCCTCCATCACCGTGCGGAAGCACGCGTCGACGGTGACGTCGTACCGGCTGCAGCTGCGGCGCAGGCTGCGGCTCACGCGCAGGCCGTCGAGGGGAAGGACCCCTCGGTGGAGCGGGGAGAACCAGCCGATGCGGCGACGCCCGACCGGCATCGGGAACAGCCCGGCGCGGTAGGCGGCGAGCAGCGTGCCGGGCTCGAGATCGCCGCCGACGCCCACGAGGTCGTCGTCGCCGTCGGGCGGCGGGAACCCCCACCGGCTCGGCGGCGGCTCGACCGGATGCGGCAGGAGCGGGGCGGGCACGGGTCGGCGCTACCGGCGGTAGTCGTAGAAGCCCCGGCCGCTCTTGCGGCCCAGACGCCCGGCGGCGACGAGGCGGCGCAGGGTCGGCACCGGGGCGTAGTTCGGGTCGGCGAACTCGGCGTGGAGCGCCTCGAGGATCGCGACCGAGGTGTCGAGGCCCACGAGATCGAGCAGGGCGAAGGGTCCCATCGGGAAGTTGCACCCGCCGCGCATGGCGGCGTCGATGTCCTCCATGGACGCCGTTGCGTGCTCGAGCATCCGCACGGCGTTGTTCAGGTACGGGAACAGCAGGGCGTTGACGACGAATCCGGCGCGGTCGGCCACGTCGACGGGCTGCTTGCCGCAGGCCTGCGCGAAGGCGCGCGCCCGAGCGATCGTGGCGTCGGACGCCGTGAGCGGGCGCACGATCTCGACGAGGGGCATCGCCGGGGCGGGGTTGAAGAAGTGGATGCCGCACACCGACTCGGGCCGGGTGGTGCGGGCGGCCAACTCGACCACGGGGAGCGTCGAGGTGTTCGTGGCGAGCAGCGCGCCGGCGCCGAGTCGCTTGTCGAGGTCGACGAACAGCTCCTGCTTCACGGCGAGGTCCTCCACGACGGATTCGATCACGAGATCGCAGTCGGCAAGGGCGTCGAGGTCGGCGGTCGAGGTCACCCGAGCCACGGCGGCGGTTGCCTCGTCGGCCCCCAGGCGGCCCTTCGCGGCCTGGCGGGCGAGGCTCGTGGCGAGTGCAGCGTGGGTCGCGCGGGCCGTGTCGGCGGATCGGGAGCGCAGCACGACGTCGAACCCGGCGCGCGCGGCCACCTCCGCGACACCGGCGCCCATGATGCCGGAACCGACGATGCCGACCCGTCGGATCGACGGGGCGGGGTCCTCGCCGGCGCAGGGGCGGACGGTGATGGGAACGGCGGCGGCCATCGCGATAAGTTACCCATCGGTAACGTTGGTTTCGCAAGGGACGTTTCGCCCGTCGCAGGGCCACCCCCCTAAGGTCCGCGCCGTGTCCGAGGGGCGCTACCTCACCTTCACCCGCGAGGAGTGGGAAGACCTTCGGGCGTCCACCCCGTTGACGATCCGGGAGAAAGACCTCGAGGCGTTGCGCGGCATAAACGACCGCATCGATCTCGACGAGGTCGCCGCGATCTACCTGCCGTTGAGCCGCCTGCTCAACCTCTACGTCTCGGCCACCCAGAACCTGCACCGGGTGACGGCCACGTTCCTCGGCACGATCGCACCCAAGGTGCCGTACGTGATCGGCGTCGCCGGATCGGTCGCCGTCGGCAAGTCGACCTTCGCCCGCATCCTGCAGGCACTGCTGTCGCGCTGGCCCGACCATCCGAAGGTCGATCTGGTGACCACCGACGGGTTCCTGTTCCCCAACTCGGTGCTCGACCAGCGCGGGATCATGAACCGCAAGGGGTTCCCCGAGAGCTACGACACCCGCCGCCTGCTCGGGTTCCTGCGCGACGTGAAGTCCGGCTCCCCCGACGCGCGCGCCCCGATCTACAGCCACGTCGTCTACGACATCACCGGCGACGAGGCCGTGGTGCGCCAGCCCGACATCCTGATCCTCGAGGGGCTCAACGTCCTGCAGGTCGGCGACGAGTCGGCCGAGTTCGTGAGCGACTACTTCGATTTCTCGATCTACGTCGATGCCGACGAGCGCCACATCGAGCAGTGGTACGTCGAGCGCTTCATGAAGTTGCGCGAGACGGTGTTCCAGGACCCGACGTCGTACTTCCGCCACTTCGCCGAACTCGGCAGCGATGCCGCCACCGAGATGGCCCGCGGGATCTGGCACTCGATCAACGGCAAGAACCTGGTCGAGAACATCCTGCCGACGCGCGAGCGGGCGTCGTTGATCCTTCGCAAGGACGCCGACCACCGCGTCCGCGAGGTCTGCCTGCGCAAGCTCTGATCCGCGCGTAAGGTCGGCCACATGGCCCACCCGTTCCGCTTCGGCTGCCAGAGCTTCAACGCCGCTTCCGCCCGCGAGTGGAAGGACAAGGCCCGTCGGGCCGAGGCGCTGGGATACTCGAGCTTCCTGCTCGCCGACCACTACATCGGCCCGGGGCCGATGCTCGAAGCCACCCGACATCCCGTGCAATCGATCGCGGCCGTGCCGGCGATCACCCTCGCCGCCGAGGCCACCACCTCGATCAAGGTCGGGTGCCGGGTGATGTGCGTCGACTACCGCAACCCCGTGGTGCTGGCCAAGGAGATGGCCACGATCGACCTGTTCTCCGAGGGGCGCCTCGAGTGCGGCCTGGGGGCCGGCTGGCTGGCCAACGAGTACGAGGCCATGGGGGTTCGGTTCGACCCGGCCCCGGTGCGCGTCGCCCGGCTCGCCGAGGTGATCCGGGTCGTCAAGGCCCACTTCGGCGACGGGGAGTGCGCAGTCGAGGGCACCGAGGGCACCGGGGTGCGCGCCGTCGGCTTCGAGGGCGTACCCAAGCCCGTGCAGCGGCCCCGGCCGCCGATCATGATCGGGGGCGGCGCCCGCAAGGTGCTCACGCTCGCCGGCGCGGAGGCCGACATCGTGAGCTTCAACTTCAACAACCGCGCCGGGGTGATCGGCCCCGACGGGGTCGGGCTGTCGACGGCGGCCGAGACCGCGCGCAAGGTGGGCTGGGTGCGCGATGGCGCCGGCGACCGGTTCGACCGGATCGAGCTCGAGATCGGTGCGTACTTCACGGTGGTCACCGATCAGGCGGCGGCCACGGCCAAGGCGATGGCCCCGATGTTCGCCCTGCCGCCGGAGGAACTGATGCGCCATCCGCACGCGCTGATCGGCTCGGTGGACGCGATCTGCGAGGAGCTGCAGCGCCGTCGCGAGGAGTACGGGATCAGCTACGTCACCGTGGGCGACACGAACCTCGAGGCGTTCGCGCCGGTCGTGGCCAAGCTGTCGGGCTCCTGACGCCCCGTCACGCAGTTCCGGCGGCGAGCCAGGCCGGAAGCTCGGCGAGCGAGCCGATCGTGGGCACCGGACGGTCACACGTGGCCGCCTGGTGCGCCCACAGGAAGTGATACGGGACATGGACGGCGTGGGCGCCGAGCGCGAGGACGGGCAGGATGTCCGAGCGCATCGAGTTGCCCACCATCAAGAATCGGGCGGGCTCGATGCCGTGGCGGGCCAGGATCCGGCCGTAGGTGGCCGGATCCTTCTCGGACACGATCTCGATGTGGTCGAAGTACGGCGCGAGACCGCTGGCGGCGATCTTCTGCTCCTGGTGGAACAGGTCGCCGAGCGTGACGAGCACGAGCCGGTACCGGCCGTGCAGCGATCGCAGCGTCGCCTCCACGCCGTCGAGCAGTGTGACGGGACGGCGGATCATCGCCTTGCCCCGCTCGATGAGCGTGTGGATCTCGCCGGCGGTGATCCGGCCCTCGGTCAGCTCGATGGCCGTCTCGATCATCGACAACAGGAACCCCTTGACCCCGTAGCCGAACACCTCGAGGTTGGCCTGCTCGACCGCGAGGAGGTGGGCGTCGACGTCGGGGCCGTGGCCCAGGTACGGCTCGAGGATCTCGGCCAGCATCCGCTGGCTGGCGTGGAAGTCGTCCTCGTTGTGCCACAACGTGTCGTCGGCGTCGAACCCGATCGTGTCGATCCCCGCCGGCGGATCATCGCCGCCCACGAGCGAGGCGATGCTGCGCTCGACGTCGTCGGCTCGCTCGCCCATGGAGTGCTGATCGGCCGTGGCCGTGGCGACCCAAGCGGTCCGCGGTAGTTCCAGGACGACCTCGTCGTCGCCGGCGCCGACCGGGCGGAACCCGAGCCGGGTGAACAGCCGGATGCTGCGCCCGTTGTCCGGGTGGATCCGGGCCGTCGCCCGGTCGAGCTCGCCCGCTGCGAACAGCTCGTCGAGCACTGCGGTGAGCGCAGCGGTGGCCCGCCCCCGGCCCTGCGCGGCGGCGGCGAGGGTGATCCCGAGCTCCACGGTGCTCGAGGTGTCGGCGTCGACGGCGACGTAGACGTCGCCGGCCAGGCGGCCGTCGACGCCGTCGCGCACGGCGAGCTGCACCGCGGTGTCGGGCTGGCCGAGCGGTACACCGGCGACGGAGGCGATCAGCCGGCGTGCGGCCTCGACCGGGTAGGGCCCGGACCCCCAGCCCTGGTAGCGCTGCACCGCCCGGTCGCTGCGGTAGGCGGCCAGCACCTCGGCATCCTCGGGACGGAGACGCTCGACGCGGACCGGACCCGCCGCCCAGGGCAGCGGTCGCACCGTCACGGGCGGTCCCGGATGGCGCCGAGGTAGTTGTACACGGTGATCCGGCTGACGCCGAGGGCGTCGGCGACGTCGTCGACGCTGCGGCGGAACAAGAACGCGCCGCGCTCGTCGAGGAGCCGCACGGCGAGCTGCTTGTCCTCCCGACCGAGCTCGACGAGGCGCCCTCCGAGTTCGCGCTCGACGCCCTCGATCAGGCGGCCGAGCGCCCCCTGCAGGCGCGGGAGTCGCATCGCGCCGACGAGGACGCCCTCCCAGTGCAACGGGATGTCCGACGGTTCGAACTCGCCGGGTCCGACGAGTTCGGTGCCGAGGGCCTCGGCGACGGGAGCCAACGCCACGAGCAGCGGGTGCAGGGTGCCGCTCACCCGCTCACGACCTGCACGGAGATGCGCGTGGCCCCGGCAGCGACGGCGTCGCGCACGAGCGCGGCGCAAGCGTCGGCGATCTGCTCGAGGGTGCCTTCGGCCACGTTGCCGAACGCGCCGAACTCGACCGGGAGCCCGCAGCGCTCGACGGCTGCGATCGCGGCGCGCACGTGCGGGCCCGGCTGGCCGCTCACGAACGGCTCGACGAAGAACTCCAGCCGACTGTGCGACACGTTCGTCACGCTACCGGTGGGGTCCGGACGCACCCCGTCAGCCGTGCCCGGCCCGCACGGCCGGAGCCGGCGGTTCAGCCGGCGCCCATCACCTGGCGCAACGCGGCGGCCCGTTGCGCACAGTCCGCGCCGGCGGCTTCGAAGGCTTCACCGAGCCGGCGCAGCGCCGGGACGAACTGGCTCTGCCAGGCCTCGACGAACCGGTCGCGCGCCGGACCGGTCCAGGGGGTCGTGTCGAGGGCGGTGCCGGCCGTGCCGATCACGGCGTCGAGCTGCGGGATCTGGCGGCGCAGCGTCGCGCCGAGCCGGTCGAGTTCGTCGGGGTTGGCGCCCATCATGGTCATCGGAGGTTCTCCTCGGTCGGGTGGCACGGTGCCGACCGGAGGGGTGCGCGTCCGCTCCGGTTGCGGAAGGTGTCAGGCCCGGGGCAGCCAGGGGGCGCACACGGCCGGGCTGTCGGCGACGAACGGATCGCGCCCGAGCCGGGTCGCGAGCTCGTCGGCGGAGGCGAACGCCACGGCCACCACTTCGCCGTCGGCGAACCGGAACGGGCCGTCGGTCACGACGCGGTAGACCCGGGCCACCACCCGGCATTCGTCGTTGTCGAAGCGGGCCTCGCCGAGCAGGATCGGTTCGGCGTCGACGACCCCGAGTTCCTCGGCGAGCTCGCGGCGGGCGGCGTCGTCCCACGACTCCCCGGCGGCCACGACCCCGCCGGCGGCCAGGTCCCACCGGCCGGGCCAGAGGTCCTTCGCATCGCTGCGCCGGTGGAGCAGTAGCCGGCCGTCGGTGCCGGTAACCAGGAGATAGACGGCCCGGTGGCGGAGGTTCTCGGCGCGCATGCGCCGGCGGGGGACCACCTCGACCACCGAACCGTCGTCGGCGAGCACCTCGACCGGCTCGTCCCGGGGATCCACGGCGACGAGTCTGCTCGACCGGTGCCCGCGATCGTCAGCCGTGCAAGCGGTCCTCGTTGCGGGCCGCCCAGCGGCCGACCAGCACGACGCCACCCATCACGCCGATCCAGAACGCGATACCGGCGGACACGCCGATACGGGCCGCGGTGGGGATCGTGTCGGTGACCCAGCTCAGCACGGCGAAGAAGAACGAGCCGAGCACGAGGAACCCGAGCAGGTACCCGCCGGCGACCGCCTTGCCGAAGCTGAGGTCGAGCGCCCGGTCGGGGGCCTCGGCGGTCACGTCGTCGATCATGGAGTTGGGGTGGAGCGTCACGGCAGCCATGGGCGAAGCATGCGCCGGAGCCCGGTCGCGTCACCCGAGGAACAGGTCCCCGGGGGCGGGGACCTCCGTCCCGGTCGGGACGTAGCGTGGAGCCATGCCGTCCACCGACACCTTGCTGGCCGAGTCTGCCGACCTGCTCGGCGATGCCGTCGCCCTGCGCCGGCGGCTGCACCGCCGGCCCGAGCTCGGCTTGCACCTGCCGGCCACGCAGGACGCGGTCACCGAGGCGCTCGATGCCGTCGGCCTCGACACCGTCCGGCTCGGCGAGCGGGTCAGCTCGGTCGTCGGGGTGCTCGAGGGCGAGCGTCCCGGACCGACGCTCGTGCTGCGCGGCGACATGGACGCGCTCCCGATGCCCGAGGCCAGCGGGGTCGGGTTCTCCTCGGAGATCGACGGCGCGATGCACGCGTGCGGCCACGACCTCCACACCGCGATGCTCGTGGGCGCCGCGCGGCTGCTCGTCCCGCGGCGGGCCGAGCTCGCGGGGCGCGTGCTGTTCATGTTCCAGCCCGGTGAGGAAGGTCACCACGGCGCCCGGTACATGCTCGAGGAGGGTCTGCTCGAGCCGGGCCCGCGCCCGGACGGCAGCGTGAGCCCGGTGACGGGCGCGTTCGCCCTGCACGTCGTGTCGCACCTGCGATCGGGCACGATCAACCTGAAGGGCGGCACGATGATGGCGTCGGCCGACCGACTGGTGATCGAGGTCCGGGGCCGGGGCGGTCACGCGTCGGCCGCCCACCTGGCGCTCGACCCGATCCCGGTCGCGTGCGAGATCGTCGGGGCCATCCAGACGCTGGTGACCCGCCGCGTCGACGTGTTCGACCCGGCGGTCGTGACCGTGGCCCAGATCGTCGCCGGCACGACCAACAACGTGATCCCCGAGTCGGCCCGCCTGGTCGGCACCATCCGGGCGGTGTCGGAGCGGACGCGGGCGCTCGTCCACGAGCGCCTGCGGGGGCTGGCCGAAGGCATTGCGGCCGCGCACGAGGCGACGGCCACCGTGACGATCGAGCCGGGCTATCCGGTCACGGTCAACGCCGACGACTACGCCGAGTTCGCCTCCGGCGTGGCGGTCGAGCTCCTCGGCGACGAGCAGGTCCGCCGGATGCCGTTTCCGGCGATGGGGGCCGAGGATTTCAGCTACGTCCTGCAGCGCGTGCCCGGCGCGATGGCGTTCCTCGGTGCGTGCCCGGAAGGGGTCGACCCGCACCGGGCGGCCCCGAACCACTCCAACCGGGTCGTGTACGACGAGGGGTGCATGACCGCCGGGATGGCGATGTACGCCGCCGTGGCGCTGCGACACCTGGCGCCCGCCTGACCGGCGGCGCGCCTCGGGTCAGCGGCCCGGGGTGCGGCTGACGAGACGGGGCTGGGCGTCGAGCCACTCGGCCAGAGCCGGCAACGGCATCGGCCGGGCGAAGTGGTAGCCCTGGCCGAGCGCGACGCCGAGCGAGCGGATCACGTCGGCCTGCGTCTGGTCCTCGATCCCCTCGGCGACCACGACCCGCCCGAATGCGTCACCGAGGCCGACCACGGCCCGGATGATGGCGGCCGATCCCGGATCGCGCCCGGCGTGCTGGACGAAGCTGCGGTCGACCTTCACCACCGTCGCGGGCAGGGAATGGAAGTAGGCGAGCGACGAGAAGCCCGTGCCGAAGTCGTCGATGGCGATGCCGATGCCCAGCTCGACGAGCGCTGCGAGGGTCTCGCTGGCGGTCGAGGTGTCCTCGACGAACTCGGTCTCGGTGAGCTCGACGGTCAGATGACCGGCGCAGCGCGGGTGCTCGGTGAGCAGGTCGCGCACGTCGTCGATCAACGCACCGCTCAGGAGGTGGCGCGCTCCGACGTTGACGGCGACCTTGAGATGGGACTGGTCGGGATTCGCCGCCCACCGTTCGAGGAGCAGGCCGGCCTGGCGCATCATGATCCGCGCGATGTCGACGACGAGCCCGTTGCGTTCGGCGTGGGGGATGAACACGCCCGGCGGGACCAGCCCGTGTCCGGGTCGCTCCCAGCGGACCAGCAGTTCGACGCCGCGCGGCGTGCCGTCGGCGAGCGCCACGATCGGTTGGGCCCAGGCGACGAGCTCGTCCTGGGCGATGGCCCGACGCAAGGCCCGGTCGAGTTCGTCGGCGTCGCCGGCCAGCGATCGGGCGTCGACATCGGCGCCGACCACGCCGGCCCGCCGCCGGCGGGACTCGGTCAGCGCGAGCCCGGCCTCGCGCACGAGGGTGTCGGCGTCGGTCGTGCTCGTTGCGGTCCAGGCGTAGCCGATCGTGACGGTCACCGGCACCCGGTCGACACCGTGCGACACGGGGCGGCTGAGGGCGGCCGCCAGCCGCTCGGCGAGATCGTGTGCGGCCCTACGGGGATCGTCGGTCGGATGGACGATCACGCCGAACTCGCCACCGCCGAGCCGGCCCGTGCCGTCGGTGGTGCGGGTGGCGTTCGTGATCCGGGCGGCGGTCTCCCGCAGGACGGCGTCGCCGGCGCGATGACCGTGCGTGGCGTTCAGCTCACGGACGTGCTCGACCTCGACGACGACGACCGCCGTCCCCGTGCCGGCTTCCCGGGCGTCGGCGATCTCCGCCTCGAGCCGGTCGAACCAGGACATCCGGTCGTACACGGCCGTGAGACGATCGAGCACCGGGTCCACCACACCGCTGTCATCGGCCGGAAACGGCTCGGATCAAGCGGTGGTCAGCATCCGGTCGCCACCCGGGTTCGACGGCGCCCGGTTCAGTGCCGGGCCGGTTCGGATGTTCACGGGCTGGAACCCGGTTCGGATCCGGGCCGTGCGCCGGGTGAGCGGCCGGCGGACGGAAACAGTCGGATCAGCCATCACGAGCCCCCGTTCGGCCCGGGGGCTGGGCCGTAGGTCCGGCCGCGCCAGGTCCGCTCGGGCCGCAGCGTCGATCGGGTCAACCGGGCCGCGACGGCGACGTCGGCCAACGGGGAGAGCCAGTACGCCGCTCCCGGACGCTCGTAGGCCCGCCGGGTCCCGGCCAGCGTGCCGGCCCGCAGCGCCAACGCGATCAGATCGATCGGGTCGGCCCGTCGGGCCAGCAACCGCACGAGCGGGAGCGCCTGGGCGAGCCAGACGACGCCGAGGTCGGCCGCCAGCCACCACCGGGAGGTGACCTCGCCGAGCGGGAGCGAGCGGCCCCAGCCCTTCCAGGCGTCCCGGGCGTCGGCGTGCATGCGCACGAGCAGCGAGCCGGTGGCGTCGACCAGGGCGACGGCACGACCGGCACCGGCCAGGTGTCGCGCCAGCGCGACGTCCTCGACGAGGCTGCCGGCCACCGGGGTGAACCCGCCCCAGGCCGCGGCGTCGACCCGCCGGAACGCCAGACACTGCCCGTTGGCCAGGTGGCGGTGCGGGGACGGCTCGTGGGCGGCGCCGGCCGGGCCGAAGCGGTAGACGAGCGTGGTCAACAACGCCGGGTGCACGACGGCGAGCGCTGCGGTGGGCACGGCGAAGCGCCCGGCCGCGCTGAGCAGGTGCCAACCCTCCTCGTGGAGGCGGCGGGCGAGTGCAGCCGGCAGGCCCGGGGCCGGTTCGGTGTCGGCGTCGAGGGTGACCACCACCGTCCCGGTCGCGGCCTCGAGGCCCTGTTGGAGTGCCCAGCACTTGCCGGCCCACCCGGGCGGCAGGGGCCCGGCCGGGAGCACCCGGGCCCCGGCCGCAGCGGCCACGGCGGCGGTGGCGTCGGTGGAACCGTCGTCGACGACGAGCACCTCGTGCAGTGTCGGGTCGGCCGCAAGGGCGGCCAGGAGCGGGCCGATGCGGTGCTCCTCGTCCCGGGCCGGCACGACGACCGACACGGTGCACGGCGCCGGTTCAGCGGGGTCGGCCACGACCGGGGGACGGGGCCGTGCGGCGCGCGCCAGGCGCCACGCGGCGGCGGCCACGGCGGCGAGCCGGATCCCGGCCCCGGCGAGGTGCAGGGCGCGCCGGGCGCGCCGGGTCCGGGTCATGCCGCCCCGATCAGCGTCGCGACGATCCGGGCGGAGGACGCGACGAGGGGGAGGCCACCGCCGGGATGGCTGGTGCCGCCGACGAGGTAGAGCCCCTGGAGCGGGCCGCGGTTGCCGGGCCGCACGAACGCGGCGCGCCGCCCGTTGGACGACGTGCCGTAGATCGCGCCACCCGGGTTGCGGTATCGGGCGGCGAGGTCGGCCGGGGTGATCGTCTCGGTCCAGCGGGCCCGGCCCGCGACGTCGACGC
>JBILVB010000237.1:0-4486 GCA_044370695.1 Acidimicrobiales bacterium | reverse complement strand
GCCCCGTTGACGTAGATCCGCAGCACCTGACCGGTCTTGGTGAGCGTGACGTGCGACCACTGCCCGGTGGGCAACGTCCCGGCGCTGTCGAGGCCGTCGTTGCCGGATTGGTTCGTGGCCCACCGGTAGTGGAGGCGGTTCTCCCACGGGTGCAGCCACACGCCCGGCATCCGGTCCGACCACCCACTGCGCTTGTTGACCAGCGGGCGCCAAGCCCCGGTGGGGGCGCCCGGCCGCACCCAGAATGCGACCGTGACGTTGCCGTTCCCGGCCCCGAGGGCGTTCAGGCTCGGGGCCGCGGCCACCGTCACCGAACTCGACGGGTCGAACGTGTACGCCGTGCCCGCACCACCGCCGACCCCCCGGGTCGGGTTGCCGTTCACCGCCCCGGTGTTCGACCAGCCCGAGACGTCGGCGGCCGAGGGGCCGGACGGCTCGTCGAGCGGCCACCAACCGACGAGGCCGTCGGCGGCCGTGACCCGCACCGGGAACGGCACGCTGCGCCGGCCGGACGCATCGGTGACGACCACCCACCACGCGCCCACCGGCAGCACCCCGCGCGACACGGTGACGTCGATCGAGGTGTCGCTCCAGGCCGTGGCGGTCTGGGCCACCGACGGCACCGACACCCCGGGCACCGGGGCCGAGCCGTCGGAGGTCGTGACCAGCTCGACCCGGCCCGACGTCGTGCCGAACCCCGCCCCGGACAGCGTGAAGGCGGTCTCGCCGTCGAACGCGACGCCGTCCTCGGCCAGCGTGACCCGAGGGCCGGCGAGGCGGCTCACCTCGGTCGCCGACAGCGCCCGGTCGTACACCCGCACGTCGTCGAGCACACCCCGAAGCGCCTCGTTGAAGCACGTCGGCGCCGCCGGCGACCCCGCACACCGGGGGCTCGGGAACAGGTCGTCGGCGTTGGCGCCGAGGACCAGGTCGCGCACCATCCGCAGGGTGCCCGACGCCGCCGCCGTCGCCGGCTGCGCGACGCCGTCGACCCACAGCCGCAACGTCGTGCCGTCCCACTGGAACACGACGTGGCTCCAGCGGCCCGCCGCCGGCGCCGCGCCCGTGAGGGCTTGGCAACACGCGTCGCCCACCCGGGTCTGCCCGAAGTACCGCCGGCCCCCGCCGAGCTCGTCGGAGACCCCGACGATCACCCCGGTCGGCGGCGACCCCGAGAGCTGCACGTGGTTGTTGAGGAAGACCTGGTTCCGGCTCGTGTCGTCGAGGCGGGCCCAAAGGGCCACCGTCGTCGCCGAGCGCGACCCCCGCACCGACAGCGGGAGCCGGACGAAGTCGTCGACGCCGTCGAACCCGAAGCCACCGCCGGCCCGGCCCGGCACGACGGCGGCACCGTTGGCGAGCACGGCGTCGCTGCCGTAGCCCGACGCGTCCCGCACGGCGCCCGGCCCCGCGAGGTCGTCGACCGGCCACCAACCAACGAGGCCGTCGGCCGCCTGCACCCGCACCGGGAACGGCCGGGACCGCTGGCCGCCGGTCGTGGTGACCACGACGTGGTGCACGCCGGCCGGCAGCGAGCCGAGCGTGGCGGTGACGGTGACGGACCGGTCCGACCACGACGTCACCGGTTGCGGCACCCGGACCGCGACGGTGTCGTCGACGGCGCTCACCAGCTCCACCCGGCCTGCGCCCTGCGACGTGCCGAACCCGCCGCCGGTGATCGTGACCGCGCCCTCCCCGTCGAACACCACACCGTCGGACACGCTCGACACCTGCGGGGTGGCGAACAGCAGGGCCACGTCCGACGCCGACAGCGCCCGGCCGTACACCCGGACCTCGTCGACCGTCCCGTCGAACGCCGTCGGTGCAGCGCCCCCGTGCCCGTTCCCGACGAACAGCCGGGCGTACCCCGGCACCGTGCCCGACGTGGTGCCGGTCAACTGGCCGTCGACGTACAGGCGGTAGGTCGACCCGCTGCGCACCGCCACGACGTGGTGCCAGTCGCCGTCGGCGTAGTCGGTGGCGGACCCGGCCTCGGTGGACGGGCCGCCGGAGTTGTCGAGGACCACCCGACCCGACGGGTCGAGGAGCACCTGCAGGCCGGGGCCGGCGGCGCCGGCGAGGTCGACGATCCGGTCGGCGGCACCGTTCCACACCGGCCGACCGAGGCGCCGGAACCACACGCCGACCGACACGTCGCCGGTGAGCGCCGTGGCCAACCCGCTGTCGACGACGACGTCGTCGGCGTCGGACCCGTTGAGCTGCAACGCGTTCCCGAACCGGCCCGCCACCCGCTCGGCGCTGCCGCCCATGCCGGTGAGCGTGCCGGTGTCGTTGGACCCCGAGGCGTCGGTGGCCACGAGGCCCGACGCCTCGTCGAAGCGCCAGTGCACGGCCAGGCCGTCGTCGGGACGCACGTCGACGGGCCAGGCGTTGCTGCGCCGGCCGGCGGCGTCCACGACCGTGAGCCACAACGGTCCCGGCGCCAGGTCGCCGAGGGACACCACGATGCTGGCCGCCCCGTCGGACCAGCCGGTCACGGTCTGGGGCACCCGGGTGCCGGTCGCGTGGTCGGGGTCGGAGCCGAGCTCCACCCGGCCGGCGACCGTGCCGAACCCGTCACCGGTGACGACGACCGCCTCACCGACGTGGAACCGCTCGTCGACGGCGTCGGTCACCCGGGGGCCGCGCGCCGCGGGCAGTTCGGCCGCCCCCAGCGCCCGCCGGTACAGCCGCACGTCGTCGATCCGGCCCGCCAGCGCAGCGCCGGCGGTCGAGCCGCCGCAGGCGAGCGGGGCGCCGAAGGCGAAGGGGCGCAAGCGGTAGACGTTGTCGGTGACGGTCGCGCCCGGCACCCCGTCGACGTACACGGTGGCGTTGCGGCCGGTCGCGTCGACGACGACGGCGAGGTGGTACCAGCGACCGGCGACGAACGGGCCCGCGGCGACGGTCTGCCAGGTCGACGACCACAGCTCGAGACGGCCGCCGTTGAACCGCAACGAGAACTGGTTGCTGCTGCAACCGGCGGCGCCGTCGGTGTTGCTGACGATCCGCACGTCGTCGCCGAGCGCGTCGGGCCGCAGCCACCACGACAGCGTGAAGGCGCCTGCGAGGCCGGGATCGCCGGCGCGCACCTGGTCGTCGACACCGTCGAGGCGCGCGGCGGTGCCGCTCGGCCCGCTCGCCCACGTCGCACCGTTGGCCAGCGTGGCGCTGACGCCGTAGCCGGAGGCGTCGCTCGCGAGCGGGCCACCGCCCTCGTCGAGCCGCCACCAGCGCACCAGGCCGTCGGCGGCTTCGAGGCGGACCGGGAACGGCGCGCTGCGCTCCCCGGTGCCGGTGGTGACGAACACGAACACCGTCCCGGCGCTCAGCCCGCCGGCCGCCACCGTGATCCCGACGCTGCCGTCGGTCCAGCCGCTCACCGGTTGCAGCACCCGCTGCGCGGTCGCATAGTCGGCGCCGTCGGCCACCTCGACGCGACCGGCGCCCTGGACGCCGCCGAAGCCCCGCCCGGCGATCAGCACGCCGTTGCGGCCGTCGACGATCGTGCCGTCGCCGACACCGGTGACCGTGGGCCCGAGGAGGCCGGCGACGTCGGTGGCCGGCAGCGCCCGGCCGTGGATGCGCACGTCGTCGACCGCGCCGGTGAGCCAGCCACCGGCACCGGCACCGGCGGCCCCGATCCACACGTTCTCGGTGGCCGCGTAGGTGGCCGCGGCCGTGTCGGCACCGACCTGCACGCCGTCGCGGTAGAGGCGCCGGGCCCGGGTGGTGGCGTCGAACGTGAGGGTCCACAGGTGCCACCCCGTGTCCGGGAACGCGCTCGCCGTCGTGAGGGTGGAGCCGGCGAA
This sequence comes from Acidimicrobiales bacterium, assembly GCA_044370695.1. Taxonomy (GTDB): domain Bacteria; phylum Actinomycetota; class Acidimicrobiia; order Acidimicrobiales; family Ilumatobacteraceae; genus JBEIFW01. The sequence continues at coordinate 674 of JBILVB010000237.1, read as the reverse complement.
GGTGGCCGTGAAGCGGTCGTCGGCCCCGAACCCGAGCGACAGGCCACCGTGGCCGACGACCGTCTGGGCCCGGCCCGGCAGGTCGCGCCGGGCCCACGCCGACACCGAGAACGAACCCTGCAACGGCACCGCCGCCGTGCTGCGGACCGTGGCGTTGCCGGTCAGTTCGACCGCGGCCGTGCCGGCGGGGCCGGCCCCCCATCGGGCGCCGTCCTGCAGCAGGGCGTTGCGCTGGTGGCCGCTCGAATCGGCGGCGACCACGCCGGTGCCCTCGTCGAGACGCCAGCGGGCGAGGAGCCCGGCGTCGACACCGCCGGCCAGCGCCGCCACCTCGCCCGCGCTCAACCGGCGGTCGTAGAGCTGCACCTCGTCGACGCCGCCGCGGAAGTACTGGCCCCAACTGCCGCCACCGAGCGGCTGGTAGGGCGAGCCGAGGCCGAGCGTGCCGGGCCGGATCGTGCCGAGCATCCCGGCGGGGACGCTGCCGAGCAGGACGCCGTCGAGGTACACCGACGCCGACGAGTCGGCCCCCACCGTGACCGCCACGTGGTACCAGCGTCCGGCCTGCAGGCCGACCGGGAAGCCCGACCACCCGCACGAGTTGCCCCCGATCTCGAGCGAGGTGGTCGACACCAGGCGGACCGAGAACGCCCGGCCGCCGTCGCTGCAGAACA
>JBILVB010000094.1:0-15544 GCA_044370695.1 Acidimicrobiales bacterium | reverse complement strand
TGGCGGGTCAGGTTGAGGACCGCGCCCTTGGCCGTGTGGTACCACGGGTTGTTGTACTCGCTGCCGCCCGAGCCGAGGATCGACGCGATGTTGATGATCGACCCGCTCCCCCGCTCGAGCATGTGGGGTGCGGTCTCCCGGCAGAAGTACCAGACGCCCATGAGGTCGACGTCGATCACGCGCCGGAACGTCTCGTGGTCGGCGTGCTCGGATGGCAGGCCCCGCAGGTCGGAGATGCCGGCGTTGTTGACCACGATGTCGATGCGGCCGTGCTGGTCGAGCACCTCGGCCACCACGCGCTGGACGTCGGGCACGGACGTGACGTCGCCGGGGTGGACGGTCACCGTGCGGCCGCTGGCCGCCCGCACCGCCGCTGCGGTCTGCTCGAGCAGGTCGGCGGAGCGGGCGGTGACGGCGACGTCGGCGCCAGCCTCGGCGAGCGCGTGGGCGAACATGACGCCGAACCCCATCGAGGCACCCGTGACGATCGCGACCTTGCCGGACAGGTCGAACAGGTCGAGCTGGCCCACCGTCACGCCTCCTCGATCGGGTAGTGGAACCCGGGGATGCCGTCTTTCAGGATCGCGTCGGGCAGCGGTGCCATGCCGGGGTACATCGTGTCCCCGGCGATCGGGCCGGGCCGGTTCCAGTGCGGGTGCGGGGTCTTGAACTGGCTCATGCCCATGACCGACGAGTACCCCCCGTCGACGGGCAGCGTCACGCCGGTGATGTAGCTCGCAGCGTCCGAGGCGAGGAACACGACCGCGCCCTTCAGCTCGTCGTGCTCGCCCATGCGCCGCATCGGGGTGCGGCTGTCGATCCACATCCGCATGCCGGTGAGCTCGAGACCTTCGCGGACCATCTCGCTCATGAAGTACCCCGGCGCGATCGCGTTGACGCGCACCCCGCGGTCGGCCCATTCGACCGCGAGGAGCCGGGTGAGGTTGATCACCCCCGCCTTCGCAGCGTGGTACGCCGGGTTGACGAACTCCGAGCCGTTGAGGCCCAGCATCGAGGAGATGTTCACGATCGAGCCCGAACCCCGCTCGAGCATGTGCCGACCGGCGGCGCGGGCGTACGCGAACACCCCGGTGAGATCGACGTCGAGGCACTGGCGGAAGTCGGCGACGGACACCTGCTCGCTCGGCTTGCCGGTCGCATCGTTCACGCCGGCGTTGTTCACGAGGACGTCGAGCTTGCCGTGCGCCTCGACCACCTCGGCCACCACCCGCTCCACGTCGGCGTCGACGGTGACGTCACCGACGTGCGCCGTCACCGTGCGGCCGGTCTTGTCCGCCAGCGCCTTCGCGTTGGCCTCGAGCAGGTCCTTGGAGCGAGCGGTCAGGGCGACGTCGGCGCCGGCCTCGGCGAGCGCCGTGGCCCACACCACGCCGAGCCCGTAGCTGCCGCCCGTGACGAGCGCGGTCTTGCCGGACAGGTCGAACATGCGGTCTCCCCCGGGGTTCGTACGTCCACGGGGCGGGCCCCCACGGACCGTCCGGACGCTACAAGGCGCCTTGCATCCGGGCAGCGTCGAGCGTGTTTTCCAGCAGACAGGCCACCGTCATCGGCCCGGTTCCGCCGGGCATCGGCGTGATCCAGCCCGCCACCTCGGCCACCTCGTCGTAGGCGACGTCACCCCGCAGACCGGCCTCGGTCCGCGAGATCCCGACATCGACGACGGCAGCGCCCGGCTTGGTGTGCGCCGCGGTGATGATTCCGGCCACCCCGACGGCGGACACGATCACGTCGGCGTCACGGCACACCGAGGCGAGGTCGCGAGTGCGGGAATGCGCGATCGTCACGGTCGCGTCCGCGCCCTTCGCAGCGAGCAGCAACGCGACGGGCAGCCCGACGAGCGTCGAGCGGCCGAGCACGACGGCGCGCCGACCGGCGAGCGGCACCTCGTGGTGCTCGAGCAGTCGCATCACTCCCCGGGGCGTGCAGGGCACGAGGCCGGGACGGCCCCGCACGAGTGCCCCGAGGCTCGCTGCGGTGAGCCCGTCGACGTCCTTCACCGTCGGCACGAGATCGAGCACGGCCTCCGGGTCGAGGCCGGACGGCAGGGGTAGCTGCACCAGGATGCCGTGGACCGTCGGGTCGGCGGCGAGGCCGGCGACCGCGTCCTCGACCTCGGCCTGGGTGGCGGTCGCCGGCAGGTCGAGATGGCGGGACGTCATGCCGACCGCTTCGGCCTGGCGGTGCTTGGAGGCGACGTAACGCCGCGACGGTCCGTCGTCGCCGACGAGCACGGTGGCCAGGCACACGGGCGGGTTGCCGGCAGCGGCGAGCGTCCCAGCCACCCGGGACCGAACGAGGGCGGACAGCGCGGTGCCGTCGAGGACGGTGGCGGGCATCGCCCTCGACGGTAGAGGATTCCGGAGCACCCGTGCCCGTCCCGGTCGGGACCGGTTCGCTAGCGTGGCGCCGGTGAAGCGGCCGACGGTCGAGGAACGCCGGAACGAGATCCTCGAGACGACCTGCCAGGTCGTGGTCGAACGCGGCTTCGCTGCGACCCGCGTGGCCGACGTGGCCAACAAGCTCGGGGTGTCGACCGGGCTGATCCACTACCACTTCGACACCAAGGACGAGTTGCTCGCCGAGGCGCTCGCGTACGCCGCGCGGGCCGACCTGGCCCGCCTGGAGGCCGAAGTCGCCGAAGGCACCTCGCCGCTCGACAAGCTCAACCGGGTGTTCCTGCTCTACTCCCCCGCCGAGGCCGAGCCGGGCTGGATGCTGTGGATCGACTCCTGGGGCGAGGCCTTGCGGAACCCGGCGCTGAAGCGGATCTCGCAGCGGCTCGACGACGCCTGGCAGACGGTGCTCGAGGACGTGATCGTCGAGGGCGTCAAGGACGGCACGTTCACCTGTGCGGACCCGCACGCCACGGCGTGGCGCCTCGCCGCCATGCTCGACGGCCTCGGCCTGCAGGTGACGGTGCACGAGGACGTGGTCAGTCGCGACGAACTCCTGGCCTGGGTCCGCCAGGCAGCGTGTGTCGAGTTGGGGCTTCCCGCCGGCGCGTTCGCGGCGCCGTGATCAACTCGATTCCTTGAGCTCCCGGCGCAGCTCGGCGATCTCGTCGCGCAAGCGGGCCGCGTACTCGAACCGGAGTTCGGCCGCCGCCTCGTTCATCTCCTCGGTGAGGGTCTGCACGAGCCGGGCCAGCTCGCTGTGCGGCAGTTCGAGCAGCTCACTGCGCCGCTTGGTGTCCCGCTCGCGCTGACGGCGCCGGTCCTTGCCCGGCAGGGGCGCACCGTCATCGGGGCGCAGCATCGACAAGATGTCGGTGACCGCCTTGCGGATCGTCTGCGGGTTGATCCCGTGCTCGGCGTTGTAGGCCTCCTGGAGGCCCCGGCGCCGGTTGGTCTCGGAGATGGCTCGGCGCATCGAGTCGGTGACGCTGTCGGCGTACATCACCACCTGGCCGTCCACGTTGCGCGCCGCGCGCCCGATGGTCTGGATCAGGGAGGTCTCGGAGCGGAGGAAGCCCTCCTTGTCGGCATCGAGGATGCACACGAGCGACACCTCGGGCAGGTCGAGGCCCTCGCGCAGGAGGTTGATGCCGACCAGCACGTCGAACTCGCCGAGGCGCAGGCCGCGCAGGATCTCGATGCGCTGGATGGTGTCGATGTTGGAGTGCAGGTACCGCACCCGCAGGCCCTGCTCGAGCAGGTAGTCGGTGAGGTCCTCGGCCATCTTCTTGGTGAGCGTGGTCACGAGCACACGGTCGCCCTTGGTGACCCGCTCCTCGACCATGGCCATCAGGTCGTCGATCTGACCCTTGGTGGGCTTGACGATCACCTCGGGATCGACCAGGCCGGTGGGGCGCACGATCTGCTCGACGACCCGCGACGACACCCGCAGTTCGTATTCCCCCGGGGTGGCCGACAGGAACACCACCTGGTTGAGCCGCTCCATGACCTCTTCGAACGTGAGCGGCCGGTTGTCCCGGGCCGACGGCAGCCGGAACCCGTGCTCGACGAGGACGTCCTTGCGGCTGCGGTCGCCGGCGAACTGGCCGTGGAGCTGCGGCACGGCCTGGTGGCTCTCGTCGATGACGAGGAGGTAGTCCTTCGGGAAGTAGTCGAGCAGGGTGAACGGCGGCTCGCCGTGAGTGCGGCCGTCGATGTGCATCGAGTAGTTCTCGATGCCGTTGCAGTAGCCGACCTCCTGGATCATCTCGAGGTCGTACTGGGTTCGCATCCGCAGCCGCTGCGCCTCGAGCAGCTTGCCGTTGGCTTCGAAGTGCGCGAGCCGTTCCTGCAGTTCGGCTTCGATGCCCTGGACGGCGCGGCGCATCCGGTCCTCGCCGGCCACGTAGTGGGTGGCCGGGAACACGATCACCTCGGACAGCTCGCGCAGCTGCTCGCCGGTCACCGGGTCGATCACGGTGAGGCGGTCGACGGTGTCGCCGAACATCTCGATGCGCAGCACCGATTCCTCGTAGGCCGGGTGGACCTCGATGGTGTCGCCCCGCACCCGGAACTTCCCTCGGCCGAGCGTGAGGTCGTTTCGGTCGTACTGGAGATCGACGAGCTTGCGCAGGATGGAGCGCTGGTCGTAGTCGACGCCGGTGTGCAGTTCGACGAGTTGCCCGCGGTACTCCTCGGGGTTGCCCATGCCGTAGATGCACGACACCGACGCCACGACGATCACGTCGCGCCGGGTGAGCAGGGCGGCGGTGGCGGAGTGGCGCAACCGGTCGATCTCGTCGTTGATCGAGGAGTCCTTCTCGATGTACGTGTCCGACGACGGGATGTACGCCTCGGGTTGGTAGTAGTCGTAGTAGGAGACGAAGTACTCGACCCGGTTGTTCGGGAAGAACTCCTTCATCTCGCTGGCGAGCTGCGCGGCCAGCGACTTGTTGGGGGCCAGGATCAACGTCGGTTTCTGCACCCGCTCGATCGTCCAGGCGATGGTGGCCGACTTCCCCGAACCGGTGATGCCGAGCAGCGTCTGGAACCGCTCCCCGGCGAGCACCCCTTCGGTGAGCTGCTCGATGGCGGCCGGCTGGTCGCCGGCCGGCTCGAACTCGGACACCACCTGCAGGCGCTCCACACCCGGCATCCTAGCGACGTACGGACGTTCGACCGCCCCGGAGACCGGCGCACGGCGGGGCCATGGGCCGTCGGTCAGATGCGATCCCAGATCATCGGGCGGGCCGCGGCGCCGAAGAGCACCTCGTCGGGGCTGTGCCGATCGATGTGGCCCATGATGTTCCGATACGTGCCGAACCCGCACAGCTCGCGCAGCCGGGGCGGGAACGTGGCGACCCGCTCGAGCGGCAGGCCGAGCTGTTGGTTCTCCTGCTGGCGGATCCAACCGGCGCAGTAGTTCATCGCCACGCCGTAGCGACGGCGGTCGGTCGTGTTCGCGCCGCCCCCGTGCCACAGCGATCCGTGCCAGACGAGCACGCTGCCGGCAGGCATCTCGGCCGGGATCGAGTCGTGGTGACTGCCGTAGCTCGGCGCATGGTCGGCCGTGTGCGAGCCGGGGACGAGCCGCGTCGCCCCGTTGGCCTCGGTGAAGTCGGTCAGCGCCCACATCGTGTTGCACACCGTCGCGGCGTGCGGGCGAGGGATCGGCATCACCTGGTCGTCGGCATGGAGCGGCTGAGCCCGCTCGCCCGGCGCGATGGCGATCGACGACAGCGACGACACCAGGCACCCGGCGTCGAGGACGCCGTCCACCACGGCGAGCACCCTCGGCTCCACCGGCATCCGTTCGAACAGCGGGCCGTGCGCCAGCAAGTTGTAGATCCGCCACGTGGCGGCACCCTCGAAGGAGTTCACGTGCGGGCGGATCGACTGTTCGGCCTCGATGCGCTCGAGCGCCTCGATCACCGCCGAGGCGTAGTCGGTGTCGAAGACGTCGTGCACGATCGTGAACCCGTCGCGATCGATGGCGGCGAGGTGCTCGGCGACATCGGTGGTCGTCACGTCCCCCACGCTACGGCTCGGGCAGGTCCACCTCGACCACCCCGTCGACGACGCGGGTCGGGTACGTGCGCAGATCGGCGCCCGGATGACTCAGGCCCCGGCCGGTGGCGAGATCGAATCGCCAGGAGTGCATCGGGCACTCGATCCACCCTTTGCGCCGGTAGCCCGCGGTCAGGGGCGCGCCGAGGTGTGGGCAGACGTTGTCGACCGCGCACGGCCGGCCGCCCTCGACGACGACGAGCACCTCGGCCGCGCCGTGCGGCAGGCAGGCGAGCGCATCGGGGTGCGACAGCGAGGCGAGCGAGGCGACACGGACCCACACGGACCGAACGCTACGCCGGCGTCGCGGCCCTCGCCCTCGGCGCCCTCGCCGCCTGCTCCGGCAACCGGGCGGCGTCCCCGACGAGCACCGCCCCGTCCGGGGCTGCGGTCCGGTTCCGGGGCGAGGTGTGGGCCGACAACTGGTTCGCGTCCTGGGTCGACGAGCGCAAGGTGGCCGAGTCACCGACGCCGGGTGCCGGTGACGCCCGGCTTCGACACGTTCGGTGGGATCCCCGGGCCCGGCTCGTCTGGTCGTCGGATCCGAGACTCGACAACACGTTGCTGTGCACCGTGACCGTGGTCGGACCGACGGGGTGAGGTTTCGGGGTGGGCGTAGCCGGACTCGAACCGGAGACCTCCACCGTGTCAAGGTGGCGCTCTAACCAACTGAGCTATACGCCCGGGCTCGCTGACGATAGCAGCGGAGCTCAACGAAGGCGCAGTGCGACCTCGTTGGCGAGCAGGCGGCCGTGCCGGGTCAACCGGACCCGGCCGGCGACGACGTCGACGAGGCCGTCGAGATCGCCGGACGCGAGCAACGCCGCCTCGAACGCCTCGACGGGGACGCCTTCCCGGGTGCGCAGCGCAAGCTCGAGGCCTTCCCGACGGCGCACGGCGGCATCGAGGTCTTCCCCGGCCGCCTCGGTCGGCTCGCCGGCGGCGACGAGTTCGACGAAGCGGTCCGGGGTCCGTACGTTCCACCAACGCCGACCCGCCCGATGGGAGTGCGCCGCACACCCGAAACCCCGGTAGTCGCCCTGACGCCAGTAGAGGACGTTGTGCCGGCACTCGTGCCCGGGCCGGGCCCAGTTGGAGATCTCGTAGTTCTCGAGTCCGGCGCCGCCGAGCAACTCGTCGGCGAGCTCGTACTTGTCGGCGAGGTCGTCGTCGTCGGGATGGCGCGCCGGGTCGGCGGCGAGTGGCGTACCGGCTTCGATCGTCAACGCGTACGCCGACACGTGTGGCGGATCGAGCGCCAGGGCCCGCTCGAGCGTGCGCCGCCAGTCCTCGACGCTCTCGCCGGCGCCGCCGTAGATCAGATCGAGGTTGAACGTCCGCAGCCCGGTGGCGCGCGCGGCCCGAACCGCCCGTTCGACCGCAGCCGGGTCGTGCACCCGTCCGAGCGCTGCGAGCACCGAGGGGACCATCGACTGCACGCCGAACGAGACGCGGTCGACCCCGTGCTCGCCGTAGACCCCGAGCAGTCGCTCGTCGACGTTCTCGGGGTTGCACTCGACGGTGACCTCGGCGCCGGGGGCGACCGGGACGGCATCGAGCACGGCCCCGAGCGCACGGGCGTCCACCAACGACGGCGTGCCGCCGCCGACGAACACCGACGTTGCCTCGGGCATGCCGTCGGCGACGGCCCGCTCGATCTCCGTGCGCACGGCCTCGAGGTACGCCGTCTGCAGGTGGTGGCGATCGGTCCAGGTCGCGAACGCGCAGTAGTCGCAGCGCCGCGAACAGAACGGCACGTGGACGTACACCCCGAACGCCGTCATGACCCCGAGGCTACGGGCACCCGGTCCGCCCCCGGGCACCCCGGTCGGCCCGGGCTCGGACGTCAGGCCGAGCGGGCGTACCGCAGACCGAGATCGTCGAGACGGCGAACCGCACCTTCGGCCGTCGTGTCGAGGATGCAGGCGATGGCCCGCAGATCGTCGCTGCGGATCGTGAGCACCCGCCCGTTGAAGTCCTGGCGCTGCACCTGGATCATCGACAGGTAGCGCTTGAGCATCCGGAACTCCGGACCCTGGCGCTCGTCGACCTTGCTGAGGTCGAGCACGATCTTGCGATCGCCGACTCGGTCGTCGCGCTCTTCGAAGGCCGGGCCGTCGTCGGCCGGCAGGAGCTGGTCCACCGGCACGGCGTAGAACGCGGCGAGCCGCTGCAGCCGAGGCACCGAGATCTGACGCTCGCCCCGCTCGTAGGCGCCGAGCACCGACGCTCGGAACTCCTGGCCCGAGCTGGCCTCCACCTCCTGCAACGACAGGCGCTTCTGGCGTCGAATCGCCCGAAGGCGCTCGCCCACCCTGCGTCCGTACAACCCGTCGTACTTCTCGTCTTCGTTCGCGCTCATGGTGTCCACTTCCGCCGGAGGCACTCGTCAGCTGGGTTCGCCGACGCAGCGTAGGAGCCCGGTAACCACTCATCGTGTGAATTGACCGAATCATAACGCCTAGAGTGGCGAATTGGGTCGCTCAGACTAGGCGGAACCGTCACTGTAGTAGGCCGATTGACTCATCTCTCAAGATTCCGTCTGGTCGTCAGCGACCACCCGGCGACCACGGCTGCGGTGTCTGCGCGCAGAACGTGGGCGCCGAGCGACACCACGGGCACCGTCAGGCGCCGTTCCTCGTCGCTCCAGCCGCCCTCCGGCCCGACCATGACCACCGTCGGCGCGCAGTCGCCCAACAGCTCGCCGCCACGGTCAGCGCGCACGACGCCGGGCAGCGCTGCCACCGCTGCGGTGGAGTCGAGCCACCGCAGTTCGGCCAGGCGCGACCTGCGACTCTGCATCGCGGCCTCCCTCGCCACGCGGGTCATCCGCTCGAGGTGCCGGTCACGCTTGCCGTCATCCCACCTGACCACGCTGCGAGCAGCCGGGAACAGCACCACGGCGTCGACCCCGACCTCGACGAGCTTCTGCACTGCGGACTCGAGCCGGTCGCCCTTCAGCAACGCCACCGCGACGACCACCGAACGGCCGGGCGACGGGTCCTCGACGGTCGGACCGTCCGGCACCAGTTCGGCACCGAACCGGACCGGCCGCCACCGCCCGGCCCCGTCGGCGACCGTGAGGAGCTCCCCGGTGCGCAACCGCAGCACCCGCTCCAGGTGGTGCCGGTCCGCGTCGGCGAGGACGGGATGCTCGAGATCGGCGACGAAGGCGTGCGCTGCGGCCGCAGCGGCGGCCGGCCCGATCACCGGAAGGCCGAGCGGATCTTCGACAGCAGGCCGGCGTCGGCCGGCAGCACCTGCTCACCGGCCTCTTCGGCGTACCGCCGCAGCAACTCCTCCTGGGCCCGCGACAGCTTGGACGGCACGACGACGTCGACCACGACCCGGAGATCTCCCCGACCCCGCCCCGTCGCGCGTGGCACGCCTCGACCGCGGAGTCTGAACTCCCGTCCGTGCGGGGTTCCGGCGGGCACGGTGAGCTGCTCGTCGCCATCGAGGGTGGCGAACGTGACACTCGTGCCGAGTGCCGCCTGCGCGATGGAGATCGCAAGTACGGCGACCACGTCGTCGCCGTCGCGGTGGAACCGCTCGTGCGGCTGCACCCGCAAGTGGACGTACACGTCGCCGGCGGGACCACCCCGGGGGCCGACGGGCCCGCGGCCGGACAACCGCAGGGTGGACCCGGTGTCCACCCCGGCCGGCACGGGCACGTTCAGCGTCGGCTGTTCGATCACACGACCCTCACCCCGACAGGTGGTGCACGGGGTGACCACCACCTCGCCGTACCCGCTGCAGCGCGGGCACGGCGCAGCGGTCACCATCTGCCCGAGGAGGCTCTGACGCACCCGGCGCACCTGCCCCACCCCACCGCACTCGACGCAGGTGACGGGCTTGGTGCCCTCCCCGGCGCCCGACCCGCTGCAGTTCGTGCAGCGGACCGCAGTGCGCACGGTGACGGGCACCGTCGCTCCGAACACCGCCTGCTCGAAGCTGAGATCCACGACGGTCTCGACGTCCTGCCCGCGCGGCGGTCCGGCCGGGCCGCCCGGACGACCGCCGAACATCCCCCCGCCGAAGACGGCCTCGAAGATGTCGCCCAGGCCGCCCGAGCCGAAGAACGGATCCGAACCCCCGGACGCGCCGGCCTGGACCCCGGCCTCGCCGAAGCGGTCGTACCGGGCCCGCTGCTCCGGATCGGAGAGCACTGCGTACGCCGCAGCGACCGCCTTGAACTGCTCCTCGGCCGACGGATTGTCGGGGTTGGCGTCCGGGTGGAGTTCGCGCGCCTTGCGGCGGTAAGCGCTCTTGATGTCGTCCGCGCTCGCCGTGCTGGCCACGCCGAGCAATTCGTAGAAGTCCGCCATGACCCGACCGACGCTACCGGGGCTCAGCGGTCCGAGAGACGACGACCGAGACGTTCGCTCACGACGTCGACTGCTGCGAGGGCCCGCGGGTAGTCCATCCGGGTCGGGCCGAGCACCCCGACGGTGCCGACCGGCTCGCCCTCGACGAAGTACGGGGCCACCACGAGCGAGCAGGCCGCGAGCGGCTCGACGCCGTGCTCGGCACCGATGGCGACCGACAACCCTCGATCGAGGATGTCGCGCACGAGCGACACGACGATGTACTGCTGCTCGAGCGTGTGCAGGATCGAGCGCACGACCTCGACCGCCTCGAACGCGCGGGTCATGGTGGCCACCCCGCCGACGTAGACGTCGTCGTCGCCGGAATCCCCGGACAGACGCCGGTGGACCTGGGCGCACAGCCGGTCGACCGTGTCGTCCCCCGAGGGCGCAGCCTTCCCTTCCGGCGGCAACGACGTGCCCACCAGACCCGCTGCGAGGTGCGTTCCCGCCGCGGCGACGGCGACGTCGCTCGCGTCGTCGTCCCATTCGAGCTGCCGGTTCTCCACCGCACCGTTGGACAGCACGATCACGACCACGGCCTGCCGGGCGCTCAGCGCGACGAGTTGCACCGACCGCACCGTGGCCCGGGTGGCATGCGGGGACGTCACGATGGCGGCGTAGCTCGTCAGGTCCGACAGCAGCCGGGAGGTGTCTCGCAGCATCTGTTCGATCGCTCCGTGCGTGCTGGCGAAGAACTGGCGGACCTCCGAGGCGCGGCCGTCGTCGAGCCGCCCGCGCTCGGTGAGGTGGTCGACGTAGAAGCGGTAGCCCTTGTCCGTCGGCACCCGACCCGCCGACGTGTGGGGCTGGGCCAGGTAGCCCTCCTGTTCGAGCACCGCCATCTCGTTGCGGATCGTCGCCGACGACACGTTGACCCCCGGCGCGCGAGCGACGTGACCGGACCCGACCGGCTGTGCGGTCTCGATGTACTCGCGGACCACGGCCCGGAGGATGGCGGTCTTTCGGTCGTCGAGCATGGTGGTCAGGCGTCCGGTGGGCTTGGCAGTCGATGCTACCGACTGCCAAGCCCTGCGCGCGGCGCGCTCATGCGACCAAGGACACCGCACCCGGCAGGCCGGCGCAATTCATCGACTCGACCTTGACCATCGGACGGCCGAGCTCGTCGTGATGCTTCGCATCGGCGGGATCGACCACGCGCCAGTCGCCGCGGCGCGGGATGAGGGCGTACGCACCGACAAGAGCACGAGCGCCGCAACCTCGCTGCGACCCGTTGCGATGTCGTTGGCCAACCGGCACCCCACGCACGGCCCGGCCGAGCGGGTGAGCGTCGATCGCCTCGGCGTAGAGCCGGTTGCGCTCGGACCGACCTCGCAGCGCCTCGGACCCCGACCGTCCCGGCGCGATGGCGACCCCCACCGAGACCGAGACCGGACGCAACCCGTACCCGGCGAGGCTCTCCACGACCGCAGCGACGGACGGCACCACAGGTTGGTCCAGCAGGCGACCGAGGAAGCCGTGCACGTTGCGCGCGTCCACGACCACGGCCACGGCCACCGAAGCCTCCCCCACGGCGACGCAGAGTAGTCAGTCCTGCCGGCTCTTGACCACCGAGTGTCGCCACGCCACCCAGCCGAGCGGCGCCATGACGAGCGCCGCGATCCCCCCGATCCCGAGGCCCCAGCGGCTGCCGAAGTGCTCGGCGGCGAAGCCCACGATCGGCGATCCGATCGGGGTGGAGCCGAGGAACACCGTGGCCTGGAGCGCGAGGACCCGACCGCGCAGGTTGGGGGCCACCCGGTTGACGAGCAGGCCCGAGGTGATCGCGACCAGGCCCGAACCGGCGAGGCCCATCGGGATCGCGAACAGCATCGACAACCACAGCGTCGGCGACCACGCCGCCGCAGCCATCGACGCACCGAGACCCGCACAGGCCACCAGCACCATGCGGACCTGCGGGGGGCGCGACGCGACGACGAGCGCACCGAGCAGGCTCCCGACGCTGCTGACCGCCAGCATCAGCCCGAACTGCCCCGACCCGCCACCGAAGGCCCGCTTCACGAGCGTCGGGATGGCGACGTTGTAGTTGAACGACAACGTGGAAACGACGACCAGCACCGCGAACGCGATCCGCAACACCGGGTCGCCCAGGATCGCCCGGAACCCCTCGCGCACCTGACCCTTGGCCTTGGCCGCCGGGGCCGCCCGGTGGATCGCCGCCCGGTCCATCGTGAGCAGCGCCACGAGCACCGCCACGAACGACACCCCGTTGAGTACGAAGCACCAGCCCGTGCCGACCACGGCGATCAGCACCCCGGCCAACGCCGGGCCGATCACCCGGGAGCCGGTCATCACTGCGGTGTTGAGCGACATGGCGTTCGCGACCTCGTCGGGCTCGACCAGTTCGGTGATGAGCGAGCGGCGCGCCGGGTTGTCGAAGGCGCTCACCACCCCGAGCACCACGGCCAGGACGTACACGGCGGGGACGTTCACGTGGCCCGTCAGGGTCAAGGCGCCGAGCACGAACGCCTGCACCATCGCGAGCGCCTGGGTGAGCACGACCTGGTTCTGGCGATGGCGGCGATCGGCGATCGCGCCGGCCCACGGCCCGAACAGCAACTGCGGGAGGAACTGCGCGCCGGTCACCGCGCCCAACGCACCGGCGTCGTCGGTCAACTCGAGCACCAGCCACGCCATCGCCGTCGACTGCAGCCAGGTGCCGGCGTTGGACACGACGAGCCCGAAGAAGTAGCGCCGGGCGTTGGGATGGCGCAGCGAGCGGAACGTCGGGGACCGACCCCACCCCGATCTCGCCACCGGCCCGGCGGGGCTCGGGGCCGCCACGTCAGTCCTCGAGGCGGAGCGCAGCGATGAACGCTTCCTGGGGGACTTCGACGCGGCCGATGTTCTTCATCCGCTTCTTGCCCTCCTTCTGTTTCTCCAGCAGCTTGCGCTTGCGCGTGATGTCCCCGCCGTAGCACTTGGCGAGCACGTCCTTGCGCTTCGCCTTCACCGTCTCGCGCGAGATGATCCGTCCGCCGATCGCGGCCTGGATCGGCACGTCGAACATCTGGCGGGGGATCAGCTCCTTGAGCTTCTCGCACATCTTGCGGCCGTACTCGTAGGACTTCTGCCGGTGCACGATCGCGCTGAAGGCGTCGGCCGGCTGGCCGTTGAGGAGGATGTCGACCTTCACGAGATCGGCCGAGCGGTACTCGGAGGGTTCGTAATCCAGGCTGGCGTAGCCCGCCGTGCGGCTCTTCAACTGGTCGAAGAAGTCGATGACGACCTCGGCGAGCGGCACCTGGTAGTGCAGTTCGACCCGCTCGGGCGACAGGTACTCGATCTTGCCCATCTCACCCCGGCGCTGCTGGCACAGCTCCATCACCGTGCCGGTGTAGGTCGAGGGCGTGATGATCGAGGTCTTGAGGAACGGCTCCTCGATGCGGTCGATCTCCTGCGCCGGCGGCAGGTCGGCCGGGTTGTCGACGACGCTCGACTCGCCGCTCGTGTGGTGCACCCGGTACTCGACCGAGGGGGCCGTGGCGATGAGCGACAACCCGAACTCGCGCTCGAGGCGCTCCTTCACGATCTCCATGTGCAGCAGCCCGAGGAAGCCGCAGCGGAAGCCGAAACCGAGGGCGCTCGACGTCTCCGGCGCGTAGGTGATCGCTGCGTCGTTGAGCTTCAGCTTCTCGAGCGACTCCCGAAGGTTCTCGAAGTCGTCGCCGTCGATCGGGTAGAGCCCGCAGAACACCATCGGCTTCGGATCCCGGTAGCCGGGCAACGGCGCCGACGCCGGGCGGGACGCGTCGGTGATCGTCTCACCCGAGCGGGCCTGCCCCACGTCCTTGATCCCGGCGATCAGGTAGCCGACCTCTCCCGGCCCGAGCTCGTCGAGCGGGGTGGTGACCGGCAGGCGGGCGCCGATCTCGTCGACGCTGTGCAGGGCATTGGCCTGCATGAAGCGGACCTTCGCACCGGTGCGCAGGCGACCGTTCATGACCCGGATCGAGGACACCACCCCCCGGTACTGGTCGTACTGGGAGTCGAAGATCAGCGCCTGCAAGGGGGCCTCGGGGTCGCCGGCGGGGGCCGGGATGCGTGCCACCACCGCATCGAGCAGGTCGGGCACCCCCTGACCGGTCTTGGCCGAGATGCGCAGGATGTCCTCGGCAGGGATACCCAGGACCCGTTCGATCTCCTCGGCATACAGGTCCGGGTTGGCGGCGGGCAGGTCGATCTTGTTCAGGGCGGCCACGATCTCGAGGTCGTGCTCCATGGCCAGGTAGCAGTTCGCGAGCGTCTGGGCCTCGATCCCCTGGGCCGCGTCGACCACGAGCACCACCCCTTCACAGGCGGCGAGCGACCGGGACACCTCGTAACCGAAGTCGACGTGGCCGGGCGTGTCGATGAGGTGCAGGACGTGGTCGCGCCAGCGGACCCGCACGTTCTGCGCCTTGATCGTGATGCCGCGCTCACGCTCGAGGTCCATCGAATCGAGATACTGCGAGCGCATCTCGCGGGGGTCGACGGCGTTGGTCAGCTCCAGGATGCGATCCGACAGGGTGGACTTGCCGTGGTCGATGTGGGCGATGATCGAGAAGTTACGGATGCGGGCGAGGTCCATGAGCGGGGGGCGGCCGGGTGGGACCGGCCGGTGGGCGAGCCTACCAGTGGGCGGTTGGGCAGCCCCGGGACGGCCTGCTAGGTTTTCGGGGCCCTTGGGCGCCGCTTCGGCGTCCGCACGATCAGCTGGACGGACGGGACCGTGGCGAACATCAAGAGCCAGAAGAAGCGCATCCTCACGAACGCCAAGCGCGCCGAGCGGAACAAGGCCGTGCGCAGCGAACTGAAGACGCGCGTCAAGGCCGCTGCCCGTGCCGCCGGCACCGAGGATGCGACCGCCCTGGCCCGCCTGGCCCAGAAGCGCCTCGACATGGCCGCCGCCAAGGGCGTCATCCACAAGAACGCCGCCGCCCGCCGCAAGAGCCGGCTGGCCAAGAAGCTCAACGCGGCCTGACGCCGCCCCGGCCCGCCGCTGCGGGCCGGCTGCGCGCCGCCGGCCGCACCGAGCGGGCCAGGCGGGCGACGAGCACCTCGACCACGGCCCGCTCGGGCCAGCCCGAGCCACCGCGCAGGCCGCTGTCGGCCTCGGCCAGGAGGGCGAACGCTCGAACCACGCCGTCGTGACCGAGCCGGCGGGCGCCGTCGAGGGCCCGCCGGGCCTGGCGA
>JBILVB010000008.1:0-47798 GCA_044370695.1 Acidimicrobiales bacterium | reverse complement strand
GCCGGTCTCCCCGGTGAGCGCCGTCAGGCCCGGGCGCAGCACCAGCGACAGCTCGGCGATCACCCCCAGGTTCTCGATCCGCAACTCGGCCAGCACGGTTCCCATCCTGCCCGAGGGGTGTGACAGGCGAGCGACCGGCCGGTCTCAGGGGTGCCGGCGGGTGAGCAGCACGGCGGAAGGCCTCGCCGCCGCCCCCGTCGCGCACCCGTGACCGCTCGGCGACCCGCACCCCGAACATCCCCCGCTCGGGCAGGTGGTGGCGAGTGATTCGGCACCGAGATGCCCGGTGCGCAGGAGCATCTCGACCACGGCGTCGACGACGTCGGCGGCCAGGCCGGCCCGGGCCGCGACCTCGGCGCGCGTGCGCGCCCCGTGGTCGAGCGCCTCGAGGACCGCCGTGGCCGGCGTGCGACGTGCGGCCGACCGGTCGGCGGGCTCAGACAAGGCGGGAGCCGATCTGGAACACGGCGACGGCGACGACCCAGGCGACGGCGAACTGCATGCCCACCCCGAACAGCGTCCAGCGCAGGCCGACCTCGCGCCGTTGCGCCGCAACGGTGGCGACGCAGGGGGTGTAGGCGAGGAGGAACACCAGGAACGCCCAGACCGCCGCACTCGGATGCCCGCCCGAGCTGCGCTCGAAGTCCGCGGCCACGAGGCTGCCGAGGTCGCCGGGGCGGTCCGGTGATTCGGGCTCCTCGGTGGCGTAGGTCTGCGACCATGACGAGATCACGGCTTCCTTCGCCACGAATCCGACGACGAGGGCACTCGTGGCCTCCCAGGCGCCGAAGCCGGCGGGGTCGAACACGGGCGACACGGCGCGGGCCACCGTCGCGTAGGCCGAGTCCTCGACCGGGACCTCACCGAACGACGCTGCGACCGGCCCGACCGGGATGGCCTGCAGCAACCACACGACCGCCACGGTGGCCACGATGATCCCGCTCGCCGTGCGCAAGGAGCCCTTCACCCGCAGCCACGTGACGACAACGATGAGCCGAACGGTGGGCCGCTGGTAGGGCGGGAGGTCGATGAGGAGCGGCTCCTGGCCCATCGTCCGCCACAGCGTGCGACGCAGGCCGAACCCGACGCCGATCACGAACAGCACCGACACCAGGTAGAGCGCGAACACCACGGTGCCCGCACGGTCGGGGAAGAAGATCGACGCGACCAGCACGTAGACCGTGAGTCGCGCCGAGCAGGACGTGAACGGCACGAGCAACGCCGTCAGGATGCGGTGGCGCGCGTCGCCGAGCACCCGGGTCGCCGCGATCGCCGGGACGTTGCAGCCGAAACCCACGACGAGCGGCAGGAACGCCCGGCCGGGCAGTCCGATGGCCCGCATCGCCCGATCGGTGACGACCGCCGCCCGAGCCAGGTAGCCCGAGTCCTCGAGCAGGGCGAGCAACCCGAACATGATCGCCATCAGGGGCACGAAGGTGAGCAGCATGCCGACCCCGGCGACGATCCCGTCGACCACGAGACCCCGAACCCAGGTCCCGTCGAGGCCGACGGCGCCGAGCAGGGACGTGGCACCGTCGCCGACCGGCCCGGAGAAGAACTCGTCGAGCCATCGCTGCAACGGCGCCGCAACGGTCGTGGTCAGTTCGAACACGGCCCACATCACGGCGAGGAACGCGATCGGCCCGACGACGGGCGCGAGGACGACGCGGTCGATCCGCTCGGACCAGGTCCGCCGCACCGGCACGGTGGTCACCGATCGCTCCACGGCATCGGCGATTCGGGCGAAACGGCGATCCGCTGCGGCGAGATCGCCCGGGCCGCCGTCGGGGACGATCGGCGGTCGCGGCGCGGCCAGTGCGAGGCGGACGGCCCCCGAGAGCTCCTCGACACCGCGCCGGCGGCGAGGGTCGACCGGTGCGACGGGCACCCCGAGGCCGGCGGCGAGGGCATCCGGATCGACCCGGGTGCCGTGTCGGGCGGCGACGTCGTTCATGGTGAGCGCCACGGCGACGCGCTGACCGTGGTCGAGCAGCTGGGCGACGACGTAGAGCGAACGGGCCAGACGACCGGCGTCGGCCACGACGACGACGGCGTCGGGCTGCTCGTCGAGCGGCACCCCGACGATCAGGTCGCGCGTCAGCGCCTCGTCGGGCGACAGGGGGTCGAGGCTGTAGGCACCGGGCAGGTCGATCAGATCGACGTCGGTGGTCCCGCCCCGGGGACGCCAGGCCCCGCGGCCGACCTCGACGGTCGTTCCCGGCCAGTTCCCGGTGTCGCGCGTCGCGCCGGTGAGCGCATTGAACAGGGTCGACTTCCCGACGTTGGGTGCCCCGACGAAGGCCACCACCGGCGCCCCCTCGGGCGCGGCGCGACCGGACCCGGCCGAGTGGCAGCTCGCGACCGGGGTCCGATCGGCCGGATTCACGGCAGCGGCTCGACGAGAACGTCGCTGGCCGTGCGCCGGTCGAGCGCGATCCGGCTCGTCCCGACGGCGAGCACGACACCACCCCCGGCGGTGTGCTGCACGACGCGCACGATCTCACCGATGCGTACGCCGAGTTCGGCGAGGCGGCGGCGCGCCCGATCGGGCACCGACAGCTCACGTACGACGTACTCACCCGCACCGGGCCGGACACTCCGCACGGTTCGCACTGCGGTCATCACCATGTTCGCCATGGTACCAGCCGGTCGTTAGGTACTCCTAACAACTTCGCACCGCTCGGTCATCGGTCGTTCAGGCCGAACTTCGCCTTCAGCACGGCATGGAACCGCTCGCGCCCGACGCGCACGAATCGGGCCCGGCGGACCGCTTCCCGGCACCGCACCACGTCACCCTCGCCCATCGTCGCGACCCGCACGCCGTCGACGGCGACGTCGGCCGGCCGGTGCCCGACGAGTTGCACCTCGACGTCCTCGGCCGGGTCCAGCACGAGGGTGCGGTCGAAGAGCATGTGCGGCGACACCGGCGTGACGAGCAACGCCCGGTGGCGGGGAGACACGATCGGCCCCCGGGCCGACAGGGAGTACGCCGTCGACCCGGTCGGGGTGGCGACGATGAGCCCGTCGGCGGCGTAGGTGGTGAACGGCTCGCCGTCGATCCGTAACGCCAAGCGCACCGTGTGTCCCGACTCCCGCTTCTCGATCACGACCTCGTTGAGCGCGTGGTGTTCCACACCGTCGACGTCGACCGCCAAGAGCATCCGCTCCTCGATCGACACGGCACCGGCAAGCACCCGCTCGAGGGCGTCGAGCATCCCGGCGGGCTCGACCTCGGCCAGATAGCCGAGCAGTCCGACGTTCACGGCGAGCACCGGCGTTCCCGTCGGGGCCGCCAGCGCGACGGTGCGCAGCACGGTGCCGTCGCCGCCGAGACTGAGCGCCAGCGCCGGCGTCTCGGGCCGCGGCCCGTCGAGCGCAGGCAGACCACAGGCCGCCGCGTCGTCCCCCGGCATCCACACACGCCAGCCGTGCGCCTCGAGCCAGACGGTGGCCTCCCGGGCGAGCACGGCCGCCTCGGGTCGCTCGTGGTGGGCGACGACGATGGCCGCCGGGCGCTCGTCGGTCATGGCGCCACCGCGTGCACGAACAACTCGGTGTTGCCGTCGGCGCCGAGCAGATGCGACGTCGTCCAGCGCCGGACGATCGCGCCTGCGGTGCGCAGTGCGTCGTCGATCTCGCCGCGCACCCGCTCGTGCACCGCAGGATCCCGGATCACGCCCCGGCCCTTGGCGGCCTCCTGGCGGCCGGCTTCGAACTGCGGTTTCACGAGCAGCACGAGATCGGCGTGCGGGCGGCAGCAGGCGAGCAGGGCGGGGAGCACGGTGCGCAGGGAGATGAACGACAGGTCGGCGACGACGAGGTCGACCGTACCCCCGAGCGACGCCGCGTCGAGATCCCGCACATTGCATCGCTCCCGCACGATCACCCGGGGGTCGGCGCGAAGGCGCTCGTGGAGTTGACCGTGCCCGACGTCGACGGCGACCACCTCGGCGGCGCCCCGCTGGAGCAGACAGTCGGTGAACCCCCCGGTGGAGGCGCCGGCGTCGAGGGCCCGGACCCCGGCCACGTCGAGACCGACGTCGTCGAGGGCGCCGGCGAGCTTGTCCCCGCCCCGACTGACGAATCGCCGGGCCGGGCCGGTCAGCTCGATCGGCTCGCCGGCGTCGACGAGCCGGGTCACCTTGCTCGCCAGCGTCCCCGAGACGAGCACCCGGGCAGCGGCGACCGCATCGACCGCTTCGGACCTGCTGGCGACCAGGCCACGCCGGACCAGCTCGACGTCGAGCCGCCGGCGCACCGTTCAGCGGCCGAGCTTGGCCGACGGCCGCTGCGCCGGCGCCCTCTTCGCAGCCGGCGCCTTCTCGGCAGCCGGCGCCTTCTCGGCAGCCGGCGCCTTCTTCGGGGCCGCCTTCTTCGCGGCCGGCTTCTTCGCGGCCGCCTTCCTCGCTACCGGCTTCTTCGCGGGCGCCGTGCGAGCAACCACCTGCTCGGCTGGCGCTACCTCCGCCGGAGCGGGCTCGGCGGTGGCCGGCGCCGCCGTGGGCGCCGGTGCGGCCGTGTCCACCGGGGTCTCTTTGCCGACCACGCCGATCGCCTGGAGCTGCCGGGTCACCTCGGCGCGGACCAGCTCGACGAGGTGTTCCGTGGACTCCCGGCCTCGCTCGACGAGCTTGGAGACGGTCGCGGTCGCCTCCTCGACGCTCACCTCACCCAGGTTGACCAGTTCCTTCACGAGCGTCTCGGCTCGGGCCTGGGTCATCTGGGTGAACGACATCCCGGTGTCGATGAGTCGCTTGAGCAGGTCGTTGCTGGCCACGGGCGCAGCGTAGTGGTGGGCGCTCAGGGCGAGGTGATGGCGTCGGACACCTCGCCGAGGTGCGCTGCGACGAGATCGGGCATCGGTTCGACCCCGGCCCCGCTCGCCGTCACCCCGCTGAGCACCAGCGCGAACCGGCACCCGAGCGCCCGGGCGAAGGCGCCGTCGGTATCGGCCCGGTCCCCGACCATCACGTCCCAGGGGCCGACCCCGATCGCGTCCCGCACGAGGGCAGCCATCGGAGCGTGGGGCTTGCCGGCCACGACCGGGGCGACCCCGCCTGCAGCGGCCACCGCTGCGAGCAGCGAGCCCGCCCCGGGGATCACCCCCTCCGCCGTGGGATACGTGGTGTCGCCGTTGGTGCCGATCAGGCGGGCTCCGCCCCGCAACGCCCGGGTGGCCCGGGCCAGCGCGTCGTAGGTGAACGCCGGGTCGAGACCGACCACGACGACGTCGACCGGGCCGTCGTCGCCCGGCTCGACCACCTCGGCGCCGACCGCGGCGAGCTCCCCGGCGATGCCGGGCCCGCCGATCAGCAGCACCCGCTCCCGAGGCACCACGAGCCGGGCGGCGGCCTGGGCCGACGTGAAGACATCGCCCTCGGCCGGGATCCCGAATCGGGCGAGCTTGGCCTCGACCCCGCTGACCGGTACGTAGGAGTTGTTCGACACGAACGCGACCCGGTGCCCCGCCGCCCGCAGGCGCGCCACGGCGCCCGCTGCGCTCGGGATCGGGGTGTCGGCCCGCCAGACGACGCCGTCGAGGTCGCAGAGCACGTGCACGGGTGGTAGCCAATCATGCGTGCCCCGCTTCGAGCCCTTCCCGGCCATCCGGTACGCCGACGGCGCGCCGCTCGCCGACGTGACCGCACCCCCCTACGACGTGCTCTCCGACGCCGACCGATCCGCGCTCGCGGCCCGGCACCCGAACAACGTCGTCGTCATCGACGTGCCGGTCGAGGCCGACGGACCTGGCCGCTACGACGCCGCCGCGGCCATGCTGCGGACCTGGCTGGCCTCGGGCGTGCTCGTCCAGGACGGGCCGGCGTTCTACCGCTCCTCGATGACGTTCACCGACGAGACCGGCGTCGTGCACCGCACGGTCGGCCTGCTCGGCGGGCTCGAGGTGGTGCCCGAGGGCGGCGACGGGGTGCTCCCCCACGAGCAGACGACACCCAAGGCCAAGACCGACCGGCTCGATCTCACCCGGGCGACCGGCATGAACCTGTCGGCGGTGTGGGGGTTGTCGATGGCGGACGGGCTCGCCGAGGCCGTGGCGGCAGCCCCTGCCACCGAGCTGGGCGCCTTCACCGACGACGCCGGCGTGCGTCACGATCTCGCCCGCATCGACGACCCCGCGGCGGTGGCGCACCTGCAGGCCGTCGTCGAGGCGGCGCCGGTCGTGATCGCCGACGGCCACCATCGCTACGCCATCAGCCGCACCTACGCCGCGGAGCAGCGCGCCGCTCACGACGGTGCACCGGGCGCCTGGGATCTCACCCTCACCTTCGTCGTGCAGCTCGCCCCGGAGCACCTGTTCATCCAGGCGATCCACCGGTTGCTCACCGATCTCGAGGGCACCTCGACCGAGCTCGCCCTCAGGCTCGACGCCTTCTTCGAGCGGCGGCCCGCCGGCCCGGTCGATGCCACGATCACCGCTCGCATGGCCGAGGCCGGCGCCCTGTGCCTGGTGCACCCCGACGGTACCGGCGAGTTCCTCGTGCCCCGCCCCGAGCGCTTCGCCGGACGGCGCGATCTCGACTCGCTCCGCCTCGAAGCCGCCCTCGACGGTGTCGCCCACACCAAGACCTACCAGCACGGCGTCGAGCACGTCCTGGCCGCCCTGCGCGCCGGGCGGGCCCAGGCGGCCGTGCTGCTGCGACCGGTGTCGATCGCCGAGATCCAGCGCACCGCCGACGAACGGGTGCTGATGCCGCCCAAGTCGACGTTCTTCGCCCCCAAACCCCGCACCGGTCTGGTGATCCGGCCGGCATCGGACTGAGTCCGGTCCGCCGTGGACGCCGGCGAACTCGCTGCGATCCTTCGCTCGCCGTGGGCGACCGAAGCGTTGCCGCCGTTGGTGATCGTCGACCCCGACGGCACCGACGTCGCCGTGCCCGGGTCGTTGCCCGTCGTGGTCGCGGCCACTGCGCCCGCACCGTGGGCCGACGTGATCCTCGACGACCCGGCCGCCATCGAGACCGTGGCGGCCACCTGCGAGCGGACTGCGATCACGGCGGTGTCGTTCGTACTGCTCGTGCGCAGCGGGGCGTGGCGCTCGATCGAGTCCGGGCTCGTCGCGGAGTCGACGACCTACTCGATGTTGCAGGGCAGCCCGGAGTTCGCCCGCTGGCGGGCCAGCCGGCCGGTGCGGGACCGCGGCCCGGAGCACGGCCCGCCGTTGCGCGTCGCGCGCGACGGCGGGCTGCTGCGCATCACCCTCGACCGGGCCCACGTGCACAACGCGTTCTCGCCGGCGATGCGCGACGCCCTGGCCGAGGCGTTCCACCTGGCGCTGCTCGACGACTCGATCGAGCGCGTCGTGCTCGACGGCGACGGCCCGTCGTTCTGCTCGGGCGGTGACCTCGACACCTTCGGCACCTTCCCCGACATCGGCACGGCGCACCTCACCCGGCTGACCCGCAGCCCGGCCCGGCTGCTCGCCGCGCTGGCCGACCGGACCGAGGTGCACCTGCACGGCGCCTGCCTCGGCGCCGGGATCGAACTGGCGGCCTTCGCCCACCGGGTGATCGCCGATCCGGGCACGCGATGCGGCCTGCCCGAGGTGCCGCTCGGCCTGGTGCCGGGCGCCGGGGGGACGGTCAGCCTGCCCCGGCGCATCGGACCCCAGCGCACCGTCCTGCTCGGGCTCACCGGGCGCCCGGTCGATGCGGAGACGGCGCTGCGCTGGGGACTCGTCGACGCCGTCGCCGGCCGTTGATGCGTCTGGTTCTCGGCAGGGACAAGAACCCGGCACGCAGTGCTCAACTCGCCGCGGCGGCCCCGCCGAAGGGCCGACCGGAATCCCATGCGGGATCGAACGAACAGCAAGCGGACCAGCCGTCGAGTTGCCGGGGCGGTGATCCTCACCACCATGTTCAGTGCCGGCGCCGCCACCGCCCACGCCAAGTACAACCCCCCGGACCCCTGCGGGGTGCGTGACGACGCGCAGGTCTTCCAACGGTGGGGCGACCAGAACCACTACTTCCTCATGCCCAACGGCGGCATGGAGAACGGGCTGACCGGCTGGGTCGGCCCGTCCTATCCGCTTCCCGGGGGCGGGACATTCCGGCTGGACAACTCCGACGTCGTGAACCGGAACGAGACCTTCGGCCTGCGCGGGTCCGGTGGGACGAAGAGCCTTCGGGTGTCCACCCAACCGCTCGCCTCCGGGGCGAACGTCTCTCGGACGATCTGCGTGAAGCGCAACGAGGGCACCCTCCGCTTCGCCTACCGGCCCGGACCCGCCGGCACGAAGCTCGAAGTCACCGTCGTGCAGGTGGCGCGCGTGGCGGTCGGGAGCAGGCGGCCCGAGCACATGGCGACCAGGACGTACACGATCGAGGGCACGGGGAGCAGCGCCTGGGCCATCTCGCCGATCTTCGAGACCGGTGCCGTCTACCACGGCGGTGACTCGGCAGACATCTACGTCAGGTTCCGGGCCACCGGCGGCGAATGGCTCCTCGACGGGGTCTACGTCGACCCGATCCGGATCCGCTGAGGCGGGTCCGGGCTTCAGACCTTCGGCGGGCCTGCTTGGGTGTGGCGGGTGCCGGGCGGGTCGACGGCCCAGCCCGGCGCCTCGCCCCAGGTGTCGCCGAACACCAACTCCCCCAACGGCCGGCGCCGCACCGGACCGTGCCGCCCCTCGGGCCGCCCGATCGTGATCGTCGCGGCGATCAGTGCCTCGCGTGGGATGCCGAGCAACTCCTTCAGCTCGGCGTCGACGGCCCCGTGGAACCCGGTGAGCACCCCGCCGTAGCCGAGGGCACGGGCGGCCAGCAGCAGGTTCTGGCACGCCGGGTACACCGAGGCGCCCTCGACGGCGTTGGGGGCCCGGTAGCGCAGGAACACCGGCAGCACGAGCACCGGGGTGCGTTCGAACTCGTCGACGTAGCGCTGCATGGTGCGGGCCATGCGGGCCTTGGGCGAGTCGGTCTGCGTGCCCGACCCGGTGTCGTAGCGGTCGTTCTCCCGCTTGTCGCCCCACAGCGCGCGGGCCGAGTCCCCGATCAGGCACTTGGCCTGCACGGCGACCGGTGAGTCGGTGAGCACCACGAACCGGAACGGCTGGCGGTTCGACCCGCTCGGCGCCCGGGTCGCCGCGAACACCATGGCCCGCAGCGCGTCGGTCGGCACCGGCTCGTCGGTGTAGCGCCGGATCGAGCGGGTGGTGACGAGCCCTTCGAGCAGCCCGACGGTGTCGGCGGGCAACACCTGTCCGGCCAGCGGGTCGATCGGGTGGTCCGGGACGGCGGCGGTCACGGCGCCGATCGTGCTACAGACGGCCGGCGTCGAGCATCTCGAGCACCTCGGCGGCCCGGGCCCGCACGGCGTCGAGGTCGCCGAGACGGTCGAGGTTGGCGTACGGCTGGGCCAGGCGGTGGTTGCCCCGCAACCGGGAACGGTTGCGGTCGAGGAAGTCCCAGTAGAGCGTCGTGAACGGGCACGCGTCGGGGCCGGTGCGCTTGGCCGGGTCGAACCGGCATCCCGAGCAGTAGTCGCTCATCCGCTTCAGGTAGGCGCCGCCGGTGGCGTACGGCTTGGTCGACATCGACCCACCGTCGGCGAAGGTGCCCATCCCGAGCACGTTGGGCAACATCACCCACTCCGCCCCGTCGACGAAGGACTCGGCCATCCACCGAGCGAGCGCCATCGGCTCCACCCCGGCCGTGGTCCCGAGGTTGGCCAGCACGACGAGGCGTTGGATGTGGTGGAGCCACGCCCGCTCGTGGATCCCCTCCACGGCCTCGGCCACGCAGCGCATGGCGGTCGGCGCGGCACCGGTGAACGCCGGCGGCAGCGGGCGGCGGGCGTCGAGGTGATTCACCTCGACGTAGCCCGGCATCCGCAGCCAGTAGACGCCCCACACATACTCCCGCCACCCGAGCACCTGGCGCACGAACCCCTCGGCCGACGCAAGCGGCACCCGCCCGGCCCGGTACGCCGCCTCGACGGCGTCGCACACCTCGCCGGGCAACAGCAGGCCGACGTTGAGGGCGTGGCTCAAGCCGCTGTGCGCCAACCGCCAGGCGTTGGCCCCGTTGCGGTCCGTGCGCAGCATGGCGTCCTCGTACGGCCCGAACCCGGGAAGGACCTCGGCCACGAACCGCTCGAGGCGCTCGAGCGCCCCGACTCGGGTGGTCGCCCACCAGCCCTGCGGGTCGGCCCCGACCGCGCTCGGGGGCAGGTCGGCCAGCACGGCCCGGTCCACGTCGTCGAGCGGGTCGGCCGGCAGGGCGGGCCAGTCCCGGCGGTCCTTGGGCGGTCGTTCCCGGTTGTCGGCGTCGAGGTTCCAGCGGCCACCGACCGGTTCGTCGCCGTCCATCAGATAGCCGTGGGTGCGGCGTTGCCAGCGGTAGAAGTCCTCGAGCAGCAACCGGTTGCGGCCCCGGGCCCACGACGCGAACTCGTCGCGGTGGCACAGGAACTGATCCGACCGCACCAGGGCCACGTCGGCGTTGCGGCAGAACGCGTCGAGGCCGTACGACAGCGGCTCGGTGGCCCGGACTGCGCCCGGTCGGAACTGGGCCCGGTGGGCGGCGAGTCCGGCGGCGAGCGACGGTGCCCGACGGTGATCCACGGCGAAGCCTTCGGCCGCCAGCTCGGCGCCGAGGCGGCGCATCCCGGCGAGCACCAGGTGGAGCCGCTGGCGGTGGAACGGCCGCGACGCGCAGTGCCCGGTGGACTCGACGAGCAGGATCCGGTCGCGATCGGGCCGGGCGGTGGCGAGCGCGCCGATGCCCCGGTTGAGCTGATCGCCGAACACCCACACGGTGTCGAGGGCGGTCACGGTTCGCCGCCCCCGTCGCCGCCGCCGAACGGGTCCCAGCTGCCGAGCTGGTTGAGCGCGGCGACGTAGGCGTCGCGCACCTCCTCGGCCGTGGGTGGGCCGACGTGGCCGGAGCCGACGACGGTGAGGTTCACCATGCTCGCCCCGGCCTCCGGGTAGAGCTCGATGCGGCACCAGCACGGCCCGGGATCGTGGAGGTGGACCTCGAGCACGTAGGGCGGGTCGTCGACGAGCACCTCGCCCAGCCAGGAGGTGGCGACGAGCAACGCCTCGAACGCCTCGGCCGGCAGGGCGTCGATCGAGAACGACGGGTGGTCGTGGTCGACCCATCGGCGCATGCGCCGCATCCGCTCGGGATCGCGGCGCGGCGCAGCCGGCACCGTCGGCTCCGGTGGCCGCAGCTTCGCCTTCACGGCCAGATCGAAGGCTTGGTTGAGCTCCTGCATGCGGGCCTCGTCACCGCCGCGGTCCGGGTGGAGCTCCTTGGCCAGACGCCGACGGGCGGCGCGCAGGTCGTCGAGCGATGCAGCGGCGGTCAGGCCGAACGGGGCGAACGGGTCATCGGGCGACACCGGCGTGACGCTCTCAGGCCTCGCGGTCGCGGCGTGCGGCGTAGGCGGCCCGCACCTCGGCGGCCCCGGCCGCTCCGGCACCCGGTTCGGTGACCGACACCGGCGCCGGCGCCCATGCGGCGGCGACCTCGGCCGGCGGACGGCCGTGGAGGACGGCGGCAGCCTGCACGCAGGCGCCGCGCGCGACGTGCTCGTCGCCGTCGGGGACGACGACGGCGCGGCCGGCGAGATCGGCGAGCACCTGGCGGTAGGCGGCCGAACGCGACCCGCCGCCGACGAGGTGCAGCACGCCGGCGTCGACGGGGGCGACGGCACCGAGCGCGTCGAGTCCGTCGAGCAACCCGCACACCACCCCTTCGACCGCGGCCCGGGCCAGGGTTTCACGGCTGACGTCCGAGCGCAGGCCGGCCACGACCCCCGTCGCCCGGGGCCGGTTCGGGGTGCGCTCGCCGTCGAGGTACGGCAGCACGACGACCCCGCCCGATCCCGGGTCCGCGCCGAGCGCGAGGGCGTCGAACCCGTGGTGGTCGACGCCGAGCAGGCGGGCCACGGCGTCGGTGGCCTTGGTCGCGTTCAGGGTGCACACGAGCGGGAGGTAGCGGCCGGTGGCGTCGGCGAAGCCGGCGACTGCACCGGTGGCGTCGGCCGTGGGCCGGTCGGCCACGGTGTACACGGTGCCCGACGTGCCGGCCGAGACGGCCACGTCACCGGGACGCAACCCCATGCCGAGCGCCGCACCCATATTGTCGCCCGTGCCCGGCGCGACGAGAGCGCCGCGCCACTGCCCGACGACGTCGAGCGGGCCCAGCACCTCGGGCACCACACCGGCCCAGTCCCGGTCCCGGTCGATGACGGCGAGGAGGTCCCAGCGGTACGTGCCCGCGGCCGGAGACCAGTAGCCGGTCCCCGACGCGTCCCCCCGGTCGGTGGCGAGCCGGCCGGTCAGGCGGAAGTTGAACCAGTCGTGGGGCAGGACGACGTGGGCGAGTCGGGCCCAGGCGTCGGGCTCGCTGCGGTGCAACCACGACAGCTTGGCGATCGTGAACGCCGCCACCGGCACACTCCCGCACGCCCCGGCCCACTCGGCGGCCGGTCGTTGCTTGAGCAACCACCCGGCGTCGGGGGCGGTCTCGGTGTCGTTCCACAGCTTGGCCGGGCGGATCACTGCGCCGGCGGCGTCGAGCGCGACCATCCCGTGCTGCTGGCCGGCGACGGCAACTGCCGCTGCCTGCGGCGCACCGGCCTGCGTCCACGCCGTCTCGAACGCCGCCCACCACGCCGCCGGGTCCTGCTCGCTGCGGGGCGGTGTCGTCGGCGGGTGCGGGGCCGAGCCCCGGGCCACGAGCGCGCCGGTGTCCGCGTCGCGGATCTCGACCTTGGTGGACTGCGTGGAGGAGTCGACCCCGGCGACCAACGGCATGCCCGCAGCCTTGCACCACCCACCCCCCGCCGTCCGCCCCGCCCGGCCGGACACCGGCCGGACACCGGCCGAACGGTCGAAGGTCAGGGTGGCGGCGCCGACCGTCGTCGGTACCGTCGAGCCATGTCCGGCGTGTACACCCTGCCCGATCTGGCCTACGACCCCGGGGCACTCGAGCCCCACCTGTCGGCCCGCATCGTCGAACTGCACCACGGCAAGCACCACGCGGCCTACGTCGCCGGCGCCAACGCCACGCTCGACAAGCTCGAGCAGGCTCGGGCCGAGGGCCGTTGGGACGCCATCGTCGGGCTCGAGAAGACCCTGGCGTTCAACCTCGGCGGTCACGTGCTGCACTCGCTGTACTGGGCCAACCTGTCACCCGACGGCGGTGGTGCACCCGACGGCGAGCTGCGCGCCGCGCTCGAGGACGCCTTCGGTTCCGTCGACGCCTTCCGGGCGCAGTTCACCCAGGTGACGACCACCGTCCAGGGGTCGGGCTGGGGCGTGCTGTCCTACGACCCGCTCGGTGGACGTCTCGTGGTGGAGCAGGTCGAGGTCCATCACGTCTCGACCGTGCCGGGGGCGGTCCCGCTGCTCGCCGTCGACGCCTGGGAGCACGCCTACTACCTGCAGTACGAGAACCGACGGGCCGACTACGTCGGGGCGATCTGGAACGTCGTGCACTGGGCTGACGTGGCCCGCCGCTTCGCCGACGCCCGAGGCGTTCGAACGGCCTGAGCGCCGGCCGCGGCGATCAGCGGAAATCGCGGCTCGGGGTGGACGCAGCGAGCGGCAGCGGTGCCAGGTGCTCGGCGATCACGTTGACCACGCCCTCGACCACCTCGAGCCGACCGCGCACCACCAGCGCCGGCGCCCCCCGAGCCACCGAACGGAACCGGGTCCAGCACCCTTTCGAGCAGATCACGTTGATCAGGCCCGTCTCGTCCTCCAGGTTGAGGAACGTCGTGCCCCCGGCCGTCGCCGGACGCTGCCGGTGCGTGACCACCCCGCCCACCACCACCTTGGTCCCGTGGTCGCGCCGGCGCAGGCCCGCCGCCGGCACGGCACCCATACGGTCCAGGGCCCTCCGAGCGAACCGGGTGGGATGGCCGTCGGGGGCGACCCCGGTGGCCCACAGATCGGCCACCGCCTCCTCCTGGTCGCTCATCCCCGGCAGCGTCGGCGCCACGGCCCCGGTGACGATGCCGCTCAGGCGACCGGGGCGGGCCTGGTGCACGGCACCGACCGCCCACAGCGCCTCGCGACGCTCGAGACCGAAGCAGCCGAAGGCGCCGGCGGTGGCCAGCGCCTCGAGGTTGGTGAGCGTGAGCGCCGGCACCCGGCGCACCAGATCCTCGAGATCGGCATACGGGCGACCGGCGGCGACCGTCTCGGCCAGGCCGGCGCCGATCGTGCGTACCGAGCCGATCCCGAGCCGCACGGCCTGCCCGTGGTGGCTCGCCTCGCACGGCTCCAACGTGGCCGTCGCAGCCGAGGCGTCGAGATCGGGGGTGTGGACCACGACCCCGTGGCGGCGGGCATCGAGCACGAGCGACTGCGGCGAGTAGAACCCCATCGGCTGGGCGTTGAGCAACGCAGCGCAGAACGCCGCCGGCTCGTGGAGCTTGATCCACGACGACGCGTAGACCAGGTAGGCGAAGCTCACCGAATGGCTCTCCGGGAAGCCGTAGTTGGCGAACGCGGCCATCTTGTGGAAGATCTCCTCGGCCACCTCCCCGGTGATCCCCCGCTCGGCCATGCCCTCGAACAGCCGGGCCCGCAGGCGCTCCATCTTGGCCCGTGACCGCTTCGAGCCCATCGCCTGGCGCAACTGGTCGGCTTCGGCCGGGGTGAACCCGGCGACGTCGATCGCCATCTGCATGAGCTGCTCCTGGAACAGCGGGATGCCCAGGGTCTTGGCCAAGCTGTTCTCCAGCAACGGGTGCAGATACGTGACCGGCTCCAGGCCGTTGCGGCGCCGGATGTACGGGTGGACCGATCCGCCCTGGATCGGCCCCGGGCGGATGAGCGCCACCTCGACGACGAGGTCGTAGAAGGTGCGGGGTTTCAGCCGGGGCAGCGTGGCCATCTGGGCCCGGCTCTCGATCTGGAACACCCCGACGGTGTCCGCGGCGCAGATCATGTCGTAGACCGCGTCCTCCTGCGGGAGGCCGGCCAGGTCGAGCCGGTAACCCCGGTGCTCGGCGATCAGGTCGACCGCGTAGTGCAACGCCGACAGCATCCCCAGGCCGAGCAGATCGAACTTGACGAGCCCGACCGCCGCGCAGTCGTCCTTGTCCCACTGCAGCACGGAGCGGTGCTCCATGCGGGCCCACTCGACCGGGCACACCTCGATGACGGGCCGGTCGCAGATCACCATGCCGCCGGAGTGGATGCCGAGGTGGCGGGGGAAGTCCTCCACCTGCCGGGCGAGATCGAGCACGGGGGCGGGGATGTCGTGATCGGCCTGGGCGGCGGTGGCCTCCACCCGGCCCCAGGCGTCGACCTGGCGGGACCAGGCGTCCTGCTGACCGGTGGCGTACCCGAGCGCCTTGGCCATGTCGCGCACCGACGAGCGAGCCCGGTAGGTGATCACGTTGGCCACCTGGGCCGTGTGGTCGCGCCCGTAGCGGGCGTACACGTACTGGATCACCTCCTCCCGCCGGTCGGACTCGATGTCGAGGTCGATGTCGGGCGGGCCGTCGCGCTCGGGGGACAGGAACCGTTCGAACAGCAGCCCGAGCGACACGGCGTCGGCCTTGGTGACCCCGAGGGCGAAGCACACCGCCGAGTTCGCCGCCGACCCTCGCCCCTGGCAGTAGATGTCGCTGCGGCGGCAGAACTCGACGATGTCCCACACCACGAGGAAGTACCCGGGGAAGCCGAGCCCCTCGATGACGGCGAGCTCGTGGTCGATCGTGACCCAGGCCCGGCGGTTCAGCTCGTCACCCCGGCCCCGGGGCCCGTACCGGCGGACCGCTCCGGCTTCGGCCAGGCGACGCAGATAGGCCATCTCCGACAGCCCGTCGGGGCACGGGAACGGCGGCAGCCCCGGGGCCACCAGGGCGAGGTCGAACGCCAGGGCCCGCCCCAGGGCCGCCGCCGTGGCCACCGCACCGGGGTACCGGGCGAAGCGGCGGGCCTGTTCGGCCCCCGAGCGCAGATGGGCCCCGGCGGCGGCGGGCAGCCACGGATCGAGCTCGTCGAGGCTGCGACGGGCCCGCACCGCTGCGAGCGCCGTGGCCAGCGGCCGACGGGCCGGGGTGGCGTAGTGGGCGTTGGCGGTGGCGACGACGGCCACGTCGACCCGGGCGGCCAGCTCGACGAGCGCGTCGTTGCGGGCCGAATCGAGCGGGTCGCCGTGATCCCACAGCTCGACGGCCACCCGGTCCCGTCCGAACAGCGCGACGAGACGGTCGAGCTCGCGCCGGGCCGCAGCCGGGCCCTCGGCGACGAGCGCAGCGGGCACGGTGCCCTTGCGGCACGCGGTGAGCACCTGCACGTGACCGGTGGTGATCGCTGCCAGCCGTTCGAGGTCGTAGCGGGGGGCACCTTTCTCGCCGGCCATCTGGGCCCGGGTGAGCGCCGTGGACAGCCGGGCGTACCCGTGCGGCCCGTCGGCCAGCACCAGCAGGTGGTGACCGTGCGGATCGGCCTCGCCGTGGGGTGGTCGTTGCATCCCCAACGACACCTCGGCCCCGAACACCGTGGGCAGCCCGACCGCCCGGGCCGCCTCGGCGAAGCGGACGATGCCGTAGCAACCGTCGTGGTCGGTGAGGGCGAGAGCCTCGAGGCCGAGGCGGACCGCTTCCTCGACGAGTTCCTCGGGGTGGCTGGCACCGTCGAGGAAGCTGAAGTTCGAATGGCAGTGCAGCTCGGCGTAGGGCACCGGCGCCGAACGGGCACCGACGTCGGCCGGCGGTTCGTAGGGCTGGCGGGTGCGGCTCCACGCCGGGCTGTCACCCCCGGCGTTCCACGACGGCGACCCCGGGGCGCGGCCGTCGGCCCGCCGACCCGACAACTGGGCCTCGAGCTCGGCCCACGGCACGGGGGGATTGCGCCAACCCATGCCCGAGAGTCGAACACACGTTCGCGCCCTGCGTCAACGCGCTCGGGTACCCCCGTCGGTCAGGGCCGCACCTCGAAGAAGCTGTTCACGGCGTGGTCGACCTCGAGCTTGCGGAAGCGGGTGAACCCGGCGGCCTCGGCCATCTCGCGCGCCCGCGCCTCGGACAACCCGAGCGTGCCCAGGCCGGCGCCGCCCGGCTCCGACAGCGCCGACGACATGCACGACATCACCGAGATCCCGTACATGAGCGACGCCATCGGGTTCTTCTCGACGTTCTGCCCGAACGTGTCCTGGGCCTTGATGTCCACCAGCAACCACGTGCCCTCCGGCGAGATCGCCTTGCGAATGGCGTGCATCATCTCCTGCGGGTGCGTCATGTCGTGGATGCAGTCGAAGGTGGTGATCAGGTCGAAGCGGCCGTCCTCGGGCAACGGCTGGTACCGCACGTTGTGGAAATGGGCGTTGTCCAAGCCGTCCTCCTGGCGCCGGCTCTCGGCCCGTTCGAGCGCCAGCTCGGAGATGTCGTAGCCGTGGAACTGGCTGTGCGGGAACGCCTTGGCCATCAACCGGATCGCCACTCCCGCCCCGCACCCGACGTCGGCGACCGTTGCGCCCGCCTCGAGTCGGGCCACCATCCCGTCGAGTGCGGGCAGGCCGACGGGGAGCAGGAAGTTCCGGTACCAGGGCTCGAAGCTGCGCTCGATCCCGGCCGCGCCCTCGGGGCCGTGGGCGTCGTAGTCGTAGCCGACACCGGTCCGGAAGCTCTCGGGCAGGTCGCGCAGCAGCTGCATCGTGTTCGGCAGCCGGTGGAACATGCCCATGCCGTACGCCGGGTGCGACGGGGTGGCCAGCACCGCCACCGCCTCGGGGGTCAGCCAGAACCGCTCGCCCTCGGCGGTCTCCTCGAACGACACGATCCGGGCCGCCGCCTGGTTGTGCAGCCACTCCCGCACCCACCGCTCGTCGAGCCCGGCATCGCGGGCCAACTCGGCCGAGCTGCGCCGCGCGCCGTCGGCCATGGTGCCGAACAGCCCGAGCCGGTCCCCGAGGTGGATCATCCCGGCGGTCACCGCACCTTCGAGCTTGGTGAACACCTGGAACGAGAACAGCTTCAGCTTGTCGGCGTCGATGGCTGCGGGCACGGCGACTCCCCCTTGGTCGTGCGTCGGCCCCATCGTGGCACGACTCAGCCCGGCGCCTCCGCCGGCTCCCGGGCGGGCGAACCGTCCGCCCCGTCGACCCAGTCCGCGAGCAGGTCCGGCACCCGCAGGTGCCCGGGGATCCGCTCCGGCCCGATCAGCTTGTCCAGCCAGGCGTGCACGTGCCAGATGCGCCGCTCCTGGTAGTTGATCGGTGCACCACCGTGGGCCGCGAACGCCACCTGGCGCTGCATGGGCTCGAGGTTCTTCAGGTCCTCGTCCATCACGAGGTCGAACATCGCCAGGCGGCGGTCCCACGCCTCGGGCCGGGGGCCGTCACCCCAGGACGGCGCGTACCACCACAGGTCCAGCCGGGTGCGGTCGATGTCGAGCGGCCAGAACACCAGGAACGGGAACCCGGTCCGGTCGAGCGGGGTGATCAGGTTCGGGAAGATCCCGTGCGCCGGGTTCGAGGTGAAGAACGGCTCGGGCATGTCGGGGATCTCGGGCAGGCCGCTCTTGTGGGCCTCGCGCAAGCCCTCGATGATCCACGGCTGCAACGGGGTCAGCATCGACTGGTGCCCGTTGGGGTAGAGCCGCATCACCGCGCCGCGACCGTCGAGCGACTTGGCCACGGTCTCGGGGTGGATGGTGCGGGCGTGGTACACCTCCAAGAAGCCCTCGGCCATGATCTTCCAGTTGCACCGCACGTCGTAGCTCTGGTGGTGCACCAGGATCAGGTCCTCACCGTGCAATTCGGCGAGCACCGTGGGCAACGGGGCGAGCCACTCCTCGAGCGGTACGGCGTCGTGGTCCTCGGTGACGAAGATCCAGCCCTGCCACGTCTCGCAGCGCAGCGACACCAGCGAACGCTCGTCGCGCTGAAGGCCGACGAAGTCGCGCTCGTCGGGCACCCGCACGAGATCGCCGCGCAGGTCGTAGCTCCACGAGTGGTACTGACACACCAGCAACCGGCACTCCCCGCACGCGTCCCGCACCACCGGTGCGCCCCGGTGCCGGCAGGCGTTGAAGAAGGCCCGCACCCGGCCGTCGTCGCCGCGCACGAGCAGGAACGGCGCCCCGATCGTGTCGACGAGCAGGTACGACCCGGGCCGGGGAAGCTGCGACTCGTGGGCGGCGAACCGCCACACCCGGCGGAACAGGTCCTGCTCGAGGGCGAAGAAGCCCGGATCGGTGTACCGGCCGAGCGGGAGGTCCGGCAGTTTGGGGAAATTCGCCGGCGGTTCGGTGCGCTCGGCCTCCCAGGCGCTACGCGCCCGGAAGCGCTCGACGTAGGCGGCGTCCATCGGCCGGGCTCAGTCGACCCATTTGAGGGCGCCGGCCTCGCGGGCCTTGTTGGTCGCGTCGCGCATCTTGTCGCCGTCGTAGCCGACCCGGGTGCCCTTCTCGATCGAGACGATCACCCGGCGGGGCGAGTTGAGCATGTTCGCGAACTCGGTCACCCGCTCCGGCCCCCAGCGGCCCATCAGCCGTTCGGCGAGCGCCGGGTAGAACCAGGCCTTGGTCTCGTCGTCGTCGTGCACCGTGGCGATGCCCTTGTAGGTGACCGTCTTGCCCGAGCCCATCTTCGTGCCGGGGCTCGTGATCGTGACCACGCAGCGCGGGTCGCGCCGCACGGCGCTGATCCGCTTGCGTTGCCCCGACGCGGTCATCCAGAACTTCCCGTCGTGTTCGAGGTAGCTCATGATCGCCGCCATCGGGCTGCCGTCCTTGGTGACCCAGCCGAAGGTGCACTCGTTCTGCTGCTCGATCAGCTCGGCCTCGCGATCGGGGTCGAGCCCGTAGACGGTGACGTCCTCGTAGTTGGTGATCAGCTTGTCGTCGGCCATGGTGGAGCCTCCTCGCGCTCAGGCGGTCGGTCGGGGTTGGGGAAGGAAATGTCCGGCGTTCGCCGAGATCCCGCCGTCGGCGGGCACGGTGACCCCGGTGACGAACGAGGCGTTCGGCGAGGCGAGGAAGTACGCCACCTCGGCGACCTCCCGCGCGGCGCCGAAGCGGTGCATGGGGATGCGGCGCACCATCTCGTCGTGGATCTCGGGGAGCCGCAGCAGACCCGACGTCATCCCCGTCATGGTCGGACCGGGGGCCACGGCGTTCACCCGGATGTTGTCGCCCGAGAAGTCCATGGCGGCGGCCCGCACCAGGTTGATCACCGCGGCTTTCGACGCGTTGTAGCACCAGGATCCGGGGTCGGCCCGCATGCCCGAGGTCGAGGCCGTGGCGACGATGGCGCCGCCACCCACCCGGCGCAGCGCCGGCGCCGCCGCCCGGATCCCGAGCGCGACGCCGACCACGTTGACCTCGAGCACCCGGCGCAAGCGATCAGGGGCCTCGGGCGCCTCCCAGGCCGGGCTGCCGACGATGCCGGCGTTCAGGAAGCTGGCGTCGAGACGGCCGAAGCGCTCCTCGGCCAGTGCGACGGCCGCCGCGTTGTCGGCCTCGCTGGTGACGTCGCCGGCGAGGGTTGCGATCGCCGGAGTGCCGTCGGCCCAGGCCAGGGCCTCGGCGGCCACGTCGACGGCGACCACGCCCCATCCTCGCTCGGCGAACAGCTCGGCTGCGGCGCGGCCGATCCCCGACGCCGCTCCTGTCACGATCGCGACCCGCTCGAACGTCATGTGCGCCCCCCTGAGCATCCGACGCCGTCGACCCTAATTGATCGCACGGTTGGATCGGCACCCTCGACCGAGCGACCGGCCGGTGGCTCCTAGGGTGCGCCGATGGCCTACCGGACGGTGGTGCACGGCGAACGGTTCAGCTTCGCCGACCTGCGCGAGGTGCTGGCCAAGGCCAACGAACCCAAGAGCGGCGACGAACTCGCCGGCATCGCCGCCACCTCGGCGCGCGAGCGGGTCGCGGCCAAGCTGGCGCTGGCCGACGTCACCCTGGCCGAGCTCGTCGCCGCCCCCGTCGTCGACGACGGGGTCAGCGCGCTGGTGGCCGCCGGCCACGACACGGAGGCGTTCGCGTCGATCGCGGCGCGCACCGTCGGCGAGTTCCGCGAGCTGGTGCTCGATCCGTCGTTCGCGGCCCGCTGGGCCGGAGGGTTGTGGCGTGCCGTCACCCCGGAGATCGCTGCGGCGGTCGCGAAGATCATGGGGCTCAAGGACCTCGTGATCGCAGCGGCGCCGCTGCGACGCCCGACCCGGTGCGTGGGCACGATCGGCGAGCGCGGCGTGCTCGGCGTGCGGATCCAGCCCAACCACCCGACCGACGATCCCGAGGGGATCGTGCTCAGCGCGCTCGACGGCCTGCGCTACGGCTGCGGGGACGCCGTCATCGGGGTCAACCCGGTGCAGGACGGCGTGGAGAGCACGGCGACGCTGCTCCACACCCTGCGCCGCCTGATCGACGTGCTCGAGGTGCCCACCCAGGCCTGCGTGCTCGCCCACGTGACCACGCAGCTCGCCGCCCTCGAACGGGGCGCGCCGGTCGACCTGCTGTTCCAGTCCGTCGCCGGTACCGAGGCCGCCAACCGCAGCTTCGGCGTCACCCCGGCGCTGCTGGCCGAGGGCCGCGACGCCGTGCTGGCCGAGCACCGAGTCCGTGGCGGGTTCACCGGCGAGCAGGTCACGTACTTCGAGACCGGGCAGGGCAGCGCGCTGTCGGCCGACGCCCACCACGGCGTCGACCAGCTCACGCTCGAAGCGCGCGCTCAGGCGGTGGCCCGGGCCTTCGACCCGTTCCTGGTGAACTCCGTCGTCGGCTTCATCGGCCCCGAGTACCTCGCCGATGCCCGCCAGATCGTCCGCGCCGGCCTGGAGGATCACTTCGTCGGCAAGCTCATGGGTCTGCCCATGGGGGTCGACGTGTGCTTCACGAACCACGTCGACGCCGACCACGACGACAACGACGCCCTGCTCGTGCTGCTCGCCACCGCCGGCTGCAGCTACGTGATGGGCGTCCCGGCCGGCGACGACGTCATGCTCGGCTACCAGTCGACGAGCTACCACGACGCCGCCTCGGTGCGAGACCTGCTCGGCCTGCGCCCCACACCCGAGTTCGAGCGATGGCTCACCGAGCGGGGCCGCTGGCGCGACGGCCGCCTCGTCGCGCCCGGCCCGCCCGAGGTGGCCGAGCTCACCGCCGAGCTGCGCCGGGCGCTGGGGCGATGAGCGCGCCCGTGCCCGAGCCCCGCGACGCCCCGGTCGATCCGGCGCGCCGCTGGGCGGCCGGACGCACACCGGCTCGGGTGCTGTGGGCCACCGCCGGCCTGTCGTACCGGACGGCCGACGCGCTGGCGTTGCGGGCCGACCACGCTGCGGCCCGCGACGCCGTCGCCGCCCGGCTCGACCTCGACGACCCGGCGCTCGCCCCGCTCGGGCTCCCCGTGCTCGCGAGCCGGGCCACGACCCCGGCCGAGCACCTGCTGCGCCCCGATCGCGGCCGGCGCCTCGATCCGGCCTCACGGGCCGAGCTCGCCCGCATCGGCACGCCCGGCGCCCAGGTGCAGGCCGTCGTCGGCGACGGGTTGTCGGCCACCGCGGTCCGGGCCCAGGTGCCGGTACTGCTGCCCGCCCTGCACCGGCTCGTCACCGCGCACGGTTGGACCTGGGGAACCCCGTTCGCGGTGCGGCACTGCCGTGTCGGCATCGTCAACGAGATCGGCGAGCTGCTCGACCCGACCGTCGTCGTGCTCCTGATCGGCGAGCGCCCCGGTCTCGGGGTCGCCGACAGCCTGTCGGCCTACCTGGCGTGGCAGCCCCGGCCCGGCTGCACCGACGCCGACCGGAACCTGGTCGCCAACATCCACGACCGCGGCCTGCCCGCAGCCGAGGCCGCCGGACGGATCGTCGCCTACCTGGCCGCGCTGTTCGCCGCCGGCCGGGGTGGGGTCGAGGTGAAGGACCCGTCGGGCTGACGGTCCGCCCGGTCGCGACCGACGTCAGGCGCTCGCCGCCAGCCACGCCCCGATGCGCTCGCCGATCATCAGGCACGTCGTGTTGGTGTTGGACGACACGACGTCCGGCATCACCGACGCGTCGGCCACGTACAGGCCGTCGAGGCCGTGCACCGCCCCCCGGGCCGACACCACCGGGCCGATCGCCGCGGTGCCCGTCGGGTGGTAGTTCGTCTGCACGGTCGCCAACGCCAGCGCCACGAGCTCGTCGTCGGAGGGATCCCGCTCGACACCGTCGGGGCCGAGCAGATCGTCGAGGCCGAGATAGCGGTCGGTGACGGCACGCATGGCCGGATGGCGCAACACCTCCCACGCCAGGCGCATCCCCACCAGCATCCGCGCGACGTCCTCGGGGTGGCCGAGGTAGTTGCAGGCGATGTGCGGCAATGCGTTCGGGTCGACCGAGGTGACCGTGACCCGGCCCCGGGCCCGCACCCGCTGCACGCTCGGCACCACGTACCAGACGTGGCGCACGCCGAGCTCCCGCCGGGCCGGGGGCATGCGGTTGAACGGCATGAGCTGCAGGTCGGCCGGGAGCGCGGATCCAGGCGAGGTGAACCGGGCCACCCACGGCACGAACGCGCTGCGGGCGTCGTAGGTGCCCGCCGGCGGCACCCCGGTGAAGTACACGGCCGGGTGATCCTGCAGGCCCTCCCCCACCGGGAGATCGGCGACGACGGGCACGCCGAGGCGGCGCAGGTCGTCGGCCGGGCCGATGCCGGATCGCACGAGGATGCCGGGGGTGGCGATGGCGCCGGCCGAGATCACCACCCGCGGCGCGTGCAGTTCCCGGCCGTCGGCGAGCCGCACGCCCACGGCACGCTGATCGGTCACGAGCACCTTGTCGCACAACGCGTCCGGGATCACGGTGAGCCGGTCGCCGCCGCGATGGGCCTGGAGGTACCGCCAGGTGACGGACTGCCGGGCGGTGCCGTCGAGGCTCATCGGCGTCGGCCCCCAGCCCAGGCCGTCGGGATGGTTGTGGTCGGCCACGTCGGGGAACCCGAGCGAACCCCAGGCGGCCCATTGGGCCCGCTGCACCGGATCGAGCTCGACGCCGTCGAGACCGAAGCGGGTGATCCGGATCGGCCCGCCGCGGCCGTGAACGTCGGGATGCAGGCCGTGGCCGTCGGGATCGTCCTCCATGGCCCGCAACGCCGGCAGCACGTCGGCCCACGACCACTCGGGTCCCCAGCCGTCGAAGTCGGTCGGCACGGGGCGCAGCGCGTTCGACCCGTTGATGGCCGAGCACCCGCCCACGACCCGGCCCCGCGGCATCACGATGGGCGCCCGCCCCGGGACCGGCTCGGCCGTGTACCCCCAGTCGAAGCCCTGCGTCGCGGCGAGGCGGCCGTCGACCAGGGTGCGGTGCGCCGTGGCGGGGTCGGGCGAGTCCGGGCCCGCCTCGACGAGGGCCACCCGTCGGCCGGCCTCGGCCAGCCGGGCGGCCACCACCCCGCCGGACGAGCCGGCGCCCACCACGATGTCGTCGAACCGCTGGTCCCCCATGGTCGCGAGTATCGCCGCGCCGCCGGATCAGGGCCGGAACGTCCAGGCCATGCGGCCCGGTGTGCGGGCCGGGGCGACGAGGTTCGCCCACCGGCACAGCACCGGCCGGGTGTCGCGCGGGTCGATCACGTCGTCGATCTCGAACACCTCGGCCGAGCGGAACGGGCTGCGGTACCGGTCGAGCCGGGCCCGGATGCGTTCCACCTCGGCCCGGTACCCGTCGC
The DNA here is from genome assembly GCA_044370695.1 of Acidimicrobiales bacterium. Taxonomy (GTDB): domain Bacteria; phylum Actinomycetota; class Acidimicrobiia; order Acidimicrobiales; family Ilumatobacteraceae; genus JBEIFW01. The sequence continues at coordinate 23,155 of JBILVB010000008.1, read as the reverse complement.
CTTCGAGACCGGCGAGCTCGGCCCGGTACGCCACCTCGAGGCCGCCCTCGATCGGCAGCGACCCCCAGTCGCCCGACGGCCACGACCACCGGAAGTGGGTCGACCCCGGCTTGGCGTTGGCCGCCCCGGCGACGCCGAACGCCTTGCGGATCACGATGCAGCAGAACGGGCTCGTCGACTGGCCCAGCGCAGCGAGGGCCACCGAGCCGTGCCGGATCGTGGCCTGCTCCTCCGAGGTGCGACCGATGAGGAACCCCGGGCAGTCCTCCAGGTGGACGAGCGGCAGGTGGAACGTCGAGGCCACGTCGACGAAGCGGGTCACCTTGCGCGAGGCGTCGGCCGTCCACGCCCCGCCGTAGACGTTGGGGTCCTCGGCCAGGATCGCCACCGGCCAGCCGTCGAGGCGCGCGAACCCGGTGATCACCGAGCGGCCCCAGCGCCGGCCCATCTCGAAGAAGCTGCCGAAGTCGACGACGGCCTCGATGATCGAGCGCATCCGGTACGACGTCTTGCGGTCCCGGGGCACGATCGACGCGAGGTGCTCCTCGCGTCGCCACGGGTCGTCGTCGGGCTCGGCGCGCGGCGGCAGCTCGTCGACGTGCTGGGGCAGGTACGACAGGAACAGCCGGGCCCGCTCGAAGGCGTCCTGCTCGCTCTCGACGAGGTCGTCGATGGCGCCGTTGGCGGTGTGGATGCGGGCGTCGCCCAACTCCTCTTTCGACACCGCCCCGAGGGAGGCCTGGGTGACGAGGTCCGGCCCGGCGATCATCATCTGCGCGGTGTCGGCCACGATCACCGAGTAGTGGGCGGTGGCCACCCGGGCCGCCCCGATCCCGGCCACGGTCCCCAGCGCGAGCGCCACCGACGGGGCCACGGCCAGGTGCTGAACGACGGTGTCCCACCCGGCGACGGTGGGGATGAGCGTTCGACCCTTCTGCTCGATCGACTTCACCGACCCGCCACCGCCCATGCCGTCGACGAGACGGACGTGGGGCAGCTTCAACTCGACGGCGATGCGTTCGGCGAAGTGGCGCTTGGCCGGCAGCGTGGCTTCGGCCGAACCGCCCCGCACCGTGAAGTCGTCGCCGGACACCACGACGGGGCGGCCGTCGATGTCGGCGATGCCGCACACCAGGTTCGACGGCAGGAACCCGACCAGGTTGCCGTCGTCGTCGTACCGGCCCACGCCCGACACCGAGCCGACCTCGTCGAAGGTGCCCGGGTCGCACAGCTCGTCGATGCGCTCGCGGATCGTCATCCGGCCCGCCGTGTGCTGGCGGGCGACCCGCTCGGCCCCACCCAGCTCGGCCGCCAGCGCCCGGCGGTGCTGCAGTTCGTCGATCTCGGGTTGCCACACGTGCTCCACGCCCGGATGCTGGCACGGCGGCGGCGCCCGTCCCGGCGGATCCGGCGGGCTGGCTACGGTCCGACCATGTCCGCGACCGATGTGAACCGCCAGGTCCTGCTGACCCGGCTGCCCAAGGGCCACCTGACGGCCGACCTGTTCGAGCTGCGCGAGGCCCCGGTGCCGGTGCCCGGGCCGGGCGAGGCGTTGTGCCGCACCCGCCTGCTGTCGATCGACGCCGCCAACCGGGCCTGGATGCAAGGAGCCACCTATCGCTCCGCCATCGAGGGCGGCGACGTGATGGCCGGGTTCGCGCTGGCCGAGGTTGTCGCCTCCAACGATCCGTCGCTGCCCGTCGGCGCCGTCGTCGAAGCCGACCAGGGCTGGCAGGACTACGCCGTCCATCCGGCCCGCCGGCTGTCGGTCGTGCAGCCCCGCCTGGCGCTGTCGAACCATCTCTCGGTGCTCGGCGTCACCGGGCTCACCGCCTGGTTCGGCCTGCTGCGCGTCGGGCGGCCCGCGGCCGGCGAGACCGTGCTGGTCTCCGCCGCAGCGGGCGCCACCGGCAACGTGGTGTGCCAGTTGGCCAAGCGGGCCGGCTGCCGGGTGGTCGGCATCGCCGGGAGCGACGACAAGCGTCGCTATCTCGAGACCGAGCTCGGCGTCGACGCCACCGTGTCCCACCGTGATCCCGAGTTGCGCCGGGCGCTCAAGGACGCCTGCCCGGAGGGCGTCGACGTGTACTTCGACAACACCGCCGGCCCGCTGCTCGACCTGGCGCTGTCCCGCATGAACATGCACGGCCGCATCGTGTGCTGCGGCGCCGTGTCGAACTACGACGGCGACGCCCCCACCGCCGGCCCCCGTGGCGTGCCCGGCCTGCTGGTCACCAAGCGGCTGCGCATGGAGGGGTTCATCGTCATGGACTTCTACGCCGAGCGTGCCGCCGCCACCGACGACCTCGCCGCCGCCGTGGCCGACGGCTCGCTCAAGGTCGTCGAGGACGTCATCGACGGCCTCGAACACGCCCCTCAGGCCCTCGTCGGTCTCCTGGCCGGCGAGAACGTCGGCAAGCGCATGGTACGAGTGTCGGCATGAGCGAACCCGTGGACATGACCGGCAGCGACATCGACCGCTGCGCGTACGTGATGCGCACCTACCTGGAGCGGGTGGTGCAGCACGGCGAGATCGACCTCCTCCCCGAGATCGCGGCCGAGGACATGGTGGACCACTCGGCCCGCATGGCCGGTTGGGGGGCCGGGCGCGCCGGCTTGCTGGGGCACGTGAACTGGTTCCGGGCCACGATCAAGGACCCGAAGGTGACGATCCATCACCTCGTGGCCGGGCGCGAGTCCGACGGCCGCGACGCCGCCGTCGCGTACTGGAGCGCCACCGGGATCCTGACCGGACCGTTCTTCGGCCGCGAGGCCGACGGCCAGCCGGCCACATCGGTGGCGACGAGCTGGTTCTGGCTGCGCGACGGCATGCTCGTCGAGTACAAGGCCGTCGCCGACGCCACCGCCATCGCCCGCGCCGGCACCAGGCCCGCCTGAGCCCCGATCACGGAGCGACCATGGATCTCGACACGTTGTTCGACCGGGCCGGGCGCGCCGGCGAGTTGCTCGTCGCCCGCGGCGAGACCGTCTCGGTGGCCGAGGGCTCCTGCGGCGGGCTCGTGTCCGCCGCGCTGCTGTCGGTCCCGGGCGCGTCGGCGTACTACCTGGGCGGCACGGTGATCTACACGCTGGCCGCCAGCCGGGCGCTGCTCGCCGGGGCGGTCGAGATCCCGGCCGGGATGCGGGGCGCGTCCGAGCCGTTCGCCCGGTGGCTCGCCCGCTCGACCGTGGCCCGCCTCGGCTCCACCTGGGGCATCGGCGAGGGCGGGGCCACCGGCCCGAGCGGGAACCGCTACGGCGACCCCGCCGGCCACGCCTGGGTCGCCGTGGCCGGCCCGGCCGAGGCAGCCCGCCACGTGCTCACCGGCGACGGCGACCGGCGCCGCAACATGCACGCCTTCGCCGCCGAGGCGATCGAGTTGCTCGTCGCCACGCTGGAGGCCGCACCACCCGTCGAGCGCTGAGCGCTCCCCGCACACGCCGCCGCTGGACACGGGCAGGTTCGCCCCGGCAACCTCGCCGTGTCCGGAGGGGGACCACATGGCACTGCACCAGCGCGTACTGATCGCCAACCGGGGCGAGATCGCGATCCGCATCGCCCGCGCCGCGGCGTCGCTCGGCATCGAGTCGGTGGCGGTCCATGCCCCCGTCGACGCCCACGGCCGCCACGTCCGGGTCGCCACCACGGCCCGGGTCCTGCCCGGCGACGGCGTGGCCGCGTATCTGGACGCCGGTGCGCTGCTGCGCATCGCCCGCGACACCGGCTGCGACTGCGTCCACCCCGGCTACGGCTTCCTGGCCGAGAACGCGTCGTTCGCCGAGTGGTGCGCCACCGACGGCATCACCTTCGTCGGCCCGCCCCCGAACGCGTTGGCGCTGTTCGGCGACAAGGTCCGAGCCCGGGCCCTGGCCGCCTCGCTCGGCATCCCGGTGGTGGCCGGGAGCACCGAACCGTTGCTGTCCGCCGCCGAAGCCGCCGACGTCGCCGACCGGCTCGGCTACCCGGTGATGCTCAAGGCCGCAGCCGGCGGCGGTGGCCGCGGGATGCGCGAGGTGCACCGGCCCGAGGACCTCGCCGACGCCTTCGACCGGTGCCGCAGCGAGGCCGAGGCCGCCTTCGGCGACGGCTCGGTGTTCGTGGAACGCCTCGTCGCCCGGCCCCGGCACCTCGAGGTACAGGTGCTCGCCGACGCCCACGGCACCGTCGTGCACCTCCACGAGCGTGACTGCTCGGTGCAGCTGCGCCACCAGAAAGTGGTCGAGATCGCCCCCGCCCCCAACCTCGACCCGGCGGTGCGCGAGCGGCTCTGCGCCGACGCCGTGCGCCTGGTCGCCGCGGCCGGCTACGTGAACGCCGGAACCGTCGAGTTCCTCGTCGACCCGGCCAGCGGCGCCCACTTCTTCATCGAGTGCAACCCCCGCATCCAAGTCGAGCACACCGTCACCGAGCAGGTCACCGGCATCGATCTGGTCGAGGCGCAGTTCCACCTCGCCGGCGGTGCCACCCTCGCCTCGCTCGGCCTGGCCGACCAGGCCTCGGTGGGCGCGCCCCGGGGCTTCAGCGTGCAGGCCCGCGTGGTGGCCCGCGGCGCCGGCGTGCTGTCGCACTACCACGAGCCGTCCGGGCCCGGCGTGCGTGTCGACGCGTGCGGTTACCCCGGCTACGCACCCCCGCCGCAGTTCGACCCGTTGCTGGCCAAGGTGATCGGTTCCTCGGCCGGCACGCTGGCCGCCGCGCTCGACCGCACGCGGCGCGCGCTCGGCGAGTTCGACCTCGCCGGCGTACCCGCCAACCTGGCCTCGCTCCGTGCGATCCTCGCCCACCCCGCCGTCGGGGCCGGTGACGCTCGCACGACGCTGCTGGGCGAGGCCCCCGAGCTGCTCGCCGCCGACGACGACGCCGACCGTGCTGCGGCGGCCGCCGCCGGGCCGTCCGCGGATTCGCTCCCCGTCCCCGAGGGCCACCAGGGCGTCACCAGCCCCGTGGGCGCCACCGTGGTCGAGTGGAAGGTCGCGCCCGGCGCTGCGGTGGCGGCCGGCTCGGCGATCGTGGTGCTCAGCGCGATGAAGATGGAGACGGTCCTCACCGCCCCGGTGGCCGGGATCGTCACCGCGGTCGGCCCCGCCGCCGCCGGCGAGACGGTGACCGCCGGTCAGGTCGTGGCCGTGGTCGCCCCCGACGACGGGGTCACCCCGACCGCCCTGCCCCCCGAGCAGACCTGGGCCCCGGTGCTCGACGACATCCGCACCCTGCAGGGCCTCGCCGCGGCCCGCATGGCGCCGGGCTCGACCGACCCCGGCGTGGTCCGCCAACGGGACCGGGGCAAGCTCACCTGCCGCGAGCGCATCGACGCCCTGCTCGATCCGGGCACGTTCCGCGAGGTCGGCAGCGTCGCCGGGTTCGCGTCCTACGACGACGACGGCCGGATCGCCGCGTTCACCCCGGCCAACCACGTCGGCGGGCACGGCCGTATCGAGGGCCGCCCGGTGATCGTCTGCGCCGACGACTTCACCTCCCGCGGCGGGCACTCCGACGGTGCCATCGGTGCCAAGAGCGCCCATCTCGACCGGCTCTCGATCGAGCTGCGGGTCCCCTCGCTGCGCCTGCTCGACGGCTCCTCCGGAGGCGGCAGCGTGGCCTCGATGGTGCCCGAACAACGCAAGTCCGGCGAGAGCACCGCCAAGGAGTCCTCGGGCGCCATCACGGCCGGCCGGCCCCGGGTGAGCGGCGGGGGCGGCTCGTTCCTGCCCGGCCATCTCGGCTCGACGATGTACGCGCAACAACTCGTGACGGTGCCGGTCGTCAACGTGCTGCTCGGCTCGGTCGTCGGGCTCGGGGCGGCCAAGGCGGTGCTCGGCCACTTCTCGGTGATGGTGCGTGACATCGCCCAGCTGTTCGTGGCCGGGCCGCCGGTGGTGAGCCACGCCATGGGCTACGACGTCACCAAGGAGGACCTCGGCGGCTGGCACATCCACTGCCGCAACGGTTCGGTCGACAACCTGGCCGAATCCGAGCAGGACGCGTTCGAGCAGGCCCGCCGGTTCCTGTCGTACCTGCCCGCCAGCGTCCACGACGCCCCACCGGTCGCAGCGTGCGACCCGAACGATCCCGTCGACCGGGCCGAGGAGGAGCTGTTCACGCTCGTGCCCCGCAAACGCACGACCACCTTCGACGTGCGCCGAGCCATCGAGCTCATCGCCGACGTCGGGTCATTCTTCGAGATCGGCCGGTACTGGGGCACCGACCAGGTGGTCGGGTTCGTCCGCATGAACGGCCACCCGATGGGGGTGATCGCCTCCGACAGCCGCCACGTCAACGGCGGGGCACTCACCGCGGACGGCTGCGACAAGGTCCGCCGCCACCTCGACCTGTGCGACCTGTTCCACCTCCCGGTGCTGAACCTGTGCGACAACCCGGGCTTCGCCGTCGGGATCGAACACGAGATGGCCGGCACGATCCGCAAGGGCGGCGAGTGGATGGTGGCCTTCGCGCAGCTGCGGGTGCCGATGTTCACCGTGATCCTGCGGCGTAGCTTCGGGGTGGCCGGCAACAACTGGGCCACGCCCCGCATGGAGCCGTCGATGCGCGTCGTGTGGCCGGCGGCCGATCTCGGCGGCATCCCGCCCGAGGGCGGGATCGAGGCGGCCTACAAGCGGCAGCTGGCCGAGGCGGCCGACCCTGCTGCGCTGCGGGCCGAGATCGAGGCCCGCATCGAGAGCGCCCGGGGTCCGCTGGGGCCGCTGTCGAAGTTCCAGGTGGAGGAGATGATCGACCCCCGCGACACCCGGGCCCTGGTGTGCGACTGGGTGCCGGGCGCGTACCGGATCGTCGGCCACCTGGCCGCGAGCGGCGCCCGCCCGATCGGGTTCCGGCCGTAGGGGCTCCGGTAGGGACTGCTACGCCGTCCAGCGGCGCTTCAACGGCTCGACCCACGACGCGCTCACGACGGCGACGGCGAACGCCACTGCCCAGCCCCACCACGGGAACGGCTCCAGCCGGGCCAGCGTCGCCAGCGGCCCCACGTACACCACCGCCACCGCCGTGACCCCCAGGGCGGCGACGGCGCCGGTGAGCGCACCCGTGGCGGCCAGCGGAGCCCGCCACCACGCCGTGCCGGGACGGCGGGCACCGAGCACCAGGAACGGTTGCGCGACGAGCATCGTGACGAACCCGAACCCGCGGGCCTGCTCGACGGGCCACCCGGCGGCGCGCGCCCCGAGGTAGGTGCCGACGACCCCGCCGGCCAGCGTGAGCCCCGCCGCGAGGGGGGCGCGCAACACCCGGGCCGTCAATCCCGACGACGCCGGCCGCGGCGGGCGGGCCATGAGGTCCGCATCGGCACGGTCGGCCTGGAACACGAGCGACACGATGGGGTGCAACAGCACCTCGAGGATCACCAGGTGTACCGGCAGCAGCAACAGGTCCTCCCCGACCACCGGCACGACGAGCGCGGCGACCAGCAGCGGTGGGTGGAACGCGACCAGGTAGGCGAAGGCCCGCATCAGGTTGTCGTAGATCCGCCGGCCGTTGCGGGTTGCCTCGACGATGGTGGTGAACTCGTCGTCGAGCAGCACGACCGTGGCCGCCTCGCGGGCCACCGCCGTTCCCCGGCGCCCCATGGCCACGCCGATGTCGGCCTGCCGCAGTGCCGGCGCGTCGTTGATCCCGTCACCGGTCATGGCCACCACCTCACCGCGCCGTTGCAGGGCATCGACCAGCAGGTGCTTGTGCTCGGGCCGGACGCGGGCGAACACGTTGGCGCGCGCCACGAGTGCGTCGAGCGCGCCGGTGTCCCCGGATGCGGCGGCGTCGTCGAGGTCGGCCCCGGTGGCGATCACGTCGGTACCGGCGCCGTCCCCGTGGGGCAACCCGAGCCCCTCGGCGACGGCATGGGCGGTGGCCGGATGATCGCCCGTGAGCATGATCACCCGGATCCCGGCCCCCCGGCAGGCGGCCAGCGCCTCGGCCACCCCGTCACGGACCGGATCGTGGAACGCCACCAACCCGACGATCGCCAGCTCGGCTTCGTCGGTGGGGCGGTCGCCCGACGGGCCGGTGCACGGGCCGGCGGCGACGGCCAGCACCCGGGCCCCGGTGCCGGCGAGCCGGTCATGGGTCGCCGCCACCCCGGTGGGCACCCGGGCGTGCCGGGCCAGGCCCTCGAAGGATCCCTTCGCCGCCACCCGTGCCGTTCCGTCGGGACGGACCCACACGTGGGTCACGTACCGGTCGGCGGGATCGAAGGGCCAGTCGGCGGCCAGGGCGGCGGCGTGGAGACCGTCGACGTCGACCCCGCGGGCCCGGGCCCGTTCCACCAGCGCCCGTTCCAACGGGTCGAACGGGTCGGGTTCGCTGGCCAGCACCGCGTCGGCCAGCACTGCGTCGGAGGTGGTGTCGCCGCCCTCACCGCTCGCCGCGACCACGGCGGCGAGCTCGAGGCGGCCCTCGGTCAGCGTCCCGGTCTTGTCCGTGCAGATCACCGTCGTCGACCCGAGCGTCTCGATACCGGGAAGGTTGCGCACCAACGCGTTCCGTCGGGCCAGCCCCCAGGCGCCGAGCGCGAGGTACAGCGTGTAGACGATCGGGAACTCCTCCGGGATGGCGGCGATGGCCAGGCTCACCCCGGCGATCACCGCCTCGCCCCAGCCGTCGCCGTGGGCCAACTCGGCCGCCATCGCCAGCGCGCAGCACACGGCGGCGACCACCCCCAGCACGCCGACCACACGGCGCAGCGCCCGTTGCAGCGGGGTCGGCGGCCGTGACGCCCGGGCGACGAGCGCGCCGAGCTGCCCGTACCGGGTGGCCGTGCCGGTGGCCGTCACCAACGCGAGGGCGCGACCCGCGACGACGGTCGTACCGGCCCACAGGTGGGGGTCCTCGCCGTTCCCCTTGGCGACCGGCAGCGATTCACCGGTGAGCGCGGCTTCGTCGATCGACACCTGGGTGGCGTCGATCACCTGCGCATCTGCGGGCACCACGTCGCCCTCGCGCACCCACACGACGTCGCCCACGACGACCGATTCGGCCGGCACCACCCGAACCTCGCCGTCGCGCAGCACGGCCACCGTCGTTGCGGCCAGTTCGCGCAAGCGCCGCAACGTCCGCTCGGCCCGCCCCTCGAGCAGCCAGCCGACGAGGGCGACCGGGACGAGGGCCACGGCCGCGACGACGGCGTCCAGGGCCTCGCCGAGCAGCAGGTAGGTGGGCACGGCCACCGCCAGCAACGCCACCATCGGGTCGGCCAGCGGGCCGAGGCGGTGACGCCAGCCGTGGGTGGACGGATCGGGCACGAGCCGGTTCGGGCCGTCCGACGCGAGCCGGTGGGCGGCCTGCGCGGCACTGAGCCCGGTGACGCCCGCCGGCACGGCGCCGAAGCCGCCTCCGAAGCCGCGGGTGCCGGTCACGATCCTGACGCTAGGCCGGACGCACCGCAGGGCGCCGTGGACCAAGGGCCCTGGCCGGCCCCCGATGCGCAGGGAGAGGCTGGCAGCGGTGACGTTCCTCGGCCTGATCGTGCGCAATCTGCTGCGCCAGCGGGTTCGCGCCGTGCTGACGTTGCTCGGCATCAGCCTCGGGATCACGACGGTCGTTGCGTTGGGAACGATCACCTCCGGGCTGAAGCAGACCGCCTCGGGGTTCCTGCGCGCGGCCGGATCCGACTTCGTCGTTGCCCAGGAGGGTGCCGCCGATCTGTCCTTCTCGACGATCCCGGTCGAGCGGCTCGCCCCGCTCGTCGAGGTGCCCGGCGTCGCCGACGTCCGCCCGCTGTTGCTCCACATCACGACCGCAGGCGGCAACCCGTACTTCTTCCTCATCGGCGTCGAGGACCCGGTGCTCGCCCGGCACCCACCGGCGCTGGTGGCCGGTCGCCTGCTCGCTCCCGGCTCGTCCGACGAGATCGTGCTCGGCACGCGTGCCGCCGCCGGCCTCGGCGTCGCCGTCGGTGACCGCACCACGATCAGCGGGCAGACCTTCACCGTCGTCGGCACGTTCCGCTCCGAGGTCGTCTGGGAGGACGGCGGTGGGTACGCGCCGCTGGCAACGGTGCAGACGATCGCCGCGAAGCCGGCCACCGTGTCGGTGGCGTCGGTGTACGTCGCACCCGGCGCCGATCCGGTCGCGGTCGCAGCGCGCATCGAGGCCGACGTCGCCGGCCTGGTCACGATCGCCACCGCCGACGAGTACGGCAAGGTCGATCAGGGCTTCGCGATCCTCGACGGTGCGAACGCCGCCATCTCGCTCCTCGCCGTACTGCTCGGCGGGATCGGGGTGATGAACACGATGGTGATGTCGATCTTCGAGCGCACCCGCGAGATCGGCGTGTTGCGCGCGGTCGGTTGGACCGGCCGGCGGGTGCTCGCCATGGTCGTGCTGGAGTCGCTGCTGCTGTGCCTGCTCGCCGCAGCCGTCGGATCGCTCGCCGGGATCGGCGCGTCGCGCCTCGTGCTGCTGTTGCCCGCCGTCGAAGGCTTCATCGTGCCCGCCTACCCGCTCTCGGTGTTCCGGCAGGCGTTGCTGGTCGGCGTCGGCGTCGGTCTCGCCGGCGCCGCCTACCCGGCGCTGCGGGCCGCTCGCCTGCTGCCCATGGAGGCGCTGCGGTATGAGTGAGCCGATCATCCGGGCCCGGGGGCTCGGCAAGTCGTTCGAGAACGGGCGGGTGCGCGCCGTCGACGGCGTCGATCTGGACATCGCCCCCGGCGAGTTGGTCGCCATCGTCGGCCCGTCGGGCTGCGGCAAGTCCACGCTGCTGAACCTGATCGCGGCCCTCGACCGGCCCGACACCGGCGAGTTGACCGTCGCCGGCCACGACCTCACCCGGCGCCGGGACCTCGACCACTACCGCGCTCGGGACATCGGGTTGGTGTTCCAGCTCGACAACCTCGTGCCGTCGCTGAGCGCGCTCGAGAACGTGGAGGTCCCCCTGTTCGGCACGGTGCGTCGCGCCCGCCGGCGCCGGGCGATCGCCACGGCGCAGCTCGCCTCGGTCGGCCTGGCGGAGCGGGCCCGGTCGCGCCCGCCGCAGCTGTCGGGCGGCGAGCGCCAACGGGTCGCCATCGCTCGCGCCCTGGTCAACGAACCGGCGATCGTGCTCGCCGACGAACCGACCGGCCGGCTCGACTCCCGAACCGGCGCGCTCGTGCTCGATCTGCTCGACGCGCTGCGCCGGGACCGGGGCGTCACGCTCGTCGTCGTCTCCCACGACACCCGGGTGTCGACACGGGCCGACCGGGTGCTACGCATGCTCGACGGACGCATCGCGATCGGGGACGGGTCCTGATCGGTCCGCGCGCCGCCGAGGGAGCCCACTCATGATCCGACTCGTGTTCTGCCTGCGCCGCCGCCCCGAGCTGAGCCTCGAGGAGTTCTCGCGCACCTGGCTCGACGACCACGGCCCGCTCGTAGCGAGCCTCCGCAGCACCCTGCGCATCGCCCGCTACGTGCAGAGCCACCGCATCGACGACCCCGCCGCCGAGCAGCGCATGTCGAGCGCCCGCGACGGCGTGATGGAAGCCCCCTACGACGGGGTGGCCGAGCTGTGGTGGGAATCCGAGGCGGAGTTCGCAGCGGCGTCGGCCACCCCCGAGGGGCGGGCGGCCGGCAAGGCGCTGCTCGACGACGAGCGCCGCTTCATCGACCTGGCCGCCTCGCCGTTGTGGCTGGCCCACGAGTACCCGCAGATCAACCCGGCGGTCGAGGTGGTCGCCCGGCCCCGTACCGGCATCGCCAAGCTCCACTTCCCGTTGCGGCACCACGCAAACCTGAGCCTGGAGGACGCCCAGCGGTACTGGCGGGTGCAGCACGGCCCGATCATCCGGCGTCAGGCCCCGGCGTCGGGGTTGTTGCGCTACCAGCAGGTGCACCGGTTCGAGACCCCGTTCGAGGCCGCGCTGCGCTCGGCGCGCGGCACCGTGGCCGACGCCTACACCGGCCACGCCGAGGCGTGGGTCGATCTCGGCGCCGGCCGGTCCGGCGCTGCCGCGGTCGCCGCGAGCCGGCGAGCGGTCGACGACGAGCGGAACTTCATCGACTTCGCCCGCTCGACGATGTGGTTCGGGACCGAGCACGTGATCATCGACTGGCGCTGAGCGCACCCGGGTGGCCGGGTCCGAGACGGGCTCGGCCACCGAAGCGTTCCCGCAGCGTCATCGGGGGGCCGGCGTCGGGTCGCTCGTGCAGACCCCGGCGCTGCAGTTCGGGCAGCAGCAGGTCCGACAGTTCGGCGAAGCCGACCGGCTGGGGCACGGGCATGAACAGCAGCCCGTCGAGCGCCGCGGCCTCGACCCATTGCTCGATCTCGTCGGCCACCGTGGTGGGCGACCCGCAGAACTGCGGCCGCCCGCCGCCCCGGGCGATCCGTTCCCGGGCCTGGGCCACGGTCATCGAACCGTCGCCGCCGGTGACGGTGGCCAGGATCGTGCGGATCGCCTCGGTCGGCACGTCGAGCACGCGGGTGTCGTCGGGCCAGGCGGCGAGGTCGATGCCCAGGTAGCCGCAGTAGCGGGCGAGGTTGCCGTCCACCGAGCGCACGGCGTCGATCGACGCCCACCGCCGCTGGGCCTCCTCGTCGGTCGGGGCCACGACGGGGCGGACGCCGGCGAGCACCTTGGGCTCGCCGGGATCGCGACCGAACCGGGCGGCGCGCTCGCGCAGGTCGCGGGCGACCTCGGCGACGTCGGCGGGACGGTTCCCGACGACGAACACAGCCTCGGCGTGACGGGCCGCGAAGTCGCGACCGCGGTCCGACGCGCCGGCCTGCAACAGGAACGGGGTGCGTTGCGGCGACGGCTCGCACAGGTGCGGCCCGCGCACGTCGAACCAGCGACCGTGGTGGTCGATCGTGTGGACCTTGGCCGGATCGGTGTGGACGTCGGCGACGACGTTGCGCACGACGGCGTCGTCGTCCCAGCTGCGCTCCCACAAGGCGTACAGCACCTCGAGGTACTCCTCGGCCCGGTCGTAGCGCTCGTCGTGACCGAGCACGGCGCCGTAGCCGTTGGCCTCGCTGTCGGGCAGGTACGAGGTGACGACGTTCCAGCCGACGCGGCCGTCGGTGAGGTGGTCGAGCGTCGAGAACAGCCGGGCGGCCCGGTACGGGACGTGGTTGGTGGTCGACAGGGTGACCGCCACGGCGAGGTGGGTGGTGACCGAGGCGATGGCGGGCACGAGGACCGCCGGGTCGTTGCACGGCACCTGGGCGGCGTGGCGCACGGCGTCGTCACGCGAGCCGCGCCACACGTCGTAGAAGCCCTCGACGTCGGCCAGGAACAACAGGTCGAACCCGCCCCGCTCGAGCGTGCGGGCGAGGTCGAGCCAGTACCGCAACGACTTGTAGCCCACCGAGGTCCCGTCCTCGGGGTGCTTCCACGTGCCTTCGGCGAGATGGGTCGGGCAGCACTGGGTGAACGCGCACAACCGGAGCACGGCCGGGACCGTAGACCCGACCTCGCCGGCCCGGGACGAAGGGCCCTGGGCGCTGCGCCGTCACGGACCGAGCCTGCACGCACGGGACGTCACGTGGAGGTGTGCCGTGGGCAGCGCGAAGGTGTGGACGGTGGAGATCGCCTTCACCGAGGACGAGGACCGGTGCCGGGCCGACGTCGTGCTGTCGGGCGCTCCCGACGAGCTGCGCGGTTGGGGTCGTTCCCGGCGCAACCCGGTCGATCCCGACCTGCCGGCGATCGGTGAGGAGGTGGCGGCCGCCCGGGCGCTGATCGATCTCGCCCATCACCTGCTCGAGCAGGCCTCCCATCGGATCGAGTCCTGGGAGGGACACCCCGTGGACCTTCGCCGCTGAGGGCCCGCTGCGCCTGCGGGGTCGATAGTCCGGCCGAACGCCGGGGTCTGCTTGACTGTTGCCGGTGATCCACCGCCCTGCCGTCTACGACCTTCGGGATCCGACCGCCGTCGAACCGATCGCTCGGCGGTTGGCGGCCGGCGAGCCGGCCGCGTTCTACATGGGCCTGTTCACGATCATGCAGGTCGTGTCGCCCCCGCACTGCACCGGCGAACAGGGCGCGCTGTTCTGGTCCGTCAAGCGGGGCCGCCCCGCCTGGAGCAAGTTGCCGGTGTTCGTCCGGCCTCGCGACGCGCTCCACCTCGTCGACGCCGACGCCGTGCACCCCTCGTTCCGCTGCCGGACCCGGGAGTCGTTCGAGGCGCTGTGGTGCCACGGCGCTCCGATGCACGTCGTCGCACCCCTGCGGCCCGGTCTGCCCTTCGTCAACCCCGTCATGGTGACCGAGCCCGGCGAGGCGGCCGCCGCCGGCCCCGACCGCCGGACCGACCGCCGGACTGCTGCGTTGTTCTGGATGCAGGATCCGGCCTGGTGCGCCCTGGCCGATGCGCTGGCCCGCCACCTCGCCCCCCGGCGCTTCCTCGTCGGGTCGAGCTTCAACGACCACGGCGGCCACCCGCCGTACACGCTCGACGAACTGTGGGCCCACACCGACGCGCGCCCCGACCTGCCGTACCGATTCGTCGTCGACGATCCGCTCCTCGCCGCCTGCCACGGCTTCACCTCGCACTCGCTCGTGCGCCTGCCGCTCGTCGACGAGGAGCCGACCCTGGTGATGTTGCGCCAGGGCAGCCTGTCGCCGGCATGGCTGCGGGAGAAGACCGGTCTGCCGGTGCGCACCCTGCCCAGCACGACGGTGGCATCGAGGCGCCCCGGCACGACGGACGCCTCACTGAGGGCCGCGTTCGAGATGCTCGAACGTCGGCGAACGGGGAGCGGCGCTCGATGATGGCGCTCGCCGCCGGCTGGGACCCGTTCGACAAGCTGCTGCTCGCCGGTCTCGTGATCGCGATGTGCGCACTGACCCACGGGCTCGCCTACCACGTCGCCGAGGCGGCGGTGCGCCGCAACCGCATCGCCATCACCCGGGCCGCCGATCTGGTCGTCGTCGTCGGCGTGCTGGCGCTGGTCCGGTTGGCCCTCGGCTGACGACCCGGCGACCCTCAGAGCGCCTCGACGACACCGAGCGCGTCGAGTTCGAGTGCATGGCGGGCGTGGCGTTCCGCCATCAAGGTGAGCACCTCGTCGCCGCGCTCGGTACGGGCGGCGACCAACAGCGCGGTCACGGCGATCATCACGCCGTGCAGGCTGCCCCACCGGTAGTCGCGCCAGCAGTCCGCGGCCGGGTAGTCGATCCCGGCCGCAGCCAGCCGGGCCCGGTACTCCTCGACCGTCGCCGCCTCGAGCCGGCGCCGAGGTTCGGCCTCGAACGACCCGCCGAGCAGGTACGCGAGATCGGTGGGACCGGCGACGGCGGTGTACGTCTGCCAGTCGACGATCGCCAGCGGTGGCGCGGACGCATTGCGGCCGAACAGGAAGTTGTCGGGCCGGAAGTCCCCGTGCACGAGCGTGGCGGGCGAGCCGGTGCCGAGCGACCAGCGGCCGATCACGGTGCCGAAGCGGCGCAGCAGCCCGGTGACGTCGTCGTCGAAGCGGTCGGGATGCTGGGCCAAGCAGCCCTCGACGAACATCGGGAAGAACTCCCCCAGCCGGGCCGCCCGCTCGGCCGCCGTCGCCGGGAACGCCGGGTGCCCGGCGAGCGCCGGGTCGCCCCAGCGGGGAGCATGGAGCGCAACGGCCTGCTCCACCGCGAGCGACACCTCGTCGTCGGTGATGCCGGCCAGGTGATCCCCGCCGCGGGAATCGACGAGGTCCTCCAGCAGCAGCACGCAGTCGGCCCGCTCGTCGTCGTAGCCGGCGAACCAGCATCGCGGCGACCGCACGTCCACGGTGGCAGCAAGCTCCGCGTAGAACAGGTACTCCTTGCGGTAGGCACCCCCTTGGAACGCCGCTGTCCGGCACGTCTCGTCGAGCGAGGGAAATTTGCCCATCACGGTGACGGGGCGGCCCTCGGGCTCGTCCCACGTGAGCGCGAACCGACCGTTGCGACTCATCTGCCCGGTGCCGACGAACCCGGTGAACGCCAACTCGGTGACCGTCGCACCCCGGGCCACCCCGCCGCGCTCGAGCGCCTCGGTCATCCACTCGGCGTCGATCTCGGACGGTTCGCCACGCACCTCGAAGGCCATCGGCGGCGAGGGTACCGGCCCGCCTCGCTAGGGTCGGTCCATGTTCGATCTGGTGATCTCGGGCGGGACGGTCGTCGACGGCACCGGCGCCGCGCCGTTCCCCGCCGACGTCGCAGTGCGCGACGGCCGCATCGTGGAGGTCCGGCCCGGGATCGACACCCCGGCGGCCGAACGGCTCGACGCGACCGGCTGCGTGGTCACGCCGGGATTCGTCGACGTGCACACCCACTACGACGGCCAGGTCACCTGGGACGACCTGCTCGAGCCGTCGTCGTCGCACGGCGTCACCACGGTCGCGGCCGGCAACTGCGGCGTGGGCTTCGCGCCGGTGCGCCGGGGCAACGAGGCGTGGCTGGTGCAGTTGATGGAAGGCGTCGAGGACATTCCCGGCACCTCGCTGCACGAGGGCATCACCTGGTCGTGGGAGTCGTATCCCGAGTATCTCGACGCCCTCGAATCCCGCCGCTGGTCGATGGACGTCGCCACCTTCGTGCCCCACGGTGCCGTGCGTGCCTACGTGATGGGTGAGCGGGGCGCGGCCAACGAGGCGGCCACCGCCGACGATGCGGCCGAGATGGCGCGTTTGGTGCGGGAGTCGATCGAGGCCGGCGCGTTCGGGTTCTCGACGTCACGGACGTTCGGGCACAAGGCACGCGACGGTCGCCCCGTGCCGGGCACCTACGCCGCTGCCGAGGAACTGCTCGCGATCGCCCGTGGCGTGCGCGCCGGCGGCGGCGGCCTGCTCGAGTTCGCGCTCGGCACCATCACCCCCGAAGACGAGCATCCGATCGACGAGGTCCGCCTCGTCGGCGAGCTGGCCGAGGCCACCGGCCTGCCGGCCACCTGGTTGCTGCTGCAGACCCGGCCGGACCCGAGCGGCTGGCGTCGCCAACTCGACACGTCTCTCGCACTGGCGGACCGGGGCGTGCCGATCACCGCCCAGGTCGCCGGGCGGCCCTTCGGGGTCCTGCTCGGCTTCCCGACCTACCACCCGTTCTCCCGCCGCCCCACCTACCGGCGCCTGGCCGCCACGCTGGGGTCCGACGAGCTGATCGCCGAACTGCTCCGACCGGCCACCCGCGACGCGATCCTCGCCGAGGCCGACACCGAGCCGATCCCGAATGCCCCGGGTGAGGGCGTGGCCGAACTGGTCGCGCTCAACCTCGACCGCCTCTACACGCTGGGCGACGACGTCGACTACGAGCCCGGCCCGGAGCGCTCGGTGGCGGCGATGGCCGCAGCCCGCGGCGTCGATCCGCTGCGGCTCGTCTACGAGTTGTGCTGCGAGCACGACGGCCGGAACCTGCTGCTGTTGCCGTTCTTCGGCTACGCCGACGGCGACCACTCGGCCCTCTACGAGATGCTCACCTCGCCGGGCACCGTGCTCGGCCTGGCCGACGGCGGCGCCCACTGCCGGCTGGTGTGCGACGCCTCGCAGCCCACGACGATGCTCACCCACTGGATCCGGGACCGCAGCCGGGGCCCGCGCCTCGATCTGGTCACGGCGGTGAAGCGCCAGACGAGCGAGACCGCCGCCCTCCTGGGCCTGAGCGACCGGGGCCGAGTCGCCACCGGCCTGCGCGCCGACCTGAACGTGATCGACCTCGACGGTCTCCGCCTGCACCGGCCTCGCGCCGTCGACGACCTTCCCGCCGGTGGCCGGCGGCTCCTGCAGGACGCCACCGGCTACGTGGCCACGACCGTCGCCGGGCAGGTCACCCGGCGCAACGGCACCGACACCGGCGCGCGGCCCGGTCAACTCTTGCGCCGCCGCTGACGATTCGCCCCGGCAATGTACCGATCGGTCACATCGCCCGCTCGAACGCTGCTCGTGGCGTGCGTTGCGGCGGCGACGCTCGTCGTGGGCGCCACCGCCGGCCTGGCGCTGCGCTACGTGCTCACCGAGCGCGCCGAGCGCGACCTGAGCATCGAATTCGGCCGCCGCGCCGATACGGCTCTGGCCAGTGTCACGGACAGCATCCAGCGCTATCGGGAGATCCTGACCATCATCGCCTCGTTCTCGGGCAACCTGCCGGAGATCACACCGAAGGCATGGTCGGGGTTCCTGAACGACACCGGGGTGTTGCTGCTCGACAGCAACCGCGCCGTGGCGCATGTGTCGGTCGTGGCCCCGGCCGATCTCGCTCGGTTCCTCGAGCGTCAGCGGGCCCTGGGCGTTGCGACCTCGTCGCCCTTGATCCTGCCCGAGCGCCGTGCCGGCACCGGGCCGCTGTACATCCTCGACCGGATCGCCTCCGGGAAGGCCGACCTGTCGGGGCTGGGGCTGCTCGACTTCGGATCGCTGCCGTCGGCGCGCGCCACGCTCGACCGGGCGGTGGCGACCGGCTAGATCCAGGTGCTGTCGTTTCGAGACGCCGTGCGCGACGGGGCCGGCCTCGCCATCGTGCTGCAGGCCTCGGGGTTCGACTTGAACACCGCTATCGAGGTCGTGCGTGCGCTCGCCCCTGCCGCCCGCTCGGTGAACGACTTCGGGTTCGGGCTCGCGGTACCGGTTCGGGCCGGCCCGACCGAGCCGGTCACGGCCATCGTGCTCGCCGGCACCCTCCCGGTCGACGGGGTGCAACGGATCGACTCGTCCCTCGGGAACGACCTGCGGGTGACGCTCGCTGCGCAGCACGGTGGCGCCGAGTTGATCTACTTCCACGGCGAGGCACCGCCCGAACGAGCACGGACGCAGGCGATCTCGGGATCCTTCTCGGGGATCGAGTGGGTGGCCAAGGTGGCAGCGACCCCGGCCTTCGAGGCTCGGCTCGACACGTCCGGTGCCGACATCACCGGGGCGGTCGTGTTCGGCTTCGCGATCGTCGGAGCCGTCGTGATCATCCTGCGGCTCCGGCTCGCCGTGCGCGCCGAAGCGGCCGCTGCCCGGGCCGCCGAGGCCGAGCGACGCGCCGGGTCGGATCCGCTCACCGGCCTGCTCAACCGGGCCGGTCTCGATCGTTCCATCGCTGCACTTTCGGCCGGACCGGAACGTCCGGCTGCGGTCGTGTTCGTCGATCTCGACGGGCTCAAGGCGGTCAACGACAACCTCGGGCACGAAGCCGGCGACCTTCTGATCGGTGAGGCAGCCCGACGGTTGCAGGCCTTGGCTCGCACCGGCGACCTGATCGCCCGCCAAGGCGGGGACGAGTTCGTGGTCGTCACACCGGGCGTCGGCTCCGGCGACGACGGGTGGCACACCACCGAGCGGATCCTCGAGGCCTTCGCCGATCCGGTGCCCGGCCTCGAGACGGCGCCGATCTCCGGGATCGCTGCGAGCATCGGGGTCGCGCTCGCCACGACCCACCGGATCCCCGACGCCATCGCGCGCGCCGACGCAGCGATGTACGCCGCCAAGCAGGCGGGGGGCAACCGTGCGCTGCTCGACGGCCACCCGATCCCGCCGCCGGAGCCGACCCGAACGGCAGTGGACCGGGGCGCGCGCTGACCGAAAGCCGGTCACCTCGGGCCCTTGGTCCATCCCCACGGCTGCAGCGCGCCCGAGTACGGTCGCAGCGTGACCACCCCCGAGCCGACACCCCCGCTCCCGCCGCCGTCGGCGGCGACGCTCACGCCACCGACCGTTCCGGCGGGTCCGGCCAAACCCCGCCGAACGCTGTGGATCGTGCTGGGCATCGTGGCGGTCGTGCTGGTCGCCGGGGTGGGCATCGCGATCGCCACCTCGTCCGGCGACGCCACCAAGACCCTGCAGGACCTGCTGCCCAAGGCCCTGGAGGACAACTTCGCGTCGCAGGGCGTGACCGCGAAGGTCAGCGGCGTCACGTGTGACGACATCGAACTGCGCGACGGCCCGTTCCTCGCCGACTGCGTCGTGTCCTTCACCGGCGCGACCCGAACGATGAAGGCCGAGGTCTCGGGCTCGATCGACGGGAACACCCTGCGCGTCACCAGCGCGTCCTCCCCCTCCCGGCTGCTCGACGCCGCGGCGGCCCAGCGGGCCACCCAGACGGTGGTCGACGGGGTGGCCCAGGGGGTGAAGGTGCTCGAGTGCACCCTGCCGGAGAACCCGCTCGTGATGCGTGCCGGTGACACGTTCACCTGCAAGGCGGACTCGAACGAGACGCTCACCCTGCGCATCACCGACGGCAACGGACTCGAGCTCGCGAACGTTCGGTGATCCCGACGGTCACCCTGCTCGTCGGGTGGCCACGACGCTTTCGAGGATCGACAGACCGATCGTGATCTTCCGGAGGAACGACGGGTGGTGGGGCACCAGGTGGAAGCCGGGGTGCCCGGACCACAACGCTCGCAGCCGGCGGTCCAGCGCGATCGCCTCCTCGTCACTCTCGGTGCGCCACCGGTTCCCGCCTTCGATGCGCGAGCCGCCGACCGCAGCGGTCTCGAAGTGGAGCACGGCGTCGTAGCGGGCGAGTTCGGCATCGAGGGTGGTCCCGGCCTGGGCGAAGAACTCGGCGGTTCCGTCGGGCCAGTACGCAGCGCCGTCGACGGTGCCCCGGTCGCACAGCAGCACCCGGTCCGGGTAGAGGGCTGCCTGGATGTCCTCGAGGCTGCGCTGCACCTCGAAGATCGCTCGCTGCACGGACCGCCGGGCGGCCTCGTCGCCCACCCGGGGGAACCCGCCGGCGAACAGCATCGTGGCCGATTCCGGCACGACGACGACCTGCTCGCCGATCTCCCGGCGGAACAAGTCGGCGGCCGTGGTCTTGCCCCCGCCGGGCCCACCGGTCAGCACGATGCGCATCGAGGCATCTTCGCACCGGCCCGGCCGGGCCGACCCGACGGCGGTCGCCTCCGCCGTGCCACCATCGGCGCCGTGCTCCTGCCGCGACCGGTCCCCCTCGAGTCCGATGCCCTCGCTGCGCTCGCGGAACTGCTCGGGATCATGACCGATCAACTGGTGTTCTCCGCCGAGCAGCAACGCTGGAGCATCGCAGCGATCGCCGACCTGTCCGAGCGGGTGGCCTACGCCCAGTTGCTCGACGAGTCGACGATGGTGCTCGGTCTCGACGACGTGGCACTGTTGATCGACGGCATGGCCTTCACGGAGCACGCGAGCGCCGAGCTTCCCTGGATCGAGTTGGTGCGCTGGGCGTCGGACTTCATCGTCGGCGAGCTCCGCCCCTTCTGGAGCGAGCAGGAATGGCACGACTACATGGCCGGTCCCCGCTGACCGGGCTCGTCACGGCCGGATCAGCATCATGGCGTCGTAGGCGAGTTCGCTGACCCGCCGGCCACTGCCGGCCATCACGATCGAGCGGAACCGCCCGTCGAGATGTGCGGCCGCCTGACCGGCGAGACCGAGCCCCCAGCGCAGCGTCGACAACACGCGCCACCAGCGGATCCGGTCGTCGTCCCAGCTACCGCCGGCCTGCTCGTACCCACGCCGGAATGCCGGCACGCCACCGAGCCCGCCGACGATGCGGTCGTCTTCACCGAAGCGCCACATCCGGGTCTGCGGCCAGGCCAGATCTTCCATCGGATCACCGATGCGGGAGCCTTCCCAGTCGAGCAAGGCCCGCAGGCCGTCGGGCCCGACGATCAGGTTCCCGTTCCGGGCGTCGTTGTGGACGATCGTGCAGCGAGCCGGTTCGTCGGGTCGGTTCGTTCGCAGCCACCGCAACCCGTAGGCGAACGCGGGCTCCGGGCGCAGCAGGCTCTCGATGCCGAGCTCGACCGTGGCGATCGCAGCCGCGACGGGCGCGGCATCGGGCGGACGGGTCAACCCGGCCGGCGCGAGCGCCGGGTCGATCGCGTGCAGGCGAGCCAGCGCGTCGCCGAGCTGTGCGACGACGAGATCGCCGTGGCCGAGCGCAGACGCCTGGCGCAGCACGCGCCGGGGAATCGTCTCGCCGTCGATGCGGTCGCTGACCAGGAACGCACCGCCCACCCAGGAGTCGTCGAGGGTGGCGCCGTGCACATGGGGGACGGGCACACCGCCCTGCTCGGCGACGGTGCGCACGGCGCCTTCCGACACCGGGTCGAGCGCTTGGATCTCGACGGTCGGCAGGATCGTTGCGACCAGCCCGACGGTGCGATCACCGACGTGGGCGTCGAACAGGACGTTACGGCGCCGGGCGCCGGCCGAGCTCTCGGAGATCCCGTCGACGCGGACGTCGGCCCCCCAGAGCTGCGTCAGCCAGCGGGCGAGGCCCGTCTCGAGTGTGCTCATCACCCACCGGTCCAGTGGTCGTAGCCGGGTTTGGCGATCGCAAGGTCGGCCCGCAACGTCGCAACGATCGCCTCGTGGATCCGGGCCAACTCCTCGTCGGTGATCGCCTCGGACCCGAGCAGACGGTCGGCGAGTCGTGCCCGGGCGTCGGCGAGGGTGCCCGAGGTGTCGACGAACGACCGCAGACGGTCGTGCTCGGCCGCCGTGGCCGACTCTGCGAGCCGGACCTCACGCTCGACGATGCGCAGGAGGTTCGCCGCTACCCGGACCTGGTGCTGCAACGGTCCGGACACGGCGCCGAGCACCCGGTCCTCGAGCAGACCGGCGACGTCGTTCAACAATTCGGTGGCATCTGGTCGGTACTGCACGACGGCCCTCCCCGGCGCGGCTTACCCGACCGGTTGCTACCACCGCCACGGCCGCTCGTGCGAACCACCGTCCGGCGCCACGACCCGTCTGGCCGCTCGCTCACGTGAAATAGCCGCTCAGGTCCGCGAGCAGGTGTGCACCCGACTGGGTGAACACACACACCTTCCCCCCGACCCCCACCGGCGTGGCCCCCGAATACCCCCGCTGACCCTCCGACACCCGCGTCTCCAACACCCGCACCGGCACCAACGGCTCGAACCGCGCCCCCGCCGGCACATACCCACTCAGATCCGCCACCAGATGCGCGCCGGACTGCGTGAACACACACACCTTCCCCCCGACCCCCACCGGCGCCACCACCAGATTCGGCGCCGTCTCCCCCCGATCGAGGTTCAAATTCGACGCCGTCGGACGCGCCGACCCACACGGCCACACCGTCACGAACCCAGCCCCCGACGCCTCCACCCCCGTCACGTTCAACACCACCGCACGCGCCCCCGCCGGCACCCCACCAACCCCCGCCACCACCAACTCCACCGTCTGCCCCGCCACCGGCTTGGCCCCCGAATACCCCCGCTGACCCTCCGACACCCGCGTCTCCAACACCCGCACCGGCACCAACGGCTCGA